>JANQIR010000153.1 GCA_028282065.1 Aestuariivirgaceae bacterium
GTCGGCGATTTCAGCACAAATGCTGTCGTGGCTTTCAAGGTTTCCAACGACGAATCCACCGCCGTGCAGGTAGAGGACAACCGGTGGCCTTTCCGCTTCGGCAGGCTCGTACACGCGTATCTCGATCGCACCGCCGGGACCGGCAATCGTGCGATCGCTCGTGGTGATCCGTTCAGGGCGGGGCCGGGCGAAACGGGCGCACAGGCAATTATAGAACGCACGCTGCTTGTCGGCGGGCAATGACGCCGAATCGGGTGGGCAGAGCTCTTTGGTCTGGGCCAGGAACCTGACCAGTCCGTCGTCCAGATCCATATCGCCGGATTGTACGTTACCGATGTGCATGTCCAGACCATAAGACACTGGCCGGAATTGGCAAAGATCCGCATACCAATTCCGGTATCCGATCGACAATCTGGTTTATGACGCGGATCTGTAATAAGACGCGGCTATGACATGGATATGCAGGGTACTATAGTCTCGCTCATGATCTGGCCTTGGAACAAGGATGCATCGGTCCCTCCCGCAGAAGTGGTCGCACGCTCCGATGTGACACCGCCGCACGCGGTGCCGCACATGCCGAATGAACTGCCTGGTGACGTTGAGATACTCTCGGCGGTCGCCGCCACTTTGCCCGATGCGTTTTTGGTGCTCGACGCTGCCGGAACGGTCATCCTGGCCAACGGACACGCCTGTGACGCGCTCGACACCAATCCGGTCGGTCAGCACATTTCCGCAACCATTCGTGCACCGGCAATTCTGGACGCAATCTCCCAGGTGATCTCCTCGGGCGAAGCGGTAAGCGCTGATTATGAACGCCGCGTGCCGATCGAGCGGCGCTTCGAAGCCTTCATCGCGCCGATCAGGCCGCATGCCATCGGCGTAAAGCCTGCCGGCATGCCCAGTATTCTCATTCTCCTGCGCGACCTCACGGACCAGCAGCAGCTTGAACGCATGCGGGCCGATTTTGTCGCCAATGCCAGCCACGAATTGCGCACGCCCCTGTCTTCGCTGGTCGGGTTCATTGAAACGCTGCAGGGCGCGGCCCGCGACGACAATGCGGCGCGTGAGAGATTTCTCGGGATGATGCAGCAGCAGGCCGAGCGCATGCGTCGGCTGATCAACGACCTTCTGTCGTTGAGCCGTATCGAAATGAATGTCCACCTCAAACCCGATGACATTGTCGATTTGTCACGGGTGGCCCGGCATGTCGTTGAAATTCTCTCTGAGATGGCACAATCGAACGATGTGCACATCGAACTTGCTTTGGACGAACAGCTGACCGTTCGCGGAGACTGGGACGAACTGGTCCAGGTCGTCCACAACCTGGTGGAAAACGCCATAAAGTATGCCGGCTCGGGCAAACGGATCGAGATCGAAGGTAGCGCGCAGCCAGGCGGGAACGGCGCATCGCAGGCGCATGTCGTTCTGGCCATCCGGGATTTCGGCCCCGGTATTGAATCAGAGCATCTGCCCCGGCTGACCGAGCGGTTCTACAGGGTGAATGTGCAGCAAAGCCGTATGCGCGGCGGCACCGGCCTGGGCCTGGCGATTGTGAAGCACATTTTGAACAGGCACCGGGGCAGGTTGACCATTGCCTCGGAGCATGGCCATGGCAGTACCTTCGCCATACGTCTTCCGGCACATGTCGACGATCTGGCTGAATTCGAAAAAAATATTTAAAATCAAATACTTGAACTGTCATAAAACTGTAATTCAGCCGTCACATAAGTATCGCCACAGGGGGCTACGTCTTCCCTGCCTGTCGCCGTGCTGGACGCGCGGCGCGAACATACGCCCGTCATATTCCATGGCGGCTGGTACCTACTCGAGGGAGAACCGCGTGAAACTGAAATCAATCCTTACCGCCACCAGCGCAGCCGTAATGGCCGTTGCCGTTGCTGGCGCAGCTGAAGCCCGTGAAATCAAGATTGTGGGCTCGTCCACGGTCTTTCCATATACCCAGGCTGTTGCTGAAGAGTTTGCCAACAAGGGTGGCACCGCTCCGACCGTTGAATCGACCGGCACCGGCGGTGGCATGAAGATTTTCTGCCAGGGCATTGGCGAGCAGCATCCTGATATCACCGGTGCATCGCGTGCCATGAAGTCCTCCGAAATGGAGCTGTGCAAGAAGAACGGCGTGACCAACATCACCGAGGTTCTGATCGGTTATGACGGCCTGTCCATCGCCAACTCCCGCAAGGGTGCGCAGATCGACCTGAACAAGGTGCAGATCTACAAGGCGCTTGCCGCCAAGGTTCCTGTCGACGGAAAGCTAGTCGACAACCCGTACAAAAAGTGGAGCGACATCGACAAGTCTCTGCCTGACATCGCCATCATCGCTTATGGGCCGCCTCCGACATCCGGCACCCGCGATGCATTCGTGGAGCTGGTGTTCCATTATGTTTGCGGCAAGGGCAAGGTCGACTATTGGGCGAACCAGAAGAAGTCGCTCGACAAGAAGGCCATGAAGAAGGCCGTCAAGTCCGATTGCACGTCCATGCGTCAGGACGGTCCGTTCATCGAAGCAGGTGAGAACGACAACCTTATCGTTCAACGTCTCGATGCTGACCCGAACGCTGTCGGTATCTTCGGTTACTCGTTCCTGTTCGAGAACCTCGACAAGCTGCAGCCGATCAAAATCGGTGGTGTCGAGCCTTCCATGGACACGATCGGTGACGGCTCTTACGGCATTTCCCGGCCGCTGTACTTCTACGTGAAGAACGCCCACCGCAAGGTGATCAAGGGCATGCAGGACTTTGTCGAAGAGTATGTCAGCGATGCGGCCATGGGCAGGGACGGCTATCTCTCCGAGCGTGGCCTGGTTGTCCTGCCGGACGATGAGTTCAAGAAGACCCAGAAGAAGGCCATCGACGGCGCGCCGATGTCCTAAGCCTTCAGGCAAATGCGGCCGCGCTCCGCAATGCCGGGGCGCGGCTGATACAACAAGACGATCCGGTGGCGGCACGCCGGGCGATATTTACAAGTGAAGGCCAATCGCGGCGCTTGACCCTGAGGAATTGAGTCGGGCTGCCGGAAGCGGGGCGGGACATGTTTGGCTACGTTCTCATTACGTTGATTGCTTTGTCGCTGGCGGGGTTTGTGCTCGGGCGTCAAAGAGCGCTGGCGGCCGTCAGCGGAACGGCTGCAAACCTGCATTCTCTGCCGAATTATCATGGATATTTCATTGCCGCCTGGGTCGGTGTGCCGGCCTTGGTTCTGGTGCTGGTCTGGTTGTTGTTTCAAGGTTCCGTCATTGATGTGCTGCTGATGCGCAGCTTACCGGCGGACAAGATCGCCGGCTTGTCTCAGTCCGAGCTGGCTTTGCTGATCAGTGAGGTCAAGTCTGTTGCCGGAGGCGCTATATTCGGAACGCCTGCCGCGCATGTCGTGGAGGCGGCCGAGCGCTACAATGCATGGCAGTCGATTGCCCGCTGGGCCATGGCGGCAGCGGCCATTGCGCTGGCGCTGGTGGCGATGCTGATTGCCCGCGCGCGCATCGCAAAGGATTTCCGGGCGCGCCAGGGCGTCGAGCACGTCATGGATGGTCTGATGATCTTCTGCTCGGCGATCGCGATCTTGACCACGCTTGGGATCGTGACGTCGCTTGCCATCGAGGCATACCGGTTTTTCCAGCTGGTCTCCCCGCTGCAGTTCTTCTTCGGCCTGAACTGGGAACCGCAGATTGCCATTCGGGCCGATCAGGTCACCGCAGGCGGCGCGTTCGGCGCGATCCCTGTCTATGTGGGCACGCTGCTGATTGCGTTCATCGCCATGGCGGTCGCCACGCCGATCGGTCTGTTGTCTGCGATCTATCTGACGGAATACGCCAGCCCGAAGGTACGCGCGGTCGTCAAGCCGCTGCTTGAAATTCTCGCCGGCATCCCGACGGTCGTTTACGGATTTTTCGCCGTATTGGTCGTGGCGCCGGCCATGCGCAACTTCGGCCAGGCAATAGGCTTCGACATCGCTCCGAACAGTGCGCTGGCGGCCGGCGGCGTCATGGGCATCATGCTGATACCTTTTATCTCTTCCCTGTCGGACGATGCGATTGCCGCCGTCCCGCAGTCCTTGCGCGATGGTTCCTACGGCCTCGGTGCAACCAAAAGCGAAACGATCATCTCGGTTCTCCTGCCGGCTGCACTGCCCGGTATCATGGGTGGTATCCTGCTGGCGGTCAGTCGGGCGATCGGCGAGACCATGATCGTTGTGATGGCAGCCGGTATCATCGCGTCGCTGACGCTCAATCCCTTCGAGCCGGTAACGACCGTGACGGTGCAGATCGTGACGTTGCTGATCGGCGACACGGAATTCGACAACCCGAAGACCTTGGCGGCGTTTGCCCTGGGGCTGGTGCTGTTCCTGGTGACCCTTTGCCTGAACGTCATCGCTCTGCGGATCGTCCAGAAGTACAGGGAACAATATGACTGACGTGACCACCAGCGCAGCAGTAAGCGCCCGCCACGATTGGGCATCCAACGCCGCCAAACGCCGGGTCAAGAGCCGTTATGCCAAGGACAGGCGTCTGCAGATGTACGGCATCGCGGCGATTGGTTTCGCGATGATCCTTCTGGGTATTTTGATTACGTCGCTGTTCTATGCGGGCTATGTGGCCTTCTCCACAACGAAGGTTGAGCTGGGCGTTTATCTGGATTCGAAGCAGATCGACCCAAAGACGCCGGAAAAGGCCAATTACCGCAAGATCGTGCGGAACGCCTTTTTGGGGTATTTTCCAAACGTCAAGGGCCGCAAGGAACAGCGCAATCTGCTGAAGATCATCTCTTCCGGCGCGCCGTTTATCCTGCGCGACTATGTGGTCGACAATCCCGATCAAATCGGCAAACTGGTCAAGGTTCAGGTTCCGGTGTCGGACCCGTTTGACCAGCTCTACAAGGGTGTGATTCCACGTCAGATCGATGCCTTGTCCTTTGACCGGATAGACACGTTCGAAGGGCTCAGGCAGCAGGGTGTCCTAAGTGCCCCGGACGGCAGGACGGTTGTCAAGATGACGGTCTTCCTCGATCCTGAGCGTGTTTCGGCCGGGCAGTTCAGCGCCATTGCAAACGAAGCGTTCAAGGCATTCTTCCCGCAGGCAAGGAACACCGCTTTTGTCGAGATCCTTGGCGGCGATGCCGCAAAGCGGTTGCAGGCCTTCGTTGAGGCAAACCCGGATATGGTCGGCAAGACGGCCGAAGTCAGCCTGCCGATATCCACGAACTACGATAATCTGTTCCGAACGGGTGAGGCCAAGGTGCGCAACCCGAGATTTGCCTCAGACAATGTCTTTGTGTGGTTTGACGCGCTGGTCACCCAGGATTTGGTATCCACCCCGTTTACCTGGGAGCTGTTTTTCAACGCCGACAGCCGGTTTCCCGAACTGGCCGGTCTGGCCGGTGCGATCTCCGGTTCGGCCCTGGCGCTGCTTGTCTGCTTCCTGATCAGCTTTCCTGTTGGCATCGCCGGCGCGATCTATCTGGAGGAGTTTGCGCCCAAGAACCGCTACACCGACATCATCGAAGTCAACATCAACAATCTGGCGGCAGTGCCGTCAGTGGTGTTCGGCCTTCTGGGATTGGCCGTGTTTTTGAACGTTTTCGGCCTGCCCCGCTCGGCGCCGATCGTCGGTGGCATGGTTCTGTCGCTGATGACTTTGCCGACGATTATCGTGGCCACGCGGGCGGCCTTGAAAGCCGTTCCGCCCTCGATCCGCGAAGCCGCTTTGGGCGTGGGTGCATCCAAACACCAGATGGTCCTGCATCACGTGCTGCCGCTTGCCCTGCCCGGTATACTCACCGGTACGATTATCGGCCTGGCACAGGCCCTGGGTGAAACGGCGCCACTGCTGCTGATCGGTATGAACGCCTTCATTCCAAGTGTGGAGAATATCGGCATCATGCAACCGGCAACCGCCTTGCCGACCCAGATCTTCGCCTGGGCCGACAGCCCCGAGCGCGGCTTTGTTTCACGCACGTCCGCGGCTATCTTGGTGCTGTTGGGCTTTCTGGCCATCATGAATGCCATTGCAATATTCTTGAGACAACGCTTTGAGCGGAAATGGTAACGGATATCGACTGGAGGTAGCGTCATGAATGATGCAACAGGTAGCGTAAATGCAGGAATACCCCTGTCGGCTGAAGAAATGTCCAAGATTGCTCCCGGTTTGGCACACGACATCAAGATCAAGAGCAGCGACGTCGAGGTTCACTACGGCGACAAGCAGGCTCTGTTCGATGTCAATCTCGACATTCCGGCGAACCAGGTTATTGCGCTGATCGGACCGTCAGGTTGCGGCAAGTCCACCTATATGCGCTGCCTGAACCGTATGAACGATACCATCGATATTGCCCGTGTGACCGGAACGATCGAAATTGATGGTGTCGACATCTACCAGAAGAAAATCGACGTGGTTGAGTTGCGTGCCCGCGTCGGCATGGTGTTCCAGAAGCCCAATCCGTTTCCCAAGTCGATCTTTGAAAATGTCGCCTATGGGCCGAAGATCCATGGCCTCGCAGCGTCCAAGTCCGACATGGAGGAAATCGTTGTCGAGAGTCTGACCAAGGCAGGCCTGTTTGACGAGGTCAAGGACCGGCTGGAAGCTCCCGGAACGGGCCTGTCGGGCGGACAACAGCAGCGTTTGTGTATCGCCCGTGCGATCGCCACCAAACCGGAAGTCATCTTGATGGACGAACCCTGTTCGGCCCTGGATCCGATCGCGACGGCAAAGATCGAGGAACTGATCGACGAACTGAAGCAGAATTATACCATCGTCATCGTGACGCACTCCATGCAGCAAGCCGCACGTGTGTCGCAGATGACGGCCTTTTTCCATTTGGGATATCTGGTTGAGGTCGGCGAAACGGATCAGATATTCACCAATCCTCAGGACAAGCGTACACAGGACTACATCACCGGTCGGTTTGGCTAGAACTGGACAATGCCGCACCGCCATTGGCAGGAAGCTGATGAATTCGACAAGGAAAACAACGCATGTCTGACCACATTTCTTCAGCTTACGACGAAGATCTGGCTGCGCTGAAGCAGATGCTTGCACAAATGGGTGGTCTGGCCGAGGAGCAGCTCGGCATGGCCATCGAAGCCATGGCCAGACGCGATGTCGACACGGCCGATGACATTATTGAGGCCGACGAAAAGATCGACGCCCTGGAAATGGCGATAGAAGAGCGCGCGGTTGTAACGATTGCCAAGCGCCAGCCTGTTGCCCAGGATCTTCGCCAGATCATGGTTGCCATCCGAATTTCCTCGGACCTGGAGCGCATTGGCGATCTTGCCAAGAACATCGCAAAGCGCACGCATGCGCTGTCCGGCGGTGCGCCGCGCCGCATCATGACCGGCTTGAAGCGCATGGGGCACCTGGCCTTGGAACAGCTGCAGGATGTACTGGATGCCTACAGTAGCGACAACGCAGACAAGGCAATGGAAGTGTGGCGCAACGACGAGGAAATCGACGCGCTCTACAACTCGATCTTTCGCGAGTTGCTGACCTACATGATGGAAGATCCGCGCACCATCGGCTTGTGTACCCACCTGCTGTTTGGCGCCAAGAACATAGAGCGTATTGGCGACCACTGCACCAACATCGCGGAAAACATCCATTACATGATCAATGGCACCGCGATCGAAGAAGAACGGCCCAAGAAGGATCAAACGAGCATGACGCCGTTCGAAGTGCCTGCCAAATAAGCTGGCATTTCGTAAGCGCTGATTACAAGTCGGGAATGCAAGATGTCGGCATCCATTCTTATTGTGGAAGACGAAGATCCGATCCAGGTTCTGCTGGGGTACAATTTCGAGGCGGAAGGCTTTCGTGTCAGATGCACGGCGAACGGTGAAGATGTGCCGATGCTGGTATCCGACGAACGCCCGGACGTCATTTTGCTGGACTGGATGCTGCCAGGCATTTCGGGCATCGAGGTGTGCAGGCTGTTGCGTACCAAACCGGATACCCGGGACATTCCGATCATCATGCTGACTGCCCGCGGCGAGGAGGCCGAACGTGTCCGCGGGTTGGCGACGGGCGCCGACGACTATGTCGTAAAGCCCTTTTCTGTGCCCGAACTCCTGGCGCGGGTCCGCACCATTCTGCGCCGGTCGAATCCCGAAACGGTGGCGGAGACCCTGGCTGCCGGTGACATCTCACTCGACCGCAGGACCAGGCGGGTGACCCGTGGTCTCCGCGATATCGAGTTGTCTCCGACGGAATTCAAGCTGCTGGAACACCTGATGCAGAGCCCCGGGCGTGTCTATAGCCGGTCTCAGTTGCTTGATGCGGTTTGGGGCCGCGACGTCTATATAGATGAACGCACCGTCGACGTTCATGTCGGCCGTCTGCGCAAGGCGATCCGACGCGGCCGCGAACCCGATCCGATCCGTACGGTGCGGGGAATGGGGTACGCCTTCGATGAGCGGTTCAACCTCTAACTGAGAAAGCCCCTTTCAGTAACGGCCGCGCAGATGCTGTTCGACCGAGTTGAGCAGCTCATCCGCCGCATTGCCGGACCGGGTGCCGCCACCCAGCATATCGTCCAGCCGTTTCCGGTTACGATTGTAGCCGTCTTCGTTAATGTCGCTGCCATAGCCGGAATCATCGCCAAAATAACCGCTGTCGTCGCGGTCATAGGGCATGTCGCGCTCGTGGTACCCGTGATCGTGATCCTCTCGCGAGGGGCGCCTTGAGCCGCTGCCTCCGGCTCCGCCGCCCAGAATGTCGCGCAACATGCCGTCGAGGCCGCTTCCGGCGCCCGCGCCACGGCCGCCACCGCCAAGGATGTCACCTAGGACATCTCCAAGCCCGCCGCCTCCACCGTGTGATCTGCCGCCCGTCAACACGTCGCTGAGGATGTCTCCCAACCCGCCGCCGGCCTGCGCTGCAGGTGCGGAACTTCCCCCGAACGACTTTGTCAGCGACCCGAGCACCATGGATGCGATCACCGGCAGCATCTGTTTCAAAATGCCGTCGGAAAGACCGGTGGAACCGGCCGCGCGATGGGCGACTTCCCGGCTAACATCCTTCGATCCGAAGATATGCCCCAGAATCCCGTTTCCGTCCTGGACCACATCGTCGAAGCGCACTGCGCCTGGATCGTCGACATAGCGGTCATGTCCGCCGCCTTGCAGCGCCTGAAGCAGCTCGACCATTCCCTGCGGCGTCGACCCGTTGCGCCGCAGGCCTGCTGCCACCACAGGGGCGAGTTGTTCGACGGCAGTCCTGGTTTGGGCATCGTCCAGTCCGAACTGTTTGCCGATCGAACCGAGGCCCTGGCCGGAATGGGCGCTTGCAAGCATATCGATGAGGTCCATGTTCCAACTCCACTGGCAATTCAAACGAAGAGCAGCTTAGCAAACTGGCTGGTTGATGACAGTGTCGCATCACTTTCTGCTCAGCAGATCACCGATTATCTCCTCCAGCACGGCTTTCGACCGGCGCTGACGGTTGCGCGACGTCCGCCGCCGCCGTTTTCTTTTGCCGCCGTAGGTCCGCCGCCGGCGCCGCATGTGCTGTTTCGATGTGCGCGTCAGCCCGTCCATGATCCCTTCGGCGATCGCGCTCAATATGGCTATTACAAAGCTGGTCTGGCCACCTTCCTTGCCGCCGCCGCTGCTTGCGAGCAGGGTCAGTTCCCGGTTGCGGCGTGTCATGGCGGCGAGTGTGAGGGTGGCAACCGGCGTCATCAGGCGTGTGAAGGTATCCCTGTCCACGCCGCGCGGCGCACCGAGCCTTTCAGCAGTCGTGCGCGCCCTGTCGAGCGTCCCGTAAAGATGGCTGAGAATGTCTTCGCCGTCCTGCAGTGTCACCCGATCCAGCATGCTTGCAGGTTGATCGAGCACCACTTCCTGATGGCGGTCTTCCAGCACATCGAACAACTGTTCGAGATCCTCGGGATCTTCCGCCTTCTCGCGAATGCGGCTGGCGATCTCCGGAACAAGTTTGCGCAGGCACTCAAGACACTGCTCCTGCGAGATACCGGCGGCCGCCGCCAGGGATGCGGCAAGATTACCGCGATGGGCGTCGAGCAATGTGTCCAGGACTGACATCCAGGTTATGTAGGATGCGGACGGGAGCATGTCATGTCTGATCTACCGCAATGCGCCTTACCAGTATGAAGGCTGTAGCGGTCGCCGCAATTCCGAACATGACCGATGACAGCGCTTGTCCCAGCAAAACCCCGTAAGGGCCGTATAATTTGGCACCGATATACACCAGCGGGATAAGCCCGACGGTCGCTTTGCCCCAGTTGAAAGCAGTCGACCAATGCGGCTTGCCGAGATTGTTGAATGATGCCTGGGAAACGAACTGTGCCCCGGCAAAGATCCAGCCTGCCGCCATCCACGAGCAAAAGAAGGTGACTAGCGGCACCGTATCGCTCTTTGCAAGGAACCAGTGTGGAATGTGGTGACGTAAGGCAAACAGGAGTGCGCATGTCAGCACGGTGTATATGGTCGAAAACAACAGCGCGTCGCTGAGCGTCTTGCGCACACGATCGTAACGCATCGCACCGTAGTTCTGCCCGATGATCGGACCGACGGCGCCGGAAAGGGCGAAAATCACGCCGAAAGCGACCGGAACAAGCCGGTTGATGATAGTGACGGCCGCCACGGCCTCATCGCCGAACGGTGCTGTCGCCCGTGTCAGGTAGGCGATTGCAAATGGCGTCGCAAGCTGCGTCAAGATAGCGGGGATCGCGACAAAGAAGATTGGTCTGAGGCAGGTGGCAAAGCGGTTCAGGGAAAACCGGTTCAAAAAACCGTGCACCCGGACGAGCCCGTATAGGCCGAGCGCGAACGAGGCAAAGTTTGCGCAAATCGACGCAAGCGCCGCGCCGCGCACGCCAAGATCGAGGCCGAATATGAAAATCGGGTCCAGAACGCCGTTGGCGACCGCTGCGGCTAATGTGATGTACATGGCGCGCTGCGGGTCTCCGACGGCCCGAAGCGAGAAACTGAACGATACCGCCGCTGCCCAGAACGGAAACCCCCAGGTGAGTGTTTGCAGGTAGACCCTGCCATGAACCAGAGCCTCTCCCTTCGCGCCCAGAACGGCAAGCAGTTCATCGGCGAAAAACGCCATTCCGCCGGCCAGCACAAGCGACATCAGCACCGTAACGGCAAGCGCGTTGGTAGCGAAATGGCGCGCCGTATCGGGCTTTCCGGCGCCGAGATTTTGCGACACCAGCGCTGCGGCCGCAATGCCCAGTCCCAGGCTGATCGACAGGTTCACGAAGGCCAGCGTTCCTGCAAAACCGACCGCAGCGGTGATCTGCGTTTCGCCCAGCAGCGCCAGGAAGAACAGGTCGGCAAAGTCGACCAGGAACATTGCCATCAGACCGACCGCACCGGTCAGCGTCATGATCACCACATGGCGCATTGTCGAGCCGGTTACAAACCGGGCGCGATGGCCGTTCGCAGCGATGTCTGGCGCATCCGTGCCGGGTGCGACGGGATAGTCGGTCATAAGGGAGTGACCCGGGGAACACTGATTGGTCCACCCCAAAGGGGATCAATTTCAATCAGATTTCAAGGTAAATCCCGGTATCCGGGGGCACCGTCTGTGGTTGCGGACCGGCGATTTCAAACCGCCGTACCGCCGACGGTAATGCGGTCGAGCCGCAAGGTCGGCTGGCCGACGCCGACGGGCACACCCTGGCCCTGCTTGCCGCAGGTGCCGATACCGGGATCCAGCGCCATGTCGTTGCCAACCATGCTGATGCGCTTCAAGGCATCCGCGCCGCTGCCGATCAGTGTCGCACCCTTGACCGGTTCACCGATCTTGCCGTCACGCACCTTGTAGGCCTCTGTGCAGGAAAAGACGAATTTCCCGTTGGTGATATCTACCTGGCCGCCGCCGAAGGACACTGCATAAAGTCCATCTTTTACCGAGCTGAGGATTTCCTGCGGGTCCTTGTCGCCTGACAGCATGTAGGTATTGGTCATCCGCGGCATAGGGTTGTGGGCGAACGATTGCCGCCTGCCGTTACCGGTCGGCTCAACGCCCATGAGCCTGGCATTCATGCGATCCTGCATGAAACCGGTCAATATCCCATCCTCGATCAATGTGGTGCAAGAGGTGGGCGTACCCTCGTCGTCAAACGTCAGGCTGCCACGCCGGTCTGCCAGCGTGCCGTCGTCGACCACGGTGATGCCCGGCGCGGCAATGCGTTCACCCATCAATCCGGCGAACGCGCTGGTCTTTTTCCGGTTGAAATCGCCTTCCAGGCCATGCCCGATCGCCTCATGCAGCAAGATACCGGGCCAGCCGGGGCCAAGCACCACGTCCAACTCTCCGGCCGGCGCGGGCTCTGCCTCCAGGGAGACGAGACTTTGCCTGAGCGCCTCGCGCACCAGCGCCTGCCAGCGGTCTTCGGCAATGAACTCGGCATAGCCTGCCCGCCCGCCGATGCCGTAACTGCCGGTACCCTGGGTTTTGCCGTCGCTGGTCACTACGGACACGTTCAACC
>JANQIR010000270.1 GCA_028282065.1 Aestuariivirgaceae bacterium
CGCCTCGGCGGCGGCAAAATCATCCAGTGTCAGTAAGCCCCCCTTCGCGGCCAGGACGGATACGATGTCTTCTGCCACCGGTCCGGCGTAGAAACCGTCACGGCCGTTCTCAGCGATTAGCCGCAGCGTTCCGGCCAGAGCAGGAAATCGGAACACCTCTCCAGTGGACGGACCAGCACCGCCGCGCAGGAAGTGCAGCGCACTGCCTTCGTCGCCAGCCAGAAGCTCAATGTTGCGGGACCAGTCCCAGGCCGTGCGCGGGGCCACGGCAACGCCGTCTTCCGCCAATGTTATGGCCGGTTGCAGCGCATCACCCAGTGTGATCGTACCATGGCGCGCCAGCAGCCTGTCCCAGGCATCGATAGCGCCAGGCACGGTCACCGCGTGAACACTGTCTTTGAGAGTGTTTAGACCAGAAGCCGCCAACCAGTCCGCATCGGCCTGCATGGACGAACGGCCAGAACCGTTCAATCCCTCGACCGAGCCGTCCGGCAGTCCGATAATCGCGAAGCAATCGCCACCGATACCGGTCATCTGCGGCTCACACAGGCACAGAACGGCAGACGCGGTTACCGCCGCGTCGACAGCATTTCCGCCATGGCGCAAAACATCCAGCGCCGCGACGCTCGCAGGCACCGACGACGTTGCAACCATGCCATTTGCGCCATGTGTCGTCGAGCGCGTGCAATCATGAAAATTTCTCATACCACCTGCCTTTTAGTCATACCACGGACAATCACGCGCGGACGCGTTTCAGGCTACGGTGCTACGCAGTCCCGTCAAGTGGAATTCTATCCCGTGAGAAGGTCGCATTGATCATCAAATCGTCGTTTAATGCTGGAAACGGCAGCATTGCTCGCCTATTGTGCGGCAAATTCAAGCTTCAAGAGACATTGCCGGAGGGAGCACCATGGCCGAAGTCAAGAGCGACATTGAAATTGCACGCGCAGCAAGCATGAAACCGATCACCGAAATCGGTGGAAGGCTGGATATTTCCTCCGATAACCTCATTCCTTTTGGTCATACCAAGGCAAAGGTCAGCCTGGACTACATCAACTCTCTGAAGGATAAGGACGACGGCAAGCTGATTCTGGTGACCGCCATCAACCCGACACCTGCCGGCGAGGGTAAGACAACGACCACGGTGGGGCTTGGCGATGGCCTGAACCGGATCGGCAAGAAGGCGGCGATCTGCCTGCGCGAGCCCTCGCTGGGTCCGTGCTTCGGCATGAAGGGCGGCGCAGCCGGCGGCGGTTATGCCCAGGTCGTTCCGATGGAAGACATCAACCTGCACTTTACCGGTGATTTTCACGCTATTACCTCGGCGCACAACCTGTTGTCGGCAATGATCGACAATCACATCTATTGGGGCAATGGACAGGACATCGACCAGCGCCGGGTAACCTGGCGCAGGGTTCTGGACATGAATGACCGTGCGCTTCGTCAGATCGTCTGTTCGCTCGGCGGCGTTGCCAACGGTTTTCCGCGTGAAGCCGGCTTTGACATTACGGTTGCATCGGAAATCATGGCCATCTTGTGCCTGGCATCCGACCTTGACGACCTGCAGAAACGTCTCGGCGACATCATCATCGGCTACCGCCGCGACCGTACCGCCGTCTATTGCCGTGACATCAAGGCCGATGGTGCCATGACCGTGTTGCTCAAGGAGGCCCTGCAGCCGAATCTGGTACAAACGCTTGAAAACAATCCGGCCTTCATCCATGGCGGGCCGTTCGCCAATATCGCCCATGGATGCAACTCTGTGATTGCCACCAAGGCCGCTTTGAAACTGGCGGACTATGTGGTGACCGAGGCAGGCTTTGGCGCCGACCTTGGCGCGGAGAAGTTCTTCAACATCAAGTGCCGCAAGGCGGGCCTGCAACCAAAGGCCGTCGTCATCGTCGCCACCATCCGCGCGTTGAAAATGAACGGCGGTGTCAAGCGCGAGGATCTCGGCGCGGAAAATGTCGAGGCGCTGAAGAAGGGCTGCGTGAACCTTGGGCGGCACATTGAGAACATCAAGAAATTCGGCGTACCCGCGGTTGTGGCGATCAACCACTTCATCACCGATACCGACGCCGAAGTTGCCGCTGTCCAGGAGTATGTCGAGACACAGGGGTCCGAGGCCATTCTGTGCCAGCACTGGGAGAAGGGTTCCGACGGCACGATCGACCTTGCCAATCGCGTCGTGGAGATCGTCGATTCGGATATGGCCCAGTTCGCGCCGCTCTATTCCGATGACATGCCGTTGTTTGAGAAGATCAAGACGGTTGCAACAATGATCTACCGTGCGGACGATGTCGCTGCCGACACCAAAATCCGCAATCAGCTGAAGGACTGGGAAGAAGCAGGCTACGGCAATCTGCCGGTCTGCATGGCCAAGACCCAGTACAGCTTCTCGACCGATCCGAATCTGCGCGGCGCACCGACCGGCCATACGGTTCCCGTTCGTGAAGTACGCCTGTCGGCCGGCGCCGGCTTCATTGTCGCCATCACCGGTGAGATCATGACCATGCCGGGTCTGCCGCGCGTACCGTCAGCAGAGGCCATCCGGCTCAACGAGGAGGGTCTCATCGAGGGCCTGTTCTAACGGTTCACCCCTGAAGGCGGAAGGCCGGCCCGTTATATGTTCCGGCCTTCCCGCCTCAGGCGGATCAGCGACTGGTTGATCTCCCCGCCCAGGATCATGATCAAGGCAGTGATATAGAGAAAGATCAGCGCGATGATCACGTTCGCCAAACCCGCATACATCAGCTGGAACCGGGCGAATTTTGCCAGATAAACGGCGTAGACCGTCGCACACAGGAACCATAGCACCATGGTGATCACGATCCCCGGGAGGATCTCGATCAGCGGGTGGCGTTTCACCGGCAGAAACTTGTGCGCCAGCACAAGACCGACGAACATCAGCCCGAGGCCGACCGGCAGCCGCAACAGGTGGAAAATTCCGGAAAACTCCTCCAGTACGGGGGCCCACGCCTCAAGCCGCCCCCAGTAAAGCGGACCGAAGACAATCAGCAGAGCAAGCGCTATCAGGACGATGGCGCCGCCTATAACAAAGCCTACATTCTGCACGAAACGAAACGGCCAAAGCCGTGTTTCCGTGTATCCATAGGCCCGGTTCAGCCCAACCCTTACACTCTCCACACCGCCAGCCGCCGTATAGAGCGTGAACAGGATCGAGATCGTCAGCAGACCGCCCTGCGGCACGGTCAGCAAGGCATGGATCTCGTCTTCAACCGGATCGACAATCTCCTTCGGGGCAACGGCAAGCAGATAGTCGACGACGGTCTGCGCCAGATGTTCATCGCCCAGAAAACCGGCCAGCGCGGTGAGGAAGATCAAAAAGGGAAAGACAGCAAGCAATGTACAAAACGCAATGTTACCCGCCAGCGGAATTCCATCATTGCTGGTGAACCGGACAAACACGTCCCGCACGATGATCGCCAACCGTGTGATCATGCCGTCCATGTCAGTTCCGCCTTGCTGCCACCGCACGATCCGGTTCCGCGCGGTCACGGCCGCATGCCGCCCCTCCCATCCGGTTACTGGCTATCACTCGTCATCCAGTGCCAGCGGCCGCCGCCAGTTCGGCCTTCTGCCTGGCGCTCAAGCGCTGCGATGCCGACTTGAGCTGGCCGCACGCCGCCATGATATCCCGCCCGCGCGGTGTGCGCACCGGGCTTGAATATCCCGCCCGGTTGACGATCTCGGCGAATTTCTCGATCGTGTCCCAGTCGGAGCATTCGTAACCGGTCCCGGGCCACGGATTGAACGGAATGAGGTTCACCTTTGCAGGGATCCCCTTGAGCAACTGCACCAGGCGCCTAGCATCCGCAATACTGTCGTTCACACCTTTGAGCATGACATACTCGAACGTGATGCGCCGTGCATTGGACAGGCCCGGATAGTCCCGGCAGGCCTGCAAGAGTTCGGCAATCGGATATTTCCGGTTTAGCGGCACCAGTTCGTTGCGCACCTTATCTGTCGTGGCGTGCAAAGAAATTGCCAGCATCGTACCGATCTCATCGCCAGCCCGGACGATCTCGGGCACCACACCCGATGTCGACAAGGTGATCCGCCGCTTGGAAAGCGACACGCCCTCACCATCCGCCAGAATGTCCACTCCGTCGCGGACATTGTCGAAGTTATACAACGGCTCGCCCATGCCCATGAGAACGATGTTGGTAATGTAACGCCCGGACACCGGCGGATTAGCAGCCTTTTCGAGTTGCGACGGCCATTCCCCCAACCGGTCTCGTGCCACCAGAACCTGACCGGCGATTTCACCGGGCGTCAGATTGCGGACCAGGGTTTGCGTACCCGTGTGGCAGAACGAGCAGGTCAGCGTGCAACCGACCTGACTGGAGATGCATAACGTGCCGCGGTCCTCTTCCGGGATAAACACCGTTTCAATCTCATGACGCCGGCCAAGTTCGTCAGGCGCCAGCCTGAGTAGCCACTTGCGCGTTCCGTCATTGGATATCTGTTCGGTAACGATCTCCAGACGGTCAAGCGAAAACGCCCCGGCGAGTGCTGCACGCAGCTCCTTGCTGACATCCGTCATGTCTTCGAATGACGTTACACCACGATTATACATCCAGCGCCACAACTGGCCCGCCCGCATCCGCAATTGCCGTTCGGGAATGCCGAAATCCTGCAGCGCCTGTCTCAGTTGCACCCTGGTGAGGCCTACGAGCGAGGGGCGCACCGCGCCGGAATCCGAACCGGACGGCCGGACGGCACCGGCATTCGGATTGACGTGTTCTGTCGACGGTATCACGGTCATTGGTCTTGGCCATGCCAGCGACTGCCGGCGCATTTTGCACTAGGGGCCGGGCCCCTATGGAGAATTGAAGCGAGCGCCTATTTGCACAGCTCGTCGATCTTGTCCATGGCTGCGGTGACACCGGACAGCGAATAGCTGTCTTTCGTCTTCGTGCCGCGCCAGGACTCCCCGCTGACGGTCATCTTGGCGCCCTTCTTCATGGCAGCCACGACCTTGCGGTCCGCAACCGCGGATTCAGCCCAGGCACCGTCCCCATTGGTAAACAACTCGAAGGCTGAACTGTCCACCTCCACGCGCGCCACGGACTCCTTTTTGAACGGATAGCCTATGATGGTGTTCACTTCATTGCGGATCTTGTCGCCGGGCCGGTGTGTGATCAAGAAGAACACCGCATCCCGATTGACCCCCTTGGGCTGGGACTCCTTGGGCTGCGATACGATGTAGCAGACCTGGCCTTTCTTGCCCTTGTAGGCATAGGCCGCCCAGTCCTTGAACTCGCCAACCAGCTTAGGTTCCTGGGCAAGAGCTGACGTGCCTGCCGACAAGACGAACGCTCCGAATAAAGTGGGTATGAATTGGGTCCAGCGAATGGTCATGATCGTCCGAATTAACAAATTGATTTGGCCTCACCGCAACTAGCAATAACATCCTCTGTGATTGCGTTCAAAGGGTCAGATCCGGAAATTCCCGGCCAATCCCCCGGCCAAGCCCCCGGTCAAACCCCATTGTATTTCAGTCCCTGCCATCGCCTTCAACCTATTGATAAATCTGACCAGATTTTGGCACACGGGAACTTCGTGCCGGAGGACCGGATAAAGCTTTTCAAATTCGCGCGTCATGTTTTAGGGTCCAGAGCCTAAACCTACGGGTAGGAAGCAGAAAGCGGGAACAAAAGCATGAAAGCCGTCTTGTGCACCCAGTATGGGCCGCCGGAAAAACTGAGCATCAGCGATGTACGATCGCCGGAACCGGGGCCTGGAGAGGTGGTCATATCGGTCAAGGCCGCAGGGCTCAATTTCTTCGACACCCTGATCATCGAAGGCAAGTACCAGTTTCGCCCCGACTTTCCGTTCTCACCGTCCGCGGAGGCCTCCGGCATCGTCAAGTCCGTTGGCGAAGGTGTCGACACCGTGAAACCTGGCGATCGGGTCATGGCCTACTCCATATGGGGCGCGGCTTGCGAAGAGTTTGCCGTACGCGCATCCAAGGTCGTCAAGATCCCCGATACTGTCCGCTTCGAGGAAGCCGCTGGTTTGACAGTGACCTATGGAACCACGCTGCATGCCCTGCGTGACCGCGCCAATATGCAACCGGGCGAAACCTTGGCCGTATTGGGTGCTTCGGGCGGGGTCGGTCAGGCGGCCATCGAAATCGGCAAGGTTATGGGCGCAAGGGTCATCGCCTGCGCGTCCTCTGAGGACAAACTGGACTTTTGCCGCAGCCTTGGCGCCGATGAAACCATTAACTACGCGGACACCGATCTGAAGACCGCCCTGAAGGACATCACCGGCGGCAAGGGCGTCGATGTCGTCTACGACGCCGTCGGTGGCGATTTTTCGGAGCCTGCGCTGCGTGCGACCGCATGGAACGGACGGTTCCTCGTGATCGGCTTTGCGGCGGGAGAAATCCCTAAGATCCCGCTCAATCTTGTGCTGCTCAAGGGGTGCCAGGTGGTCGGCGTTTTTTGGGGCGATCATACCGAACGTGAACCGGACAAGCACCGCGCCAATATGGAAACACTCGTAAAATGGTGCGACGAAGGCAAGATCAAGCCGCACATTCACGGCACCTATGCGCTCGAACAGACCGCCGAGGCGCTTGGAGCAATTGCCCGGCGCGAAGTCAGGGGAAAGGTCATTTTGCTGACGTGAGCCAAGTCAGGTTACTTTGGGACCCGGCTGGCCCTCGCCGTCTTCGCGCATGCGCTTAAGGGTTTCCTGAGCACGCGCGATGTGCTCCGGCTTCATATGGGCACTGATCAAACCTATCGCCGTCGCGACGACCGTCACATCATCGGTAAACCCCAGGCCGACTACGAAATCCGGCAACACATCGATCGGCATGATGAAATAGGCCAGTGCCGCCAGCAGGATCGCCTTCACCCGGGACGGTGTTTGCGGGTCGAATGCACAATAATATGCGGCCACCGCCTCTTCGGCGAATGGCGTCCAGCTTAAGACCTTACGGATCTTGTCCCAGAATTTGGCCTGCACGGTTCGCTCGTTGCGGGCAACAATCGCCGGCAACTGGATATCTTCCGATTCCAGATCCTGAAACGAACCGGCCGCATCAGGGTGCTTCGGCATATCTGGCTCCTTTCGCACACATAGCCTACCTAATATGGAATTGCGGGACGCCGACGGCAAGGATACAGGTGAAACAGGCAGGAACTGAGGCAACGGACATGGAACTATCGGCAAATATCAGCGCAATTGTCACCGGCGGTGCATCGGGTCTGGGCGAAGCCACGGCACGGAAACTGGCGTCGGCAGGCGCAAAGGTCGCGGTCTTTGACATGAACGCGGAACGCGGCGAGCAGGTCGCAAACGACATTGGCGGGGTGTTCTGCGAGGTGAATGTCGCGGACGAAGAGAGCGCCGAAGCCGGCATTGCCCGGGCTCGCGCGGCCAATGGACAGGAGCGGGTGCTCGTCAATTGCGCCGGCATCGCCATTGGAGAAAAGACCGCCAGCCGCGACAGGAACACCGGAGAGACTGCCCCGCACGACTTAGCAGCCTTCCAGCGTGTAATTTCCGTCAACCTGATCGGCACCTTCAACATGATCTCGAAATGCGCAGCCGGAATGCTGACGCTCGATCCGGCGACGCCGTCCGGCACCCGCGGTGTCGTGATCAATACGGCATCGATCGCAGGTACCGACGGACAGATCGGCCAGGCCGCCTACGCCGCATCGAAAGCCGGTGTCATGGGGCTGACCCTGCCGGTCGCCCGCGACCTGTCACGCGATGGCATTCGCTGCATGACCATCATGCCGGGATTGTTTCAAACACCCATGGTCGACGGCCTGCCGGAAGAGGTTCGCGAAGCACTTGCTGCCGGCATCCCGCATCCGTCCCGCCTGGGAGATCCGAACGAATATGCCGCACTGGCCCGTCATATCGTGGAGAACGACATGCTCAACGGCGAGTGCATCCGGATCGACGGAGCATTGAGGATGGCGCCACGCTAGATGTTCACGGTCTACCTTCCCGCGTACCAGATCGCACCCATCATCACCACGACGGCAACAAACTGCAAAACGACGCGCCAGCGCATAAGCGTTTGTGACTTGTTGGCACTTCCGCTACGCAGCATGTTCCACAACCCCAGCACCAGCACCACGGCGACCGCTCCCACTGCAATGGGAACCAGAAAATCGAAGATGTTCATGAAAGAGATACCCTCGCCCCCGTGACGAGCTGTTGTGATCTACGCGGCCGCAACCATGCAGGACCGCTTCTGCAATTCCAGTCTCCGGGTCAGGACACTTTCTGCGATACGGCGTCCAGCATCCTGACAGGTAAGATCCGGCGCGCAAAGGCCATGACATATGTCGGTGTCGTAACGTAGTAGCGCGCTTTCGGCTGCCGGTGTTCCATTGCGTGAACCAGTTTTTCAAGCACCGCATCCGGTCCAAGACGGTAGCTGGGCAGGAACTTGCGGCGCTGTTTCTCGTCCGGCCGTTCGAGTTTGACCGGTTTACTCTGTTGCTTTTCTTCCTCGACGCCGAGCTGGCGTTTGTACTCCGCGACATGCACCGAGTTTTCGATATCGATATTGGCCTTGAAATGCTCAATCGCCGTCTTGCGGAATTTCGAACGGATGGGACCCGGCTCGATCAGACTGACATGAACCCCGCTGCCGGCAAGTTCCAGCCGTAACGTGTCGGACAGTGCCTCGACGGCGAATTTCGACGCATTGTAGGCACCGCGCCATTTGAGCGCGACCAGTCCCAGCACCGACGAGCATTGGACGATCCGCCCGGCACCCTGTGCCCGCATAGCCGGAATGAACCGCCGTGTCAGATCGTGCCAACCAAACACGTTGGCTTCGAACTGCGCCCTTAGCACCTCGGTCGGCAGGTCTTCCACCGCCCCGGGTTGCCCATAAGCACCATTGTTGAACAGGCCCAGCAATCGACCGCCGGTCTTGTCGAGTACCAAATCGGCACAAGCCGCTATAGAAGATGCATCGGCATAGTCGAGATAGATGGCTTCCAGCCCCTCGGCCGCAAGCCGGGCCATGTCCTCTTCGGTCCGGGCGGTGGCAAAGACCCGCCAGCCACGCTGCTTCATGCCGAGCGCACATGTATAGCCGATACCGGAAGAACAGCCGGTGATGAGGATCGATCTTTCTGTCATGAAAGGGCGTGCCGCGATTGGTCCTGGTTCGTTCCGGCAGCGATATAACCTCTCTTCGTCTGAATGTCGAAGGCCATTGGCGAGAGGCACCGGTTCTGCGACTATCCGCACACGGGAGAAACCAGCTATGACCGACAGTTCACGTTCGATGAAATCCATGAAGCTCTATGTGAAGGCCGACAGGATTTTGAACGATCTCAAGGCCAATGGCATCGACCCGGACGGGCCGCTGCAGGTCTCCCAACTCACCCCCTTCGACCAATATCACTATCACGGAACAAAAGCCGTTGATCTCGCCATAGCCGCGATGCACGCCGGGCCTGGAAAGACCGTCCTTGAGATCGGATCAGGAATCGGCGGGCCCGCCCGCTATTGTGCGATGACGGCCGGTTGTCAGGTGACAGCCGTAGAGCTGCAACGGGACCTCAACACCATCGCCGAACGCCTGACCCGGCAGTGCGGGCTGGCCGGTCAGGTCCGGCATGTTTGCGCCGACATCCTAAACCGCCCGGTAGACAGCGCATCGTTTGACGCAGCGATGTCATTCCTGTGTTTCTTTCACATTCCCGACCAGCCGGCACTTTTCGCCCGTTGCCACGACGCCCTGAAACCGGGAGGCCGTATCGTCATCGAGGATCTGATCAAACGAACCGAGCCGACCGGGGCGCAATGGCAGGCTCTGAAATCCAAGGTTCAGGCAGGTCATCTGTCGACGCTCGGCCAATATCGCGATTTCCTGACCGAAGCCGGCTTTATCAACATCGACATCACCGATATGAGCGACGACTGGACCAGCTTCACCCGCGCCCGCCTGGCGGCCTTCCGCGACAGCCGGCAGCGCTATGCCGAAATCCACGGTGAAGACGTTGCCGACGGCATGGACGAGTTCTATTCCGCGATCTGCGGATTGTTCGCAGACAACACCCTTGGCGGCGTTCGTGTTATCGCTCAACGCGCCGCCTGAAACGTCCCCGCCGCGTTTGCCGCATGCCCCTCCCGTAACGCACTCGACAGCACCTGTGACAGGAGATCGGCTGTGTGGGCGTAGTCGAAGTCCTCAAGCACCTCCCGGCTGCGCGGCCAGCCTGGCGCGCCGTTGCTCAGGCAACCTTGAACGAAATCCGCCATGGCAGAAATCTGGTCGGGCCTGAACCACCGGCCAGCCTCACTGTGCTCCATCATTGCCTCAAGCTCGCGGTGAGGCGGCGTGATTGTCAGCATTGGCCTGTTTGACGGTAGGTAGTCATACGTCTTGGCCACAATTCGCTGCGCTGTGGCGTTGATGCTCAGCAGCACGCCTGCCCGTGAGACAATATCCGAACTGCATCGGTAGGATTGATGTCCAAGCACCTTGATGTGCCCGGCAACCTTCAACTTGTCGGCAAGACGTTGCAGTTCGCGTGGCAGGGCGGATGTGACATAGAGATCCGGCATGGCCCCGCCATCACCGCGCCCGCGCAATTCGGCAAGCAGGTGCAAGGCGGGATCGAACCGGATATGCGGCGAAAAACTGCCGAAAAACAGAATGCTGTTGCGCGGCAGCGTCCCCTGCCAGGGCCGGCTGACCAGGTCGAGATCATAACCGTTGTGGATGGCGACGAAGAAATCCGGATCGATGTGTGGGTACAGCGCCCGGTAATCCTCCACGGCACGCCGCGTGTACAACACATACCGGCTCGCCCGGGCAATCACCCTGTTTTCCAATCGCCGCTGAATCATTCTGGTATGCACCGGCCGTTCGTGCCGCTTCAGCGCACAGACCCTCCAGGGATCACCCAGCTTGCAGACCAGCGGCAGACCGGTTTTTCGCGCCAGGATTTCGCCTGCGACCAGCGAGGCATAAGGCGTCGATTGCGCCACGATGAGCTCACACGGGTGCCGCTTAAGGATCTCCAGCCCGCGGGCAACCGCGTGATTGACGTAAAATCCGATATCTCCGAGCGGCAGCCACTCCTGCCGCGCGAGCCATACCGGCCAGGCAGGGTGATCCAGCAAGCGCGATCCGCGCGATGCCAGACGCTTTTGATACCCGCTGCCATCCCCGCCACCAGCGCCAGCCCGATTGGAAAACTGACGGTAGACCGGTATATCTTGCGGTATCGCATCGGCAAGCAGACGGTCGCAGGCGACCCCTGGCCACATATCGGCCAGAACCACGGGCCGCCAGCCGCGTTGCGGCATGGCCCGGACGAATTTCAGCGGATCGAGGGCGCCGGCACGCGTCATCGGTGCGAAGTAAGGCGAGATATACAGGAACGATGCCATGCTCGAACGAAGCGGGTACCAAATTTCGGCTTGTGTTTGACTCAAGTCGTTGACTATACCACCGGCGAGCGAAGGCAGAACCCGTTCAATAGCCCTTGCGGCATGTCACCGCGACCCGCGCAGTATGCCCGGTAAAGGCCAACACACAGCGAGAGGTTTGGTAATGCCAGAACCGGCAAACAGCCGAAAGACAGTTCTCGTAACCGGCGGAGCGGGGTTCATCGGTTCGGCAGTTTGCCGCCATCTGATAGGGGATACGGACTGGTGCGTCGTCAATGTCGACAAGCTGACCTATGCGGCCGATCAGCGCTCGCTAGCGCCTGTACAAGCCTCTCCCAGGTACCATTTCATTCAACTCGACATTGCCGATCAGGCCGACGTTCTCGTCCTCATGCACCGTTACGACATCGACGCGGTCATGCATCTTGCCGCGGAAAGCCATGTCGACCGGTCGATCGACGGCCCGGCCCCGTTTATCGAAACCAACATTGTCGGAACCTATGCACTTCTGGAAGCGGCAAGATCGCACTGGAATTCAATGGAAAGCGAAGAGCGCAGAAAGGCCTTTCGCTTCCACCACATCTCCACAGATGAAGTTTTTGGCGCTCTGCCGCTAGGAAGTGGCATCTTTACGGAAGACAGCCCCTACAGGCCGTCCTCGCCCTATTCCGCGTCAAAGGCAGCTTCCGATCACCTGGTCATGGCCTGGCATCATACATTTGACCTGCCGGTTGTCCTGTCGAATTGCTCCAATAACTACGGACCCTATCACTTTCCTGAAAAACTCATTCCGCTGATCATCCTGAATGCCCTGGAAGAAAAACCGCTACCCGTCTATGGCAACGGAGAGAATGTGCGCGACTGGCTGCATGTCGAAGACCATGCCCGCGCTCTGGAACTGGTCCTGTCGAAGGGCCGGCCGGGCGAAAGTTACAATATCGGCGGCCGCAGCGAGCGCACCAATCTGCAGGTCGTGCACGCGATCTGCGACTTGATGGACCAGTTGCATCCGCGCCAGAACGGCGCCAGCCACAGGGATCTGATTGAATTCGTGACCGACCGGCCAGGCCACGATCTGCGCTATGCAATCGATGCTAGCAAGGCAGAAGCGGAGCTCGGCTGGCGAGCCCGTGAGAGCTTCGAAACAGGTCTGGAAAAGACGGTGCGCTGGTATCTGGAGAACGAAGACTGGTGGCGGCCGATCCGCGAGGGCAAATACGCCGGCGCTCGCCTTGGTACAGCCGCTGGATAACCCATGCGCTTGCTTGTCATAGGCGCAACCGGTCAGGTCGCACAGTCGCTTGCAAGCTTGAACGGATCTGAACCCGGCCTTGAGGTTGTGGTTCTTGGCCGTCCGCAACTCGACGTCACACAGCCGGACACGATCGCCGCCGCCATCACCACCAACCACCCTGATTGCATTGTCAACGCGGCGGCCTACACCGCCGTCGACAAGGCGGAACAGGAGATCGAAGCCGCCTACGCCGTCAACGCATCCGGCGCCGGTCATGTTGCTCGGTGCGCCGCCGCTGCAGGACGGCCGCTCATTCACCTGTCGACCGATTACGTCTTCGACGGCCGTAAGGCCACATCATATGTGGAATGCGATCCGGTAAACCCCTTGAATGTCTACGGAGCATCTAAAGAAGAAGGAGAACGCCAGGTTCGCAGCGAACACGCCGGTGCGTTGATCCTGCGAACGTCCTGGGTCTACTCGGTCTATGGCAGCAACTTTGTCCGCACAATGCTCCGGCTCGCCGCTTCGAACGAGACCTTGAAAATCGTCGGCGACCAGACAGGCTGTCCAACCAGCGCCAATGACATCGCCCGTGCCTGCCTGGCCTGCGCCCGTCGTCTCATCGCCGAACCGGGCAATCCAGATCTAAATGGCATATTCCATTTTTGCAACGACACCGCGCTGACTTGGGCGCAGTTCGCCGAACGCATCTTTGACTTAGCTGGCGATCCTGCAATCCGTGAGACAAACGTCGAGCGTATCACCACCGAAGCTTTTGGCGCGCCGGCGGCCCGCCCGGCCAACTCCGTGCTGGCAACGCGGAAGTTCCGCGACACGTTCGGGCTCACACCCGCCACTCTCCAGGAATCGCTGCAGGAGTTCTTCTCGCTCTACCAACCATCTTAGGGGTCAGGACCCTAGGATGACTTGTCACCGGATAGGGCCGGGTGTACGACGTCGGCTTTGTGACTGCGAACGCTGTTGGGGGAATTGATCCATTCCAGGTCCGAGTGAAACGTCACCCCAAACCGGGCCTGCGCAAGGGCCAGTTCGCGCCGCCTGCCATGAAAGCGAACCGGTGGCCGCAACCACTGCAAGATCCGTTCGCAACATAGCAATTTATCTGCCGCAGTTTCACCCCGTGCCCGTCAACGACCAGGCCTGGGGTAAGGGCTTCACCGAGTGGGACAATGTCCGGCGAGGTGAGCCGCAGTTTCCCGGACATCACCAGCCGCGCGTACCGGCAGATTTCGGCTACTACGATTTGAGGTCGCCGGACGTAATGGCCTCGCAAACCGCCGCCGCCCGCCGCGCCGGGATCGACGCATTCTGCTTCTACTACTACTGGTTCGACGGTGAGATGCCGCTTATCGGGCCGGTCAGGACATTTCTTGATCAGCGTTTCGAGTTCGGATTTACGCTATGCTTTGCCAATGAGAACTGGACCAAGCGCTGGGACGGCCTTGATGACGAGGTAATACTGGCGCAAAGCTATGGCGAGGGTTTCGCCGACCGGTTCTGGGCGGACATCGTTCCTTTCCTGCAGCATGAAGACTATCTCCGGGACGAAACCGGCAAGCCCATTGTGCTGATCTACCGGCCATCGATCATTCCGGATTTTGAGCAGGTCTCCATGCGCTGGCGCGAACTGGCCGTACAGGACGGTTTGCCCGGTCTCACCACTATCGCCGGGCTGGGTTTCGAGGATCCAGGCAACCTGACCGGCGGGACGGACGGGTTCTACGAATTTCCACCGCTACGGACATGGGCGCATACAAAGATCGGCAAACCCGGACCGAAGCAACATGTCTTTGGTCAGGCTCCGCAGAGCAACTGCACGGTGCACGACTACCGCCAGTATCTGCTCTGCGAACGCCTTGCCGACCCGCAGCCGGACAACATCTACCCGTGCGTGATGCCGGGCTGGGACAACACGGCAAGACGGCGATCAGGTGCCAACATCTTTGACGACAGCCATCCGCTGCTGTTTCGCCAATGGTGCGAATACGCAACCCGGCGCGCGTCCGAAACCCGCCACCAGCTGCTCTTCATCAACGCCTGGAACGAATGGGCCGAAGGCGCATACCTGGAACCGGATACACGATATGGCTGGGCGCACCTGAACGCCTTCGCCCATGGCGTGAGCCGCGCAGCAACGCCGTCCACCGGCAGATCGGTTGACGAGCGCCCGATTGCCGTGTTCGTCCACGTTTTCTACCTCGACGTCTGGCAGGAGATCCGCACCCTTCTAAGTCAGGTCCTGCAACGGCCCTTCCATCTGATCGTCACGACACCGCACGCTGCCAAGGCCATCGAAACGCCGGACAGCCCCCATCTGCAGCACTTCCAGGTCATCGTGTGTTCCAATACCGGCCGCGACTGGAAACCCTTCCTGCAGGCACTGAAGACATGTGCTCTCGCGTTCGAGATTGGTTTGAAACTGCACACCAAGAAATCGACACATAAGGACAATGGCGATATCTGGCGCAAGCTGCTGTTGGATGGTTTATGCGGCAGCGCCACGAAGATCGAAAGGTACATCGGCGCCCTGCAGGCTCAACCCAATATCGGTCTTATTGCTCCAGACGGCCACCTGATCCCCTTGGGTGAATTCATCGGCAGTAATCGCGATACGCTGGCAGCGCTGCTGCGTGAACGCGGGTTCGAATTGACAGATCGAGATCTGGCGCAGGGCCGGTTTGTGGCCGGCAGCATGTTCTGGTTCCAAAAAGACGCATTGGCACACGCTGTGGGTACGGAGCCTGCAGAAGAAGACTTCGGCGAGGAGCTTGGCCAGTTAGACGGCACGCTGGCGCACGCCTACGAACGGCTCGTTGCGCCGCTGGCGGAAAAGACCGGTTTTCTTTGCCTCACAGCCAGTCAGGCTGCCCGCTTCGGCAAGAACGGGTTCAACAGCCGGACCGGTCTTGAGGCATTGCTCGCGTTTTTTTCCGGGGCGCGCAATGCCGATGCAAGAGTGACCACGGACATTTCCTTTGGCCCTGTCCGGCGCCATCCATTGCTGGGCTGGATCTATCCCGACTTCATCCGCAAGAGGATCCGGGAATTCTACTATCGGATCCAGCTAAGACTTACCAAGTCCCGTTAAGGTAGATTTTTTGTTGGAGACCCGGTAGGTGACACGCAAAACACTGCCTGATAGACGACCGCTTAACTTACAGGGGACTCGTGTGGAATTTCATGATTTCAATTGAAGACACCAAACTTCCAGGCGTTCTGGTCATTACTCCCAAACGCTTCGAGGATCCAAGGGGGTTCCTCAGTGAAGTTTGGAACAAGGACACACTTGCGCAACACGGCATCCACCTCGATTTCGTTCAGGACAATCACTCATTGAGTCGCGAACAGGGGGTCTTGCGCGGCCTGCATTTCCAGTCGCCGCCACATGCCCAGGATAAGCTGGTGCGAGTGTCAGCCGGTGCCATTTTGGATGTCGCTGTAGACTTTCGCAAAGGTTCGCCGACTTTTGGTCAATGGACGGCAGTTGAACTAACGGCCCAGAACGGCAAACAGATATTGATACCGAAGGGATGCCTTCACGGCTTCGTTACGCGGCAACCCAACACTGAGGTCTTGTACAAGAGTACACGGACCTACGCTCCTGATTTTGACCGGGCGATTTACTTCGCTGATCCTGACCTGGCGATCGACTGGGGAATTGATCCTGAACGCGCGATTGTCTCCGACAAGGACAAGAACGCCCCCGCTTTCAGGAACTTGGACAGCCCATTTGTGTATCGCGCATGACGCATCAGGGAATTCAGAGAGGTTCGCGTATGACAACGCGCAAAGGCATCGTTTTGGCCGGAGGCTCAGGCAGCAGGTTACACCCGATCACACTTGGTCTGTCGAAGCAGTTGATGCCCGTTTACGACAAGCCGATGATCTATTATCCGCTGTCTGTCCTGATGCTGGCAGGGATAACCGAAATCGCTGTTATCACCACACCTCAGGACCAGGCGCAGTTTCAGCGTCTATTGGGCGATGGAAGCCAATGGGGCGTGTCGTTGGAGTATATTGAACAACCCAGCCCCGATGGTCTGGCACAAGCCTATATCCTGGCCGAAGAGTTCCTCGCCGGGAGCCCCTCCACCATGATCCTGGGCGACAACATATTCTTTGGCCATGGCCTGTCACCAGTACTTGAGGCCGCTTCAGCATCCACACAAGGCGGTATCGTGTTCGGTTATCACGTGTCCGATCCGCAACGTTATGGCGTAGTGGAAATGGATGACGATGGAACCGTGATGGGAATCGAGGAGAAACCTCAAACACCGAAATCCAACTACGCGGTGACAGGACTGTATTTTTTGGATGGTACGGCTCCGGAACGGGCAAGGAAAGTTCGGCCGTCCGAACGCGGCGAGCTTGAAATCACGTCACTGCTGGAGATGTATCTGGGCGAGGGGACATTGCGCGTCGAACTTATGGGGCGTGGCTATGCCTGGCTCGACACCGGTACGCACAGCTCCTTACTGGACGCCGCCAATTTCATTCGAACACTGCAACTTCGCCAGGGCATGCAAGCCGGATGCCTTGAGGAGATCGCCTTTCACAAGGGCTGGATTGACCGGGAAATGCTCGCCAGCCACGCTCAAAAATTCGGCAAAAGCGATTATGGACTTTACTTGAATAGACTGCTGTCCGAGTGAGCAAATCCCTATCACACCCGGCAAATATCGGCGGGAGAATCCTACGACTTTGAGCCCTCGCTAATCCTGTTCAGGCGCAGGCCAGATCTCATATTCCTGACGCACGAGCTTTCCGATTCGCTCCACATAGTCATCATAGCTGTAGAGGGAATCCCATTTGGCTTGTAGCTTGCTATTGAGGGTCACATACCGATTGCGGTTTGATTCCAGCCTGCGAATTGTCGGCACGATCTGCTCGACCATCTGTTCCTCTGATTCGAAGAAATTCTCAAGTTTGGCGAATGAGCTATCAGGAAAGAATTCATCGGTATAAAGCGCCAGTCCGATGCCGCCCTGATAAATGGGTTGCGCGACATAGCCGTCAAACCCCTCGCCAAACGAAACTGAAAATCGGCAACGAGTTGCCAGTTCCATATACCGATCGAACGACATGTCAGCTATCTTGATGATCTCATAATCGTCCAGTTTCTCCAGTTGCCTTAGGACGGCAGCCTTATAGGAGGCATCGTCATCTGAATGGATGATAATGTTCTCCTTGTCCTCGAAACTGCATGCCGGATAAGGGTCCAGGTCCGTATACGCCGGCAGCAGCAAAGTGGGCAGGTCGTATTGATCCGCACATTCCTGCGATGCGGACACGTGGTGAGACACAGATTGCCCGATCGAGCTGGCAAGCCGACGCAGATCATGAAATTTATCACGCTCCGGCATCAGCCGGATATTCTGATTGAGAACGTTAATGTGAACCGCATCTCGCCGCAGAAGATAATTCAGCATATTGGACGACAGGCTGCGCACGAACTCCACACATGCATACTCTGGAATATGAATTTGCAGATCTTGTACGTTGCGAAACAGACGCAATTGTTCAAAGCGATACACCGTCTCGCTATTGCGGAATGCGGAGTTCCGAACATACGTCAACCGTTGAGCGTTCGGCCTCGTCATGATGAGTACATCATATCCGTGGATATGCCGACTACGATGGATTTGATTGGCGATTGAAAAAATTGAGTATATGCCGCCACTCATGGCGTTGTGCTCTGGTACCACCATCACAATCAATTTGCGCGTGTCTATCAGTTCCACGGGAACCATCAGATCTTGCGCACGGGCGAAAATCTGCGATTCGACACCGACAGGCATTGTTTGTCCTGAATCCTGCCAAATCTCGTTCAGTATCTCGTCAAAAACGCCCAGAGAACGGTTCTCGCGCTTGCCAAAATTCGCGTAATGCAAGAGAGGTTCAATACCCTGTCGATCAACATCCGGGTGCCTGTTTAGGTATTCCTTGACGTTAAACTCGGGGTTTGGATTGCGCCCTTCTTTCCATCCAACATTCATATAGTGCCGAAAAGGATCAATGTTACCAAATGACACGTCTGTATTATTTTTTAAATAATATGACTCATCAAAAAATGATAACGCATTTTCAAGCTCCGGCGTCATAACGGAAGCTGAAATATCATCTATGCAAATTTCTGTAATATTATTCACATTCTCATCATTTGGAAATGATGCCAGCATCCATATTCCATCATGGGAAACCTCACTGTTTTTAACAAAGTAATGCGCATTTTCCTTTTCTTCTACATCCACTCTGATGTCAGATATGAAAACAAATGGATGTATACCAGATCCGTCATCTACATATGAATTGTATATAACAGATAAATTTATTTCGTAATCCATGGATTGGTCTGGCAATCTCACGCATACATCTTGATAGTTTGCGGCACTCTGACCGCCAATAAACTTCCTATCAAAATGCACATGTTCTTGGTGTTTGAAATTTTGCTCCTTGTTTGTAAAATTTATAATAAGAATTGCATTTGCACGATGACATGCGATTTTTGAATATAGGTATAAATCAGAATCAGATTTATGTATTTTAATTGATCTTTCAATATTTATCTGACACGATAAATCGCGCTGAACAAACATAAATTGAATTGTATCATTATTTTTCAGAGACCATTCTTTTAGTTTATTGATCCAGCATTTATATATTTCTTCTCGAACGGTTTCCTTGGGCTCAGAAACAATCTCCCTCCAGATCTCGGAAGTGTCCAGGGCATGCCCCAAAAGCGGGTTATAGGAAATGCTCTCAAACTTGGTGACCTCTTCACCCCGCTTAAGGACAAGCGCACGCCTTGAAAGGCGCTGATCGACATTTGCGAAGACCATTCTGCCCTGGATAGCAAGGGCATACAGCCCCGGTATTTCGAAGGGACTCATAGATCGATCAAACCTCTCGTTCATGGCGGACACAGCTCGCCTGTCCGGTCCGCTATATTGCAGCCACGCGACAACTCATCTCGGCCGGGTTCTAACAGACGGCAAAAGAACATTGCAACGAACACTTCCGACCCAGCACACTTTCCCAGGCTAGCGCCCCGAATCCGAAGTTCGTTTCATTAAAGGCAGCGGACTCCTGACGAACTTCGGGTTCGAAAGGGCACTAGCAACTCTTTGAATCAGGTGTGGTTTTGGATTTGAAGTTCGTTCAGGAGCGTGCCGCGAACAATGTAACGAACTTCAAATCCACCACACTAGGGTCAGGACCCTAGCCCGCACATGATTTTGCATTGGGACACGGTGGCATTGTCCGCGCCGCAACACGGACTCGTTGATGGAGGGAAATGGACCAGCTCAAAGCACGGGCGGTTGCAGCTTTTGGGACGCTTGCACCTGCAAGCGAACTTCGCTTTGCAAAGGACGAAATTCGACCTTAGGCACCTGCGGATCTCATTGCGCGCATCTGCTTGGCGCGAACCTCTACCTTTTCACATATGCGAATGACCATCTCTGCGGACTGGTCCATCAGGTCCGAACCGTGCTGCCGCAAGGCATCCGGATCGACATACGGTGATGCGTGACCGTAGCTCATGTTTTGTTTCAAGCCTGAAAGAAAGTCTGAAGCTTCACTTTCGCTGAAGTCGCACAGCATGTTTGCGACAACGAGCTCGATGACCAACTCGTGCGCCAACAGCCTTGCTTGCAGCTGTCGAAGGTCTTCTTGCATCTGAATCTCCTGGAAATCGGCGGGCAACACCAAGGTCTGGACCCTAGAACACTGTGTGTCCAGAATGAAGCAGACATGTTGGCAAATTTTGAAACGCCCGCTATACCAGAAAAAGTTGCGCTTCGTTATTGCAACATCTGGCCTTGCTAGACCCAACAAAACAACCACCCTCTTAGTTCAGCGGCCCATTTGCATGGAATCTCCTCTTTATGTAGCCAGGCCTATCCTTCCTGATCTCTCACAACTTAACGAGCTCTTGGAAGATGTGTGGTCAACACGCATTGTGACGAACGAGGGCCCATTGCACAATCGGCTTGAGGAGGAACTCAAGGCGTATCTGGGCGTCCCCGTGGCTAAACTCTTTGCCAGCGGTACGACTGCACTTATTTGCGCAATCCGCAGCCTGGGCCTGACTGAAGGCGCCGAGATCATCACCACACCGCTCACATTTGCAGCGACAGCCCACGCAATTGCGTTCTGCGGTTACAAACCGGTCTTTGCGGACGTTTGCGAGCAATCGTTGACACTTGATCCTGCCGCTGTGGAAACCGCAATCTCAGATAGGACCGAAGCGGTCATTGGCGTGCATGTCTACGGTACGCTCTGCGACGTCACCGGGTTGCAGGACGTTTGCCGGAGGCGCAATTTGAGGCTCATCTTCGACGCAGCTCACGCTTTCGGTTCTCAGAAAGATGGAACGTCCGTCGGCATGGTGGGAGACATCAGCGTTTTCTCCCTGCATGCCACAAAGCTATTTCATACCCTTGAAGGCGGCCTGATCACGACAGGAAATCCACAGCTCGCCGAAAGTATACGGCTCATCCGTAACTTCGGAATCGCCAGCGAAGAACAAGTTGACATGGTAGGCATCAACGGCAAAATGAGCGAATTGCATGCAGCGATTGGCCTGTTGAACCTTCCGCTTGTTGAGGCAGAAATAGCCGCACGTGCAAAACTGAGACAGACGTATGACTCGATGATAGCCGGCCGCCCAGGACTGCGAAGTCAGTTAACCCAGCCCGGCGTGAAACTGTCTGAGCAGTATTATCCCTTGATCATCGACCCGGAGGAATTCGGGCGCACGCGGGACGATATATATGAAGAGTTCAAGGCACACGGCATCTACGCGCGCAGGTACTTCTGGCCTGTCTGCAGCGATTTCGCACCTTATCAAAGCGAGAAGGTCCATTCCGTGCAAGCAATTCCTGTCGTCGACAAGATTAAGGACAGGGTCTTGTGCCTGCCATTTCACAGTGGCGTCAAAGTAAATCACATAGAGAATATATCAAATATTATGAGTAAATAATGAAAATTAACTTTTGTATATATTATTCTATAAATTGCTGATTTTATATATTTTTGATAATGGCATTGCGATTCTATGTTTTTGGCATGTGAGTGTTTTATCCGGTTCATCGCCGAATGAAGAAAGGGCGCGGAAATTGAAAGGCAGTCTCTCTTTTCTATTATCGGGACCGGGTCTTATCGGCGAGAAACATGCAGCATTGATACAGGATCAACCTGATGCCGCACTTGCTGCGGTCGTGGCGCCGGACAGTGCCAAGAACAGGGCATTCGCCGAAGCGCGAAATGCGGCGTTCTATACGAACGTGGCTCAGGCACTTGACTGCGAATCGATCGACGCCGCAATTATCAGTTCACCCAACGAGTTTCATTATGAACAGGCAATTCAGTGCCTAAATCATGCCGTACCGGTTCTTGTTGAAAAACCGCTCACCGATAACTTGGACAATGCGGCAGCGCTCGCGGAAGCTTCCCGGCTCAAAGGAGTGCCGGTTCTCGTCGGACACCACAGAACCTATAGCCCGTTGCTCCAGGTGGCCCGGTCATTTCTGAATTCACAGGCCTTTGGAAGACTCGTTTGCGTCCAGGGCTGTGCTCTTTTTTACAAACCAGACGGGTACTTTGAGGCTGGCCCATGGCGCACCCGCAAAGGAGGCGGCCCAATTTTGATCAATTTGATACATGAAATCGGAATCTTGCGATACCTATGTGGCGAAATCACTAGCGTTTCGACCACCAAAAGCAGAGCCATCAGAGATTTCGAGGTTGAGGATAGCGCAGCTGTGGTACTGACGTTCGAAAATGGAGCCATTGGCACGTTCTTGTTATCCGATACCGCCGCAAGTAGTAAGAGCTGGGAAATGACCGCTGGCGAGAACCCCGCTTATCCGCACTTCCCGAGCCAGGATTGCTATCACTTTGCAGGCGATATGGGATCGCTGGACTTTCCATCCATGCGAACGCGCACGTATCTTGGAGCATCGGAGAAATCATGGTGGCGTGCATTTGCTGAAGATCAAATGGCGCTTGAGCATCAAGATCCGCTGGCTTGCCAACTCGATCATTTTGTAGATGTCGTAGCCAACCGCGCCACGCCGGCCGTCACGGCCTGGGATGGATACGCGAACATGGTCGTGCTGGAAGCGATTGAGCAGGCGGCGACACAAGAGCGTGTGGTACATGTGGCCGAGGTGACACCAATGTCATCTGCAACTGTGAAAAACACCTGAACGTGACACGCGTCCTTTTAGTTGACACCAGCTTTGCGGCACGTCCGATACATGACTGGCTTTTGGAACAGGGCTTCGAGGTGTGGACCATCGGCAACAGACCGTCCGACCCTTTGGCCCAGCGCGATAGCGAAAGATACCTTCAAGACAACTACGCCGATGTTAGCATTGTACAGGCACACATTGACCGGTTGGGTATCACCTATGTGGTGCCAGGCTGCACGGACCTTTCGATTGAGACGGCTCTGCGACTCAGCATGCCCGTGCCTAGCCTAGATACTCCAACTGCCCATTACACGTTGACGGACAAAGTCAAGTTCCGGGCTTTGTGCGCACGGCTCAATTTACCATCCCCACGCCTGATTGCTCCAAGTGACCTGCCGATCGCCGGCAAAGTGATTGCCAAACCTGCAGATTCCTTCAGTGGCCGCGGTATTTCGGTTGTTGACGGGACTGACCGGCAAGCGGCACTGCAAGCCCTCGAAGCTGCACGCCATGAAAGCCGCACCGCAGAGGCCCTTCTTGAGACCTTCGCTGAGGGACAACTCCACAGTTACAGCGCCTTCATCGAAGACCAGCAGGTCGCCGATGCCGTTTTCGTGCATGAAAGCGGCTCGGTGACGCCGTTCGCTGTGGATACAAGCCACGTTGCTTTTGACTTTCCGGCAAGTGGCGAAGCCGCCTTAAAAACGGCGGTAGAGCGGATCGCAGACGACTTGAAACTGGTGGACGGGCTAGTGCATGTTCAGTTCATCTGGGATGGGAAGGCCCCTTCGATTGTAGAGGCCAGCCGGCGGTGTCCTGGAGACCTCTATTCGAACCTGATAGAATTGAGCACCGGCCGGAGATATGCGGGACGCTACGCATCCTATTTCGTCGAGCGGCCGGCACCTGAAAACAGACCGGCTGCACGCCGTCACATTTTGCGGCATACGGTGACAGCTGGGCACCAGAACTACGAAGGACTGTGGATGCGGACACCGTTACCGCTGGTGGAGTTCCATCCTCTCGCAACGGTTGGCCGCCAGCCACCTCCACTGAATCGCATCGACCGGGTCGCATTGCTGTTTGCGGAATATGCGACTCTTGAAGAACTTACGTTGACACAGCAGATTATTTTGCGTGATAAAAATTACGACACGTGCGCACAATTGAGATTGCAAAAATGATGCGCTCACACGATATAGATATGCAGAAGATTAAATAAATATATAGTATAAATTATGCCAGAAGAAGTAATTTTTCATATTGGATCCATAAAAACTGGATCAACTCACTTGCAAAAAATCTGCTACGAGGAACGAGACGAACTCCTGAAGCATAGTATAGATTACATTCAATTTCAACCACCCAGATTAGATTTACCGCGATGGGCCAATGCAGATATGATTTTGAATGACTGTTTCGATGAAAAATTCATATCAAATATCATATTAAATAGCCCGTCTGATAAAGTATTGATATCAGAAGAAGCACTTATGACAAGGCCAAATATTTGGCAACATCCTGTGTTCAAAAGCATGCGACGCATCTTAGTCGTATATATACGGAACTCTGTTGATCTGGTGGCGTCATGGGCGGCCGAAAACGCACTGCCATACAATTTCAGACAACAATCTCACTCAAGTGGACGCGGCGTTGTTTCGATTGATGAGGGTCTTGTAACTTGGGCAACGACCTATAAACGGCTGCTCGAGAACTTGATAAAGAGTGTCGGCGACGATCCAGAATTGAAGGTTATTGTCCGCCCGTTCCCACCACTTGGCCCTGGCGAGAAGGATCTTCTCTCAGATTTTCTCGAAGTCATCGGGATTGAAAGCTCTTCCGTTGCGTCATTCGTTCAGCGCAGCTCTAAGGAGGCGGTGAACGTTGGCAGCAGCAGAAAATACTGCGATGCTGCATTTTTGATCAGCAAGCTTGCTCAAGAGTACGATGTTTCATTTGCCTACAGTAAGGAAATGGTCGACCGCATTTCTGCAAGATTGCAAAGTGGCGACGCCCGCAAAGTCATTCAAACGCTGTCCGATACAGAAATAGCAGTCATTCATGAACAGCTTTTAGGGCCAATGCAGGCTCTTCATACTCAATTCGCTTTGCCAAAGGAGATTCTGTCTATGCCACAAATTTATGGTACGCAGCGCCCACCATTGACACGAATTGACCCAACCGAGATACGAATCTTGTTCGGCGAAGACTTCATTGAAAGATCCCGGAAGGCCCGTTTATCCCATAGCCCCGAGGACGCCAGATAAATCAAACAAAAATAAAGTCATCTTCGGACAGGCTGGCCACTGAAACATTTTCCAACGTAATCGAGTTCGCCCCGTCGGTGATCACGGCGAAGCCGGACTGATCTGAACCAAGGTGATTTGCCTGAAGGTCTGCAAAACTCACAATCCCTTCGACTTGCGTCAAATTGACTATATCAGTGGCAGCGCCAGTATCGAAATCCAAGATCGTATCCACACCAAACTCGTTCAAGAACACAAAAGTGTCACTTCCCAGGCCGCCTCGGAATATGTCGTTGCCAAAGTCATCTCTGAACGTATCGTTTCCAGGACCTCCAATGAGCGTGTCATCCCCCCACGCACCATTCAAAACGTTGTCGCCCGAGTTTCCTGCAATCCAGTTATTAATACCACTTCCAGTGCCATCAATATCCCCCGAGCCTGTTAGCGTTAAGCGTTCCAGAAAGTGAGAATGGTCCCTGAGATCGATGGCGATGCTGCTAAAGACATGGTCTATGCCGTCACCGATGACTTCGAAGACCAGATCACCGGCATTGTCCACATAATAGACATCGTTACCGGCACCTCCATGCATCGCATCAGCGCCATTATCATCCCGGAAAGTATCGTTGCCATTGCGCCCGACTAAGGTATCATCACCCCAAGCCCCGTTCAGAATATTGTCGCCTGAGTTTCCTGCAATCCAGTTGTTAATTCCGTTGCCGGTGCCGCCAATATTGTCAGTACCTGTTAACGTCAGGCGCTCCAAAAAATGCGTATGGTGCCTTAGCTCAATGGTGACGCTGCTGAAAACGTGATCAACCCCCTCGCCAATGACTTCAACAGCGACATCGTTGGCGTCGTCTACAAAATACGTGTCGTCACCCATCCCGCCATACATTTGATCCGCGCCGGCACCGCCATCCAGCACATTGTCCAGCACGTTTCCCGTGATCACGTCATTACCGGCGCCGCCGACGGCATTTTCGATCCACGCGTCATAGGCGATGGCGATATTGTTGGTCATCGCATCCGCGTCGGAATAGCTGCCCGGCGCAAGGTTGATGATCGAGGCGTGGGAAAAGCCAGACAGATCCAGCGTGTCGGTTCCACCGGCATCCCAGATCGTCAGGACCGGATGGTCGTTCTGGGTAAAGTCGAAGACATCGTTGCCGGCATTGGAGTTGAACCCGTAGGTCGTATCATCCGTCCGGGTCGTCATATCCGCGCCGTAGGCCGCCTGGATCGCCAGCACATCGTGTAGCATAGGCGTTTGCGGATAGTACCAGCGCCCGTCGCTGGCATACCAGTCGGCCCCGGTGTTCTCCGCATCGAAATACGACATGATCGTGTACATATGCGTGTCTTGCGCATGCGATGCGTCATTCGCATAGGACGGGTTGCCGCCGTTATAGTTACCGGCATGGTTCATGCCGAGCGCATGGCCGATCTCGTGCAGGAGAGCCATGTAACCGTATTCGCCGGAGTCGGGATCGTTCAAAGACCCATAGTTGGGGTTGAGCCAGATCGACCCTGCACCCGACCAGCCACCGGGGAAATAGGCATGCGCGTAACCGATGCTCGTCGTCGTGTTGGAAAACTCTATATCGGCGCCAAACGAACTGGTGATCTCCACAAAGGACGGCGCCATGAGGTCGTCCCACAGTTCCATGCCCTGGCGGGCAGCATCCGTTTGTTTCGCGTTGAACGGCGAAAAACCATTGGCCTCAGAGTTCGAATAGGGAAAGAACGCGGTATTCTGCGGGAACGTGAAGGTAATCGTGCTACCCGACCAGTGATAGCCTGAGTCGATTTGATCAATGACCTGAGCTGTGCTCCAGACCGTATGACCGGTGGAGATCGGAACCTCTCCGGGTTGGACGGCTTCGTTACGTTCCCACGTTTGCAACGCATTCTGGATGCAAAGCTGGCACATCGCCCTTGACCTCTCAGTATACGCGCTCAACCTGCGCGTCTGTTTCGGCCTCGCCCATTTAGCTTCAGGTCTGTTAGTCTAAGCTTTATCAAATTGTTAAAATTTTCCTTAGCCGGCCCGTAGCGGGGCATTGACCGACTTATGGTAAATTCACGCGAACCAGGTTGCAGTCCTGGCAGGTCAAAAGGGCAGCAAGTTGATCTTCATGCGGCAAACCCATGCCGACGGTAGGGCGTGATACAGCCATCCGGCGCGTTCAGCCATTGCCGGCCTTGCCGGCAACCCCTTCCAGAAGACCGACCTGCAACCCTGTCATTCGTGCCGCCTCCCGCTGGTGCCAAACATGTTGGCGGGCTGAAACCGCACGCTCCGCAAGCGGTGCAAATCCATCACAGGCCGCCGCCAGCGCAGCATGCCAGTCATCCACCATGCCGGGCACCAGTTGCACCAACCGCGCAAGCTCACTGTCAAAGTGATAGGGCGGCAGGTCAGAGGCAATCGCCGCAACACCAAGCGCACTGTAGTCAAGCAGCTTGATGTCAGACTTACACCGGTTGAACGGCGTATCGACCAATGGCGCCAGGCCCAGATCAAACGGGCCTTGTTGACGCAACCAGCGGACAAACCGCGGATAGGCCGTGGCCGACTGGGGAACCGGAACCATCTCGATCCAGGGCCGGTCGACAGGTCTTGTCACGGCGCCAACGATACTGACCCTAAACTGACCGGAATGTGTCTTGGCCAGCCGGTCAAGCGCCGACAGGATCATTGCAAAATCCGCATCATGCGTCGCGGTTCCCATATAGACGAACTTCAATGGCCGTTTGCGGCCCGGATATGGCGCTTCATGCCGGAAATCACGCCAGATGCGCTGATCCAGCATATTGGGCACCACATTCACATCACCGCAGGTATCATCATGATGGTTTTGCAGGGTCGCGGTCGAAACCCACAACTGATCGGCCCGGCGGATCAGTTGGTCCAGTATTCCGGCCTTTTGCCGGAACAACTCATGCTCAGGATGTGACACGTCGATAAGATCGAACCCATCATCCGTATCGACCACCAGCCTGCATCCACTTTCATCAAGCTTACGCAGAAGCGTATCCAAAGCCGCCTGATCATCCAGTGCCGCACGCTGAACGATGCAAACGTCCGCCTGCCAGTCGTGCAAGGTCTCATGGGCGGGATGAATATGCAACTGAACCTGGCCGGCCGCCCGTTCAGCGGTTAAAGGACAGATCAGCCGGATGAAGGCAGAGCTTTGCGGCCCGCCAGCCCCCCACCGGCACACGCAAGCAACACGTAGCGGCGCCCTCCGGCCCACTGCAAAGCAGGAAAGCAGCTGTTCCGCATCCTCGTCCGGCTGCTGCCCGTCGATCAGTGCTCCGATATCGCTCAGGATCCGGTCGGCGCGGGTTGCAAACCCATGCGCATCGCACGTTCGCCGCGCCAGTTCGTCACGTTCCGCTTGCCCTTCGCCAGTGTTGCCAGTGTTGCCAGAGTCGCCAGGGTCGCCAGTGTCAAGTGCATGACGCACGTCATTCGGACCTTCCACCAATGCAACCGAAGTACCGAACAATAGGCCGATTGAAGGGATTCTATCGCTGATCAGCCGTCCGCCGCAGGCCACGACATCGAATACCCGGTTCGATACAAACCCGAACGCCCGCATAGACGGCCAATGATCGTTGAGCACGGCGCGCGCCTGACCGTAGACCTTTGCCAGATCCTCGTTTCTCACCCGGCCCGCCATAATAGCGGACGGCGGCAGCACCTCCTGCCAGCCTTCGCCGAACACCGCAAGATTTGCCCCCATCTCATGTGCCCATGACACAACCTCCCGCACGGCACCACGTGTATTGCCGACAAACACAACCCGGCCGGCAGCCGGTCCAGGCGGCTCTATCCGAGACACCGGCCGCAAAGCCGTCGCTTGCAGCAGCGCATTGACCGGCACAGTCAAAAACAGCTTCAGGAAAGCAGCAAAGCTGAAGGACGCCACATAGACCAGATCGTATCGCTCCATCTCGTCATAGGACACCTGATCTGGATGGGAGATGTTCCAGAGAATATTGATATGGCCTGCCTGTGGTTCGTAACGCTCAAGACCACGCAGAACGATCACAATGTCATCACGGCGCGGATCGCGGTCGTACCACTGCCCGGCGAAATCGATGCCACAACTGTGGCCCTGCGCCTCAAAAGCCTGCTTGAGCGCCTTGGCAAAGTGATAGTCGCCCCATTGCTGCCGTTGGTCTTCGGGCGCGGCAATTTTCAATGCCACACGGTATTTGGCCTGCACCAGAACATCCCGCCACCCCACAGCTTCCGGCATTGAAGATGAATGCTTGGCCCGGACAAGGGCCCGATAGGCGACATGTTCGGTGACCGACACGCGGTTCCTGTCACCGCGGTCGTCCCGGTAACAGCAGGTAACCGTCGGCAGGTAAAGCGCGCCGCAATCCTTCGTCAGCCGGAGGATAAAATCCCAGTCGACCATACGTTTGAGGCGCTCATCGAAACCACCGTGCCGCCCGTAAAACACAGCACGGTGGCAAAATACATTGAGGTCGACATCATTGGCTGCAAGGTTATCGTGCCAATCATACGGCTTGCCACGAAATCCGAGCAGGTCACCGTGCACATCCTCCAGGCGCATTGCGCCAAACGCACATTGCACATCTGGATCCGTGAATGTAACTGCCATGCACCGCAAATGATGCGGCAACCAGACATTGTCCGAATCCAGATAGGCAATAAGGTCGCCAGTCGCACGTTCCAGCCCCCTATTACGGGCGGAACTGACGCCGCCGTGACCAGCTGCGATCAGGGTAATCCGGTCATCCTTTGTGAAAGCGCTGACTTTGCTTCGCGTTTCGTCGGTGCTTCCGTCATCGACGACGATGAGTTGCCAGTTGGAATGGGACTGCCCGATAACCGAGCGGATGGCTCGGCCGACCAGTTCCTCACGATTGTACACGGGCATAACGATAGAAATCGCGATTGCATCGACCGCATCCGGCGCCGCCTCGTATCGGGCGCTGATCTGCGCAAGAAAGCCGCGCTCGGTGCTGCGGTCGAACTGCGTTGCCCACCGTTCGGCAACGACCCGGCCCGGTTGCCGGGGGCTAGGCGCGCGCCCCTCCGATGCGCCATGTTTGATGTAATGCACCAGCGGATTGAGGCCGGCTTCACGGACATCCGGATTTTGAGCCAGGTACCAGCACGTGTCGAATTCACCGCAGGGGTCCCGGCCTTCCGCCGCACCATACCTGAGATAATGGACCAGCGGATTGACCCCCGCGCTGCGCACATCACCGTTGCGCGACAGATACCAGTCGGTATCAAAAAACGGATTGGGATTGCACCCCTGGCGCCAGCCGTCTTTTAAGTAGTGCCGTAGCGGATCAACGCCTGACCTGATGCCGTTTTGATAGGTGTTTTTGTACCACACCGCATCGAATACGCCGGATTGCCCCACCAGGCGCATATCGCGCCTGTCACGCAACCAGTTTGTCAAAGGACTCAACAGCGTGAATTGTGTCTTATGCGTTTTACGCGTCATTTGCCCGCGACATGGTCAGGCATCCGTGAGAGCCGGTTGCCCGGGTTCCGCGCCAGCGTCACCACCTTCGCGCACCTCTTCGCCATCCACGAACTTTCGGATGGACTCGATCCGGCCCTTGTCGAACCTGACAAGCCTGTCACACATGTTCACACGGCTCAGGTCATGCGTCGCAACCAGGACGGTCTTGCCGGCCGCTTTGAGCTTGGGCAGCAGAACCTCGAAGAAATATTTGCGCTTTTGCGGGTCCTGATCGGCGACGAATTCATCGAGAATGAGAATCTGCCGGTCCTCCAGCATCGCCACGGCGAGCGCCAGGCGGCGCCTTTGGCCGGCGGACAGGTCCACGCGTTTGAATTCACCGCCAGCTATCTCCGTTAGGCCCGCGAGGCCAACTTCGGAAATCACGTCATCTGATAATTTCTCAGGCGCCTCGTAGAGGCCATAGAGCTTCCGGAACAGGTAGTAGTCGATAAAGACGGCCGAGAACCGGGACCGGTAAGTTTCCATTTGCTCGCGCGGAACGGGTTCACCATCGACCAGAAGCTCCCCCTTTATGGGGTCCATAAGCCCCGCCAGCACATGGAAGAATGTCGTCTTGCCCGAGCCGTTGCCGCCGACGACGAATACAACCTCCCCCCTGTTCAAGGTGAAATCCAACGGACCAAGCTGGAAGCCGCTCTGTTCGCGTCCGCGATGCACCGCAACCGCGTTGCGCATCTCGACGGTCTCAAACGGCCCCGCCGGAGCATCCGTGGTCAAAGAGTCCGGAAGATACTTGGCCAGCGCCTGGTTCAGCTCATCGACCCTGCCAAAGCATACACCTGCGGCGATGAACTGGGGATACTTGCTGACCAGGCCTTCAAACGGCATCAGCGAGAACAACACAATCGTCAGCAGTTGGAAGACGGTTGTCGCATCTTGCGCCGCCAGGAAAGGCACCAGAAACAAGATCCCGCCAAACAGCCCGAATTTGAGCGCCTGCACCGCCATATCGCCAAGGCCGTATTTCTTTTGTACGAGGATCTGGGCATCGCGATGATCGTCCACGATCTGGGCAATATGCTCGTATAGATCATCCCGCCTGTTCTCATTGAGCCGCAGCTCGCGAAAGCCGTTGATCGTATCGTAAACCCGATCGAAATAGGCAATCTCAAGCGTACGGATATTTTCCACTTCCTTCATGAGCGCCCGGCGCTGAATGTCATAGGCCGCGATTCCGCCAATCATCACGCATATGACCAGCAATCCGGCCGCGATTGACAGCATGAACACCTGCGGAATTGCGATCGACAGGAAGATGACAGCCGGCAGCATTTCAAGCAGCCTGGCGCTGAACCTAGAGACCGTTGTCACGTCCTGGGTCATGATCTGATAGAGCGCGCCATGCCCGCGCTCACTCAGGAAACCGGGTTTGACCTTGAAGAGATTCTGGGTGAGGTCGAGCCTGATCACCTTGACCAGCTGAGTAACAAACGACTCCGACGCGACCCGGTAAACATATCCCGACAGCAGAAAGCCAAGCAGAACCAGCACGAATACTGGCAGCCAGACACTGAGCCAGGCGTCGGTGTTGACCGCGGCAGCCGCCTGGTTGATGACCAGCATCACCAGGTCCCGGGACACACCTGCCGCGATTGCAAGAAAAACCAGCATGTACTTCCCGCGCGGGGCATAGGCCCAGAGATATTTCAGCAGTTTAAACAAAGCGCCACGCTGTCTCCTTGATGCCGTTTACAAAACTGCAAACTGCGGATTGCCAACCGGCCGTCGAGGACCTTCTGGCGGCCCGAACTTCGCAGAACAGCCGGGAAATTCATAAGACAAGCACTAACAACATTCGACTCCGGCGGCAAGCGAGCGTATTCAGCTGACCGGCACCGGTCCGGATGTTGTTTTCAGCGCCACAGTCACATCCCGCCTGTACACGCACCTGTCCTCAAGCGCCAGAAGGCGCGATAACAAGTCCCGGTCCTTACCGCTTGCGGTCCCCTCGCCCATTTTCAGGTTTTCACCCAGTGCCTGCCGGTCAAAGAGCGCCGCAGCCAGCGGCCAGTCCGCGCATTTGCCGGTATCGGCACCGCCGCGCATACGTTGCATCGCCAGTTCCACACAACCGCAGCGCTGCACGGATTGCAACGCAACACATCCCAAAGCCATGACCGGGCCGGACTGTGCCGCAAGCAAGGCAGTCAGCTGCATGTAACCGCGGGCAAGCACCCTGACGTCCGGATCGGCACAGATTACGAAGCGTTCTCGGGCTTTGGCAACGCCCGCATCGAACAGCCGCGCATTCGATGATGCCGGATCACCCGGTTTGACGGCCACGATTTCCGGTTCGCAATCACGGCGGATATAACCAAGCGTAGCGGTCAGTTCCTGCAAGCGCTCAAGCGCCTTCGCACCGCGGCCTTCGTGCACCAGAACAACCTGCAAATGCTCTGTGTCCAGCGCCAACACAGAAGCGAGGCACGATTCCACATCCACCGGGACAGCACCGCGCGCCATCCGCACAACGGCCGTTAGGCCATATTTCACCGCCCCGTCCACTGTCACCAACGCACCGGCGCAAACGAAAACCGGTGCTCGAAGTCTGCTGGCGATTGCCCCTCTCCATCCAACTCCGCAAGGTTAGCCCAGGCACCATCATCGAAGCGCGCAGCCTGTTCTCCCCGTGTCCTCAATTCCCTGCGGCAATAGTCGTAAAAGTCCCGGCCGTGCCATTTGGCTGCCAGGGCGGCCCCCGACCGCAGCATGGCCACACGCCGCCAGTCATCTTCCTCACCGCGCCCACTCTTGTCATGATAGAATCTGGCGTCCGGACAGATCAGACAGCGAAAACCCTGCGCCCTTGCCCGCCACGACAGATCGACATCCTCACAATAGAGAAAGAAACGTTCATCGAATCCACCGGTCCGCTCGAAAATCTCACGGCTCAACGCCAGACACGCTCCGGCGCACCAGCCGGTTTCAAAACTGTACGGATCGTAGACCTTCGGCATCTCATCTGGAAACTGCAACGCCTCAACCAGTGCGTCACGGTTTGCCGCCGCCGCCATGACCAGGGTGCGCAGGCAGCCATTGAGGAAGAAGCCGTCCGGGTTCACACAGATATAGATATCGCTGCCCGCCGCGAACGCCTGGCGCATCATCAGGTTGTGGCCAGCGCCGAAACCTGCGTTCTCGCCATGCATGAGGTCCGTTTCCGGGCTACCGGAAATGTCAAACTCAAGCGGTACATCCGACTGATCGCGGATCAGCAGGCCGGCAAATGCTGCTTCAAGCTGTGGCGAGGCAGCCAGCTCCGCCGCGATAGAACGCCGGAGCCTGGCAATCTGTTCACGGCTATTGCCATAAACCACAACACCCAAATGAAAGGCAAACCCACCAGGCAGGTCCGGCTCCTTTGGAAAAACCGCAGCATGGCAACCCGCCACATGGTCCTCATCGAGCCGTGCCGCACCCTGTGAACGAGCCAACAGTGATTGAAGGCGCTGCGATCTGGGCAGGTCTTTTGGGCCAAACAGGTGACCGGACACATCCGGCCCGAAATACGGTGAGGGGCTGTGCCCGAAATCAAGACCCGCCTGGCAGAACGCCTGAAACGGATTGCGCCACGTTTCCGAAAGCTCCCGATGCTGCTTGCGATACCACTGAAGGTCAAAAAACAGGTTTGGCTTGCGCCGGAAATCACCGGCGTCCAATCGCCTGGAAAAGTCCAAAATTGGATGACCGCCACCAGGCGGCAGGTAACTTTGCCGGTAATAGGCACAATCGAAAAACGGATGCGGACTGAGGCCCCGCCTCACGCCCTCGTCTGCAAAATGCAGACGGGCCTGCACATCACCCGCCAGTTCGTGTTGCTGGGCATACCATCCCCAGTCCGCAGTACCCTGGGACTCCAGAAGGTCAAGCGGCAGCCCTTCCATCAACTTTTTTTTTGAGCCTTGCCGTTGCCAGTGAACCGCCCGGCCAGCCGGACCAGCCAGGGCCGCCGTTCAATCGTTTCGCGTACCTGATTGAAGATCTGCCAGTCTTGCGAAGATTTGATGCCATCGAGCTCGGCCTGAGCATGGAACAGGTGATTTCGCAGAAGGTGGTTTTCGCGCTCGAGGTCCTCGGCCCGGGTGTCTTTGCTCGCCGCTTTCTTTCGCGCTGTCGTCATCGTATCTCCGGCAACTGACCAGACATGATCTTACCCGCAGGGACCTGACTTTTGCAGACAGCCGTCCAGTCATGTCAAGTGGTCAGCTCAACCGCCCCGAGGCCCAGCACGGCAAGCAGGCGGTGAGATCACCGATCAATCCCACGATAGCTCCTGTACCAATCCACAAATCGCGCCACCCCTGTTTCGATATCCGTTTTCGGAGCAAACCCGAAGTCCTCGGCCGCCGCTGCTATGTCTGCATAGGTTTGCTTAACATCGCCCGGCTGCATGGGCATCATCGCCTTTTGCGCCTGCCGCCCGGTTGCCTGTTCCAGAACTTCAATAAGCCGGAGCAGGGGCACAGGCTGGTTGTTGCCCACATTGTAGATGCGGTGCGGCGGCTCTGCGTCATCATCTTTCGGTGGCCGGCCGGCGGCTGCAAGGATCGCTTCGGTAACATCGTCAATATAAGTCAAATCACGGCCCATCTGACCACGATTGAAAACCTCAATGGGTTTGCCGCCGAACAGCGCTTCGGTAAACAGCCAAACCGCCATGTCCGGCCGCCCCCATGGCCCGTAGACGGTGAAGAACCTCAGTCCGGTCTGCGGCATCCGGTAAAGATGCGCATAGCTATGGCTGATCAGTTCATCCGCCCTCTTGGTAGCGGCATAAAGAGACACCGGATGGTCCACCGGGTCACTCTCGCAGTAAGGTAGTTTTTCGTTACCGCCATAGACCGAGCTGGATGATGCATAGCACAGGTGTTCGAACGCATCGTGATGCCGGCAGAACTCCAGCACGTTGAGATGCCCGGAAATATTCGAATGGATATAGGCGTGCGGGTTTTCGATGGAGTAGCGCACGCCCGGCTGGGCCGCCAAATGTATGACCTTGCAGATCTTTTCACCTGCCAGCGCCGCCGCCAGCGCCTTGTCGTCCGCTAGATCGGTTTGATGAAACACAAAGCCCTGAAAGCGCTCCAGTTCGGCCAGCCGGTCACGCTTCAATTCGAGCCCGCCATAGCCGGTCAGGCAATCGATGCCAATGACCCGCTCACCGCGTGCCAGCAGGCGGCCTGCCGTGTGAAATCCAATGAAGCCTGCCGCCCCGGTCACGAGATAGGTCATGGGTTGTTGCGCTTGGACTATGCGGCTGGCTGTCCATCAGCCAGATAGGCAACTTTCGAAGGTTTGCGGCACTGGGCAGCGGTCTTACGCAGATAAACCCATTCCATAGACCTCTGGCTGAGCTCCAGGTCGATCAGGGTCTTGCCGCGATGTGGACGCACCGTTGCTCTGGCCAGCGTACCCCAAACATCCGATCCGACCGTGACTTCATAGCTCCGGCCCGGCCGCGCCATCTGGACATACGCAGAATAAGCGCTCCATGTGTCGTGAATACACTTGGAGACGGCAGCCGCATTGTACCTGGATTCGAACTCATACCTTGCCGGATCCGACAGAAACCCGTTCGACCCGCACCCCGCCAGCATCACGCTCATGGCGGACAGCAAAACAAATGCGACCGGTCCGCGTCGTGTTGGCTCAAGCTGGCTGACAATCATCGCTTATACTCATGTTGCAGGCGCGGTGCCTTGAGACAAGGCAACCCGACAATATTCCAATTCGCCGTCCGGGTCGAGCGCCCCGCACCGTCACAAACCGGCAGTTCCCGGCCGCCTGGGTAAGACCCAGACCCTTTAGAGCGCTTTGCGGTCATGCTGAACCGTTCCCCTCACCTTTGCCGATCCCGGTATAGGAAAACCCAAGATCCTTCATCTCCCGGCGATCATAAATATTCCTCAGGTCGGCGATCCGCGGCTCTTTCATGAGCGCCATGATACGTTGCATGTCAAGAGCCCTGAATTGCTCCCATTCAGTGACGATCACCATGGCATCGGCACCTGCGACACAGTCATAAGCATCCGAACAGAACTCAACGTCGCTCAGGAACCGGCCCGCCTGCTCCATTCCCTTGGGATCATAGGCCCGCACGCTGGCTCCGGCATCTTGCAGGGCTTGCACGATGGCAAGAGATGGTGCTTCACGCATGTCATCCGTATTGGGCTTGAAGGTCAGCCCCAAAAGCGCGATCACCTTGCCGCGCACATTTCCGCCGCAGGCCGCCATCACTTTGCGGCCCATGGCACGTTTACGATGATCGTTGACCGCCACGACGGTCTCGACAATCCGGCTCGGTGCATCGTAGTCCTCGGCCGTTTTTACCAACGCCCTGGTATCCTTCGGGAAACACGATCCGCCATAGCCGGGCCCGGCATGCAGAAATTTCTCCCCGATGCGCCGGTCCAGTCCCATGCCAAGGGCCACGTCCTGCACATCGGCACCGGTCCGTTCGCACAGGTCCGCCATCTCGTTGATGAAGGTGATCTTGACTGCCAGAAATGCGTTGGAAGCATATTTTATCAACTCGGCAGTGCGCCGCGATGTCATTACGAACGGCGACTTGTTGATGTAAAGCGGCCGGTAAACAGCGGCCATGACGTCCTGGGCTTTTAGGTCGTCGGTGCCGATCACAATTCTGTCCGGATGCTTGAAATCATTGATCGCCGCGCCCTCGCGCAGGAATTCCGGGTTGGAAACCACGGCAAATTTCCCATCCGGCCGCGCCTCGCGCATGATGCGTTCAACCGCATCGCCGGTTCCAACCGGCACTGTGGATTTCGTGACCACGACCGTGTAGCCGTCAAGCGCATCCGCAATCTGGCGGGCGGCATCATAAACATATGTCAGGTCGGCGTGGCCATCTCCGCGGCGTGATGGCGTGCCAACGGCAATGAACACGACTTCGGCGTTTGAGACCGCATCTTCCAGCGCAGTCGTGAAGGCCAGCCGCTGTTCTGCCGCATTGCGCCGGACCAGTTCTTCCAGCCCCGGCTCATAGATCGGGATCTTACCGTCCTTAAGTGCGGCAATCTTGCCGGCATCGGTATCGACGCAGGTAACCGAGTGCCCGTAGTCGGCAAAGCAGGCTCCAGAAACCAGGCCGACATAGCCACTGCCAATCATTGCAATTTTCATGTCCGCAACCGTGCTACGAAGAAACCGTCATTACAGAGCTGATGATCGGCGCCGGAGATTGCACCTCACGCGCCGGCGCACCGCCGGGCAAGTGGCGCAAGAACCTCCAGGCGTTGGAAGTAAATCGAGGATACCTTGATGCTGGTAGCTTTTTCTTGTGGGTTGACAACTGCTTCCGCGATTAGGCCCTGCGTTTCAACCATCCGGACCGTGTAAGCCCAATGCCGGCTTATGGTCACGCCTTCGGAATGCGCCGCCCATGCGGTACGGATGCACCGCGCAACGTGCCGGGCCGGCAGGTTTGAACTAAAATACCGGTCGATCGCCCGCTCTTCGGGAAATTCGGCTGAACACGCGGACACAAGGACGCCCGCAGCCACACACCCCGGCAACAGAGCGGCCCAACGCGGCCACAGCCTGAATTTTGTCTTCACACCCCCCATCGGGCAGCTCACCTCGCCGACTGAACGATCAGGACAGCATTAATACCGCCAAATGCAAAGGAATTCGACATGGCAATGTCAATATTGCCGTCCCGTCCGATATTTGCCACAGGATCTTGCAGGCATTTGGGATCAGGTTCCAGCCAATTGATGGTCGGTGGAACGAAGTTGTCCCTTACGGACATGATCGTGACCACGAGTTCCAATGCACCGGCCGCGCCGAGGCCGTGCCCATGGATCGGTTTTGAGGATGAAACCGGCAGCGCGGCAAGATGTGCCCCGAACACCTTGGACAAGGCTTCCGTTTCGACCATGTCGTTCATGACCGTCCCGGTGCCGTGCGCGTTCACATAGTCGACGGAACCAGCCTCGATTCCCGCATCACGCAGGGCATCTTGCATGGCACCGGCAGCACCGTTCACGTCGGGCCGTACGATATCTCCGGCATCGCTGGTCGTGCCATACCCCACAAGTTCGATCAGCGGCTCGGCATTGCGACGTTCCACGGAACGCTCGCTTTCCAGCACAAACACGCCTGCGCCCTCGCCGAGCACCATACCGTTGCGCCCCTTCGAAAACGGGCGGCAGGCCTGCGGCGCAAGCACCCGCAGCGCTTCCCACGCTCGGAATATGCTTGGCGTGATCAACGCCTCGCTGCCACCGACAATCGCACGCTCCACCATGCCGCTGCGGATGAACCAGGCTCCAAGGCCGATAGCCTGCGTGGCGGAGGAACATGCACTTGAGATGGCAAAGGACGGCCCCTTGCAACCATATCTCATGCTGACATGCGACGTGGCGGCATTGGGCATGGTGCGCGGCACCACCGTCGGGTCAGGCCTGCCCTCCCGCACGTAATACATCTCATAGTGTTTATCATCGATAGTCGTCGCACCGCCGATGCCGGTGCCGATAATCACCGCCGTTCTGTCATCCAGCCTCTGACGTGGTTCGAATCCGGCCTGAACCATCGCTTCATCTGCCGCCGCAACGGCAAATTGGGTGAAGCGATCGCAGAAGATCAACTGGCCCGGCTCGATATAGGATTCGGGATCGAACTCCTCCAGCCGCGCGGCGATTTTGACCTTGTTGCGCCAGGCACGGTCGAACTCGACACGCGAGACGCATGAGTGACCGCCGCGCGCCGCATGCCAAAGCCTGTCAGCACCAAGCCCGGCAGCACTGACACACCCCATTCCGGTGACAAAAACACGGCTGCCGTCCACGTCTCAGGCCTGCTCCTTGAGGATCTGATCCGCCAGACCGGATATGAAATCTTCGACCGTTTCCGCCTCCGTCAAAGGCCCGTCCACCGGAATATAGACGTCAAACTTGTCCTCCAGGGCGGTCAGTATCATCACCACTTCGAAAGATTCCAATTCGAGGCTTTCCAGGGTCGCGTCAGGCGAAACCTTCTCGCGATCGACCATTCCCTCGGAAATGATCGTTTCAATGATTTGCTCCTGGACTGATTCTTTGTCGAGCGGCTGCTCTTTTACTTTGGTATCCACCATAGATTGCCTTGTTGAGTGGCGTGTCGACCGTCCCTGTGAGAATACCGCTCATGCCAGTACCGGCCGGAACTTTAGTAAATTCGCGTACGCAACGCCATAGTCAGTATTTTGATCCTGCGCGACATTCAAGTGCTACATTGTCACCGACCATGCGCTTACGAATCCATTGCGGCACGCTCTGATCATATGGATATCAGTCATTTGCCTAGCCGGTGCCGCCATCTTCGAGATGCAGTACATTCCAATCCGCTCTACGGCGCGGACATCGGTCCGAATTATCCTGGCCTTGCAACGGATTGCGCCGCGAAGGGCTGAAATCATGCCGCACGTGTCGCCACCAATAACCGGCATAGGAGTATTCCGCCTCGTGGTGAAAGACATCGGGCGCCATCTTCTTCAGGGCCGGCAACCGGCTCCAGGCGACATTCGGGAAGGTATGATGTTCATTGTGATAGCCCGTGTTGAACAAGATAGCGTTGATCGCACCGTAGCAAGATCGGGTTGGGTTGACCTCATCATCCCCGTCATGCTCGCTGAGCGATTGCCCAAGATTGGTAATGCCGAACTTGCCAAGAAAGATCGACAGCGCCCAATTATGGTATAACCAGCCGAGCACCCCGAAAGCCGCCAGCAGGAAGACGTTCAAAGCCAGCGACACAGCCATGAACAGGCGTTTGTCGAATACGCTCGGCTTGCTTGCCCCGATGTGTCGTTTGGTATCGCCTTCAACGCCTGTCAGGTTCCGGTAAATCTTCGGCAGCGCCCAGTCGGTAACCAGAAACCCGAACGGCAGCAAATGCAGTATGAGCATTGCCACCGTTATCGCCCGCTGCAGCCGGGGCCGCGCCTTGATGACAAATTGTTTGGCCACGAAACCGCAGATGTTCTCATGCTCGTAGTCACGTTCGTAGTCACCCACGTAAGGATGATGCGAACTGATGTGATCGTGCTGGTAGTTGAGCTGACGGCCGAAGGATCCGAGCACCAGTTCCAGGCCCAGATCAAACGCCAGTTTGCGCGGCCGATCCCGGAATATCAACTTGTGCGCCGTCTCATGCACCAGCGAGCCCGCAGAATGCATGACAAGCTGGCCGAAGCAGAAAGCCACCACGAACACCACCATAAGATTGCTGCCTGACACCGCCCAGGCAAGTCCCCAGTGAACGGCCAGAAGAACCGGAATGGCCAGCGCCGAGCGCCAGTCCGGCCCGGCCAGTTCGCGCGCCTGGGGATGCGCGCTAAGCACCTGCCGGCGCATTTCGTTGTGCCGGCGCGCCTGCGCAGAAATACGGCCGCGCGCAGCCTCTGTCTGTTCGCCGTGTTCCACTGCGGTTTCACAACACCGGCGTTCCTGTTTGGTGGACCCCATGTCCGTGCTCCGCTACCGCTTACCGCCTGAAATCCCGGCAGGCCGTCTGATGACGTGCAATGTAATCCCAGTCCACCGCAACGCCCAACCCCGCGCCCGTGGGCACTTCAACGGTACCGTCCGCCGCCACCG
>JANQIR010000276.1 GCA_028282065.1 Aestuariivirgaceae bacterium
TACGGACACGTTCAACCGCACCAGGGGCCGGATGTCGCGTTTGGCAAAACCGCCGGCACGCACGATCTCCACCACCTGCCACTCGCCCGTCAGGGAAACCGTCACCTGCCGCACCCGGTTGTCCAGGCCGCGGGCGAACCCGTTGGCAGCTTCGAGCAATTTTACTTTGTCTGAGAATGCGACGCCGTCAACCGGATTGGCGTCGGTATAAAGCGGTTTCGCCGCGTTGCCGGGATGGCCTTGCACCGTCCCGCCGTGGCCGCTTTTCACCGCCGCGACGGCCTGGGCGGCCCGGGCGAGGGCGGCATCGCTCAACTCGGAGGAATGGGCATAGGCCGACGTCTCGCCGCAAACGGCGCGCAGGCCGAAGCCGAAACGTGTGTCGAAATTCGCAGATTTTAGCTTGCCGTCGTCGAAGACCAGCGATTCCGATTGCCGGTGCTCCAGGAACAACTCACCATCGTCGCATCCGGTCAGGCTGTCGGAAACCACGCGGTCTGTCTTCGACCGGTCAAGGTCTCCGGTAAAAAAGTAGTCGTGTGCAGGGCCGTCCATGGTCGATGCCTTTCCTGTCAGGTCATCCTGCGCTCACCGCAAGCTTTTCTACAATTTGTCCAACGCTTCAAGACCGGCGGTAAACCCCTTCAGAGAGATATTCATCGGGACGCCCAGCCCCGGGGCTTCGTAAACGGTGAAGGTCGCCTTTGCGCCCGCCTTCAGTTTTTTCAACGTGTCCGGCCGCGCTTCGGCGAAAGCAACGCACACTCTCGGCAGGCAGCGTGTGAACGGCACCCGCCCGACGGCCGCGCCATCGATTTCCAGCGCCACCCCGGTCGGTAGAAAAACACCGATCGGCGCCATGACCCGCATCATCGTGGCAGGTTTGCCACCCTGCACGGCCTTCACCAGCACCAGCGTCAAAATGATGTTCTGGCGTTGTTCGTGGCGCACCGTTTGCACCATTCCGCAAGCCCGCACCGTCTTGCCGGTCGCGTCTTTTTTGGGTTCTTCGCATGTCAGCTTCCAGTCGCCATGCGTTGCCACGACTTCACGCTTTGGACCGCGTGGCTGCTGCTGTGGTGGCGGTGCGACCCGGGGGCCAAGCTGATTCGCAGCCGGGCCCGATCCCTGGGCCGTTTGTGCAAAAGCGTCGTTTGCGGCGGTTGCCGCCAGCAACCCAAGGGCTGCGAGACCTGCAATGATTGATTTGGCTGGCATGGTGGGCTTAATCACGGTGTAGGAAAGCTCCTGTTGAATCCGGCCTCTGGGCCGGAGATGGCTTGGCGGTCTGTTCGCGGCCGGTTCGCCCGCGCCCCCAGGGTTTCAACCAGTGCGGACCGGCTGCCCGACAATTGCATGATATTAATGGGTCCTGACCCTACGCTGTTTCGCGCCCCCGTATGTCCCGTGAAAGCGCCAATGTCAATCTGTGCGTCTGCTGTGCGCATGCCGCGGGCAGCTGAATCGGTGTCACGAAGCGGAAAACCGGTTTCAATGCCGGCGCGAACGGCTCCGCTGAGGCCGGTTGCACTGGAATTCGGTGCGCGAACCTGAGAGCCAAATGGGGCGAAAATCCGGATGCCGGGCCCTGCGGCGGTTGTCACCGGCGCGGGCGGCGCGAAACTTTGCCGCGCTATGCCAGCATTGCAGCCTGATAAAGATTGTGGTTCACAGTCATTCGGGAGGAGTGCGGGCCGGGGAAAGACAGGCTGGCCCAAACTTGAACATTGATCTAGGGAGAGGGTATTCCTGCGGGCATTATGCCTCGCCAGCCGTCTTTAGGCGGGGCGTGGCTTTTCGATTTGATGGTGCAGGGATCTATGCAAGAGGCGATACGCATGCGTTTCATTTGGGCAATTCTGGCTGCCGGCGCGTTTCACGCGATCACGGCGTTGCAGGCATTCGCAACCGGTGTCGGACAACCCGACCCATGGCAGCTTGGCCTGCAGGGTGCGGTGACCCCGGTGATGGAGAATATCCACTCGTTTCACACATTCCTGCTGTGGATCATCACTTTGATCAGTTTGTTCGTTCTTGGACTTCTGATCGCCGTCATGGTCAAGTTCAACGCCAAGAAAAACCCCGTGCCGTCCAAGACGACGCACAATACGGCTATTGAAGTTGTGTGGACGGTCGTTCCGGTGCTCATTTTGATTGCGATCGCCGTTCCGTCCTTCAGGCTGCTTTATCAGCAGCGCGATTTTCCCAAGGCCGATATGACGATCAAGGCGATCGGCAACCAATGGAACTGGGACTATGAGTATCCCGAGCATGGCGAAGATGTATCTTTCACCTCGGCCATGAAGCCCGACGAGGATTTGAAGCCGGGTGAACCCCGCTTGCTTGCTACTGACAGCCCAGTTGTCGTGCCGGTCAACAAAACCATCCGCGTCATCGTGACCGCCAGCGACGTTATTCATGCCTGGACGATCCCGTCCTTCGGCTCGAAGATCGATGCGATTCCGGGGCGCCTGAACGAAACGTGGTTCAAGGCCGAGAAGAAGGGCATCTACTACGGACAGTGCTCTGAACTGTGTGGCAAGGACCATGCCTATATGCCGATCGAAGTCCACGTCGTGTCCCAGGAAGATTTCGACGCCTGGGTCGAGAAGATAAAGACGGCGGGTCTGGACGAGGCCTACAAACACCTCGCACAGCGTAAGGCAGCCAGGGACAAGCTGGCGTCTGCCAAGAATTGAATTTTCGGGGATCATCGCAGCCCGGACGGTGAGCACCTCCGGAACTAAAGCAATAATCAAAGGGTCAGTCTTACGATGGCACATGCAACTGCAGCACATGACGATCATGACCATCACCCGTCCGGGTGGCGCCGCTTCGTTTACTCCACGAACCACAAGGACATCGGGACGATGTATCTTGTGTTCGCCATCATCGCCGGTTTGGTCGGCAGTGCGCTGTCCGGCGCCATGCGTATTGAGCTTCACTCGCCAGGACTGCAGTTCTTCCCCTGGATAGCCGAATACATGGCCGCCGCAGATGACCCTGTCGAGGCCGGCAAGCACATTTACAATGTGTTCACGACGGCACATGGCCTGATCATGATCTTCTTCATGGTCATGCCGGCGCTGATCGGCGGGTTCGGCAACTGGTTTGTGCCCTTGATGATCGGTGCGCCGGACATGGCGTTTCCGCGTATGAACAATATCTCGTTCTGGCTTCTGCCGCCGGCGCTGTTGCTGCTGGTGATCTCGATGTTTGTCGAGGGGCCAGCCGGGGCGAACGGCGTAGGTGGTGGCTGGACGATCTATCCGCCATTGTCGACGTCGGGCCAGCCGGGTCCTGCCATGGACTTCGCCATATTGTCGCTGCATATCGCCGGTGCTTCATCTATCCTGGGTGCGATCAACTTCATCACGACGATCTTCAACATGCGTGCCCCCGGCATGACGCTGCACAAGATGCCGTTGTTCGTCTGGTCGATCCTGGTAACGGTGTTCCTGCTGCTGCTGTCGCTGCCGGTTCTGGCCGGCGCCATCACCATGCTGCTGACCGACAGGAACTTCGGCACGTCCTTCTTCTCGCCCGATGGCGGCGGCGATCCGATCCTGTTCCAGCATCTGTTCTGGTTCTTCGGGCACCCGGAGGTTTACATCCTGATCCTGCCGGGCTTCGGCATCATTTCGCAGATCGTGTCGACGTTCTCCAAAAAGCCCGTCTTCGGCTATCTCGGCATGGCCTATGCCATGGTGGCGATCGGTGTGGTCGGTTTCATCGTTTGGGCGCACCATATGTATACGGTCGGCATGGATGTTGACACGCAGGCCTATTTCGTTGCCGCCACCATGGTGATTGCGGTGCCGACGGGTGTGAAGATCTTCTCCTGGATCGCCACCATGTGGGGCGGGTCGATCGAGTTTCGCACGCCCATGCTGTGGGCCATCGGCTTCATTTTCCTGTTCACGGTTGGTGGTGTGACGGGTGTGGTGCTGGCCAATGCCGGTGTCGACCGGGCGCTGCATGACACTTACTATGTGGTGGCGCACTTCCATTACGTGCTGTCGCTGGGTGCGGTGTTCGCCATCTTTGCTGGCTGGTATTACTGGTTCCCGAAAATTACCGGCTATATGTACAATTCGACCATTGCGCGCGCCCATTTCTGGATCACCTTTGCCGGTGTGAATCTGATCTTCTTCCCGCAGCATTTCCTCGGGCTTGCCGGCATGCCGCGCCGCTATGTCGATTATCCTGACGCATTTGCGGGATGGAACGCGGTTTCGTCGTACGGTGCCTATATCCAGATCGCCGGTGTGCTGATCTTCCTGTACGGCGTCATAGAGGCGTTCGCGAAGAAACGGGTCGCAGGCGACAATCCGTGGGGCGAAACAGCAGATACGCTGGAATGGACTCTGCCGTCTCCGCCGCCGTTCCACCAGTACAACACCCTGCCGGTGATCAAATAGCAGGTGTGAAAACCCTGGCCGGTTCGCGCTGTGAGCGGGCCGGCCGGCGACCGGAAAGCAGATGTCAGACGTTAGTATTCACATGAATGGCGCAAAGGTGGCGGGTACTCACCCGGCGCCGTCCGATTGTGTGGAGGACTACTTCGCGCTGCTCAAACCGCGTGTGATGTCGCTGGTCATTTTCACGGCCATGACCGGCATCATTCTGGCGCCGGGATCGATCCATCCCTGGCTGGCGGTTATAGCCCTGCTGTGCATTTCTGTCGGTGCCGGTGCGTCCGGTGCGCTGAACATGTGGTACGACGCCGACATTGACGCCAAAATGCAGCGCACCGAGCGCCGGCCGGTTCCCGCCGGCCGCATCGTGCCCGACAACGCGTTGGCGTTCGGCCTGATTCTGGCCACCGGTTCGGTCCTGCTTCTAGGCGTTGCGGTAAACTGGGTCGCGGCCGGTTTCCTGGCCTTCACCATCTTCTTCTACGCGGTAATTTATACGATCTGGCTCAAGCGCTCGACGCCGCAGAACATCGTTATCGGCGGTGCCGCCGGGGCGTTTCCGCCCATGATCGGCTGGACCGCAGTGACCGGCACCATAGATCCGCACAGCATTGCCCTGTTCTTGATCATATTCCTTTGGACCCCGCCGCATTTCTGGGCCCTGGCACTGTTCCGGTCCCAGGATTACGCCAATGCCGGTGTCCCGATGCTGCCGGTGGTTGCCGGACTGCAAGCAACCCGCAAGCAGATCCTGATTTACAGCATCATCATGCTGCCGGCCTCGGTGCTGCCTTTCCTGCTCGGCTATTCCGGCGTCACCTACCTCGTGGGCGCGTGCATCCTAGGTGCTGTTCTGGTCTGGCGGGCATGGGCTGTGTATCGCGACCGGGCCGGAGAAGATGGGCACCGCGCGGCCAAGCGCCTGTTCGGGTTCTCGATCCTCTATCTGTTCTTGATCTATCTGCTACTGCTGGCCGATCGCGCCGTCACACTGTTTTTTCCGGGCGGTGTGTTATGACCGGCGAAGTGGAATTCAGGACCTTGAGCGAGGCTGAGGTCAAGGCCCGGCGCAAGCGGTCGATTGCAATAGCGTTGATCCTGGGTGCACTGGTCATTGTGTTTTTCGTCACGACTTTGGTCCGCCTTGGCGGCAATGTCGCGGACCGGGTTATTTGAGGGGATGGCCGTGAGCGCTGAACAGCAAAAAGCCAGCAACCTGTCTGTGGTCATGATGTGTGTGTGCATCGTTGCCGGCATGGGGGGGCTCGCTTATGCATCGGTCCCGCTCTATGAACTGTTCTGCCGGGTGACCGGTTTTGGCGGCACCACCCAAAGGGCCGAAGCGGTGGACGGCACGGTGCTGTCCAGAAAGGTCAGTATCGAGTTTGACGCCAATACCAACGGTGCGCTTGGCTGGACCTTCAAGCCGGTGCAGCATCGTGTGACCTTGAAGATCGGCGAGCAGGGACTGGCGTTTTACCGCGCGACCAATGACATGCCTTACGCTGTCACCGGAACTGCGACCTTTAACGTGACGCCGCCGCAGGCAGGTGCCTATTTCAACAAGATCGAGTGTTTCTGCTTTACCGAGCAGACGCTTGAACCGGGCCAGTCTGTGGACATGCCGGTGGCGTTTTTCATCGATCCGGAGATCGCCGACGATAAGAACCTGGACAAGCTTGGAACCATCACCTTGTCTTACACATTCTTCCGGGTGGACGATCCGACTGAGGTATCATCCGCTCCGGCAGACAAATCCGGTAGCGAGACGGCACCGAGCGGCGTTAGACAGTTGAACTGAGGCAATGACTTCGGCCATGAGACAGGCCGTGCGGGAACATTAATGGGAGTAGGGGACTATGGCGGATAGCCACGTCAATCATGACTATCATCTGGTAGAACCGAGTCCGTGGCCGGCGGTTGGCGCGGCATTCGCGTTTGTGCTGGCCGTGGGCGCCATCATGTGGATGCACGACAGTGCGCCTTGGGTTATGGTGATCGGTCTGGTGGGTGTGCTCTACACCATGTTCATGTGGTGGCGGGACGTCATCAAGGAAGCGCATCAGGGCGATCACACACCGGTCGTGCAGCTTCACCTGCGCTACGGCATGATCCTGTTTATCGCGTCCGAGGTCATGTTCTTTGTGGCCTGGTTCTGGGCGTTCTTCGAGGCGGCCTTGTATTCTGATGCAGCCATTCAGGCCACGAGGGTGGAACTGACCGGCGGGCTTTGGCCGCCGAAGGGTGTGGAAGTCTTCAATCCCTGGCATCTGCCGCTGATCAATACGCTGATCCTGCTGACATCCGGCACGACGGTCACCTGGGCGCATCATGCCCTGCTGCACAATGACCGCAAGGGGCTGATCTGGGGCCTGGTGTGCACGATCCTGCTGGGTCTGCTGTTCACGGCGGTACAGGCCTATGAATACGGGCACGCGTCTTTCGCGTTCAGCCAGGCAAGCGGCGGCAACATCTATGGCTCGACCTTTTTCATGGCAACCGGGTTCCATGGCTTCCATGTCATCGTCGGAACGATCTTTCTGATCGTGTGCCTGTTCCGCGCTCTAAAAGGTCATTTTACGCCTGAGCAGCACTTCGGATTTGAGGCGGCCGCCTGGTATTGGCATTTCGTTGACGTGGTCTGGCTGTTCCTGTTCGCCTGCATTTACGTGTGGGGATCGGTTGGCGCCACGTTCCAGTAGCTTCAAGGCCCTAAGGCGCCGGCGGTTGCCGCCGGTGCCCGGCCATGGATACCGTCATGGCCGAAGATGCATCTGCCAAGCCTCCCTCGAACGTCAAACTGACAGTTGTGGCTGTTTGCGGTTTGGCCATTCTGTGCGCTCTGGGATCGTGGCAGGTCTATCGGCTCAACTGGAAAAATGAATTCATCCGGCTGATCGATCAGTCCATCGCTGCCGATCCGGTCAGCCTTGCCGATGTGGAAGCGGGCATTGAACACGGGTTCGACGTCGACTGGCTGCGCGCCCGGGCATCGGGCACATTCCGACACGATCTGGAACGGCATGTCTATGCCTTGCGCGACGGCAGGATCGGCTGGAACATCGTCACCCCGTTTGAGACGGCGGGCGGTCTGACGGTCTGGGTCGATCGCGGCTTTGTGCCGGATAACCTGAAGGACGCTGCGCAGCGGCCAAATCCGGCACCGAAGTCCCAGATTACCGTCACCGGCCTGATCCGCATTTCCAAACCGGGCAAGACACTGTTTGGCCCGGACAACGAGCCGGACCGTAATCGCTGGTACTGGTGGGATCTCATGGCGATGACCAACTCCACAGGCCAGGCATTGACGTCGCGTGTTCTGCCGGCCTTCCTGGAGGCCCAGAGCGAAGAGCCGCCGGCCGCAGACCCAAAGCCGCAACCGGCCGAGAGGTCCGGCGCCAGCCTGACCAATCGCCACTTGCAATATGCCCTCACGTGGTATGGGCTGGCTCTGGTCCTGCTTGTGGTCTATGTGGCTTTTGTCAGATCGCGCCGGTCCGGCGCATAGCGGAAAACGTTGCTGCGACAGTTTAGGGGGAATTGAGCCGGATGACCGAAAACGCCGCATATACCGAGTTGGAGGGCCGGTTTGCCCGTATGTCCGATGTCTCCGGCGCGCTTGCCGTCTTGCATTGGGATCAGGCCACCATGATGCCGGAGGGCGGTGCCCAGGCACGTGCCGATCAACTCGCAGCACTCAGCGTGATCCGGCACGAAATGATCACCGCCGGGGACATGTCCGATCTGCTTGATGAAGCGGACCAGGCCACCGGCGGCCTTAACGATTGGCAACGGGCAAACCTGTACGAGATGCGCCGCGAGCACACTCATGCCAGCGCGGTGCCGTCCAGTCTGGTCGCCAAGCGTAGCAAGGCATCGTCCGCCTGCGAGATGGCCTGGCGAACCGCAAAGCCTGAAAACGACTTTGCTGCACTGGCACCGAAGCTGGAAGAGCTTCTGGACCTCGTGCGTGAAGGTGCAGACGCACTCGGCACCACGCTGGATTGCGCCCCCTACGACGCCTTGTTGGATCAGTTCGATCCGGGCCGCACATCGGCTGACATCGACGTCCTGTTTCGCGAGCTTGAAGCATTCCTGCCCGGCTTCCTGGACGAGGTGATTGACCGCCAGGCAGGAGAACCGGCTCCGATCCGCCCTGAAGGACCCTTTGCCGTCGCCGATCAGGAGCGGCTGGCCCGCCGGATCATGCAAGCCATCGGTTTTGACTTTGCAGGCGGCAGGCTAGACGTTTCGTTGCATCCCTTCTCGGGCGGTGTGCCTCAGGACAGCCGGATTACCACCCGGTTCGATGAGAACGACTTTACTTCCAGCCTCATGGCGGTCATCCACGAAACCGGCCATTCGCAGTACGAACGTCACCGTCCGCCAGATTGGCTCAAACAGCCGGTCGGCCGCGCCCGTGGAATGGCGGTCCACGAGAGCCAGTCGCTGCTCTATGAAATGCAGGCTGCCAGGTCGCCCGAGTTTATCGGCTATCTGGCACCGGTGCTTCGCGAAACGTTCAGTGGCAGCGGTGATGCCTGGCAAACCGGCAATCTCGTCAGGCTCTACCACAAGGTTGCGCGCAGCGCGATCCGCGTCGACGCCGACGAGGTGAGCTACCCGCTGCATATCATCCTGAGATACCGGCTGGAGCGCGATCTCATTGCCGGGCATTTGAAGATATGTGATGTGCCGGAGGCCTGGAACGAAGGCATGCGCGCGCTCGTCGGCATCGTGCCGGACACTGATCGCGAGGGCTGCCTGCAGGACATCCATTGGCCGATCGGCGCGTTTGGCTACTTTCCAAGCTATACGCTGGGTGCTTTGGGGGCAGCGCAGATTTTCTCGGCAGCTTGCGATGAAGACCCCGGCATCTTGAACGCACTGGCGTCCGGCGACTTCATGCCGCTCAATACCTGGCTTGCCGCCAACATTCACGGCGCCGGTTCGCGCTATTCCTCACACGAGCTGATGCAGCGTGTGACAGGAGCGCCATTGAGTGTATCAGCTTTCCGCACGCATCTGCAGCGCAGGTATCTGGGCGCCGAATGAGCGAGGACATCATACGGTTACGAAACCACTTGATTCGGTGCGCACTTGTTCTATGAACGGGCTCGCGTTCGAAGGAAGAGACGCTGAATATGAAGTACATCTCCACCCGCGGCAGCGCTCCGGAATTGCAGTTCGAAGATGTCCTGCTGACCGGCCTTGCGCGCGACGGCGGGCTCTATCTGCCGGACGCCTGGCCGCAGTTCTCCCGTGATGATCTGCTGGCTTTGCGCGGGCGTCCCTATAGCCAGATCGCCTATGAGATTGTGCGCCCGTTTGTAGCCGGTGCCATTGGCGACGACGACCTGCGCGCCATGACGGAAGATGCCTACGCACCGTTCCGCCACGCTGCCGTTGCACCGCTGAAGCAGCTTAACGACAACCAATGGCTGCTTGAACTGTTTCATGGTCCGACATTGGCCTTCAAGGACTTCGCCATGCAGCTGCTGTCGCGGCTGATGGACCATGTTCTGGACAAACGCAATCTGACGGCGACGATCATTGGCGCAACGTCCGGCGACACGGGCAGCGCGGCCATCGAGGCTTTTCGCGAGTCCAGGCGCACGAAGATCTTCATTCTGCATCCCAATGGCCGGGTGAGCGATGTTCAGCGCCGCCAGATGACGACCGTGCTGTCCGACCGGGTGTTCAACATTGCTGTCGAAGGGCATTTCGATGACTGCCAGGCGCACGTCAAGGCAATGTTCAATGACCTGACATTTCGCGACGAGCTGTCTTTGTCCGGTGTGAACTCCATCAACTGGGCGCGCATCATGGCGCAGATCGTCTACTATTTCACCAGCGCGCTTGCCCTTGGCGGCCCCGATCGGCCGGTCAGCTTCACGGTGCCAACCGGCAATTTCGGCGACATATTTGCCGGTTACGCGGCCAAACGCATGGGGCTTCCGGTTGGCCGTCTGGCGATCGCAACGAACGTCAACGACATCCTCGATAGAACCCTGAAATCCGGCCGCTATGAAGTGCGCGGCGTGGAGCCCAGCACCTCGCCGTCCATGGATATTCAGGTCTCCAGCAACTTCGAGCGCCTCTTGTTCGAGGCCTATGGCCGCGATCCCGGCAGTATCCGCCAATTGATGTCGGGCCTTGCGCAATCGGGCGCCTTTACGGTTGCTGACGATGTGTTGGCGGCAATGCGGCAAGACTTCGAGTCCGCACGCACCGACGAAGAGACGGTGGCGGCTACGTTGAAGCAAACCCTGGCCGAAACCGGCGAACTGCTTGATCCGCATACGGCCGTCGGCTACGCGGTTGCGCGCTCCACAGCCTGTACGGACATACCAATGGTGACACTTGCCACCGCACATCCGGCCAAATTCCCCGAGGCCGTATCGAAGGCATCCGGAGTGGTGCCGCAATTGCCTGCCGGTCTTTCCGGCCTGATGCAGCGCGAAGAGCGGTTTACCGTTCTGAACAACGATCTTGCTCAGATTCAGCAATTCGTTCGCGACAATGCCGGCACCTGAGGAGAGTGAATGAGCGTTCGAATTACCTCATTGGACAATGGTGTACGTGTTATCACCGAACACATGCCAAGTTTGGAAACGGTTGCGCTCGGCATCTGGGTGCGGGCCGGCGCGCGTGATGAGGAGGAGGCAGAGAACGGCATCGCCCATTTGTTGGAGCACATGGCTTTCAAGGGCACAAAGCGCCGCTCCGCCCGCGCCATCGCTGAGGAGATCGAAGCCGCCGGCGGTGAAATCAATGCTTCGACCGGCATGGAAACCACGGCCTATTTCGCCCGTGTACTGAAGGATGACTGGCCGCTGGCGCTTGATATCCTGGCGGATATCTTTACCGCTCCGGTTTTTGATCGGCTTGAACTGGAACGGGAGAAGCAGGTCATCCTGCAGGAGATCGCCGCTGCCAATGACACACCGGATGATCTGGTGTTTGATCTGGCCCAGCAATCGGCATTTCCCGACCAGGCGCTGGGCCGGCCTGTTCTCGGGGCGGCCAGGCAGGTGGCGCAGTACGACGTTGCGCAGATTACCGCCTATCGTGGTGCGCACTATGCCGGCAGCCGCATCGTTCTGGCCGCAGCGGGAAATCTTAGCCATGATGCACTGGTTGAACAGGCCGCCGTCAAGCTCGCAACTGTGCGGGCGGGCAGAGATATCGACTGGCCGCCGGCGGTCTTCGAGGGCGGCTTCTGTGATGTGGAACGGCCGCTCGACCAGACCCATCTCGTCATGGCGTTTCCCGCGCCAGGCTATCTGGATGACCGGATCTATCCGTTGCAGATTCTGTGCGGCATCCTAGGTGGCGGCATGTCCTCCCGGTTGTTTCAGGAAGTGCGCGAAGAACGCGGCCTTTGCTACTCCGTCTTTTCATTTGCGCAGCCTTATCGCGATGGTGGACTGGTCTCCGTTTACGCCGCCACGGGGCCGGAAAAGGCCGCCGAACTCACTGATGTGATGTCCAAGGTGATGTTGAGCATGACAGATGGCGTGTCCGAACCGGAGGTCGCGCGCATGAAGGCTCAGATCAAGGCTGCTCTCGTCATGAGTCTGGAAAGCGCATCCGGGCGTGCAGATCAGATTGCCCGGCAGTACCTTGCCTATGGCCGCGTGCCGGAGATGGCGGAAATTCTGGAGCGGATCGACGCCATAACGTGTGCTGAAATCAGCGAACTGGCAGCCGATGTGTTTCAAACACCGACCCCGGCGGTGGCTGCCGTTGGGAACCTGAAAGGGCTTGCGCGCTATGAACAGATCGCGGCACAATTCACCTGACGCAACGGGCTGTGGAGCCGCGTAGCCGGTCGTGTCAATGAACCAACCTCGATAGAATCCGCTATGGTGTTTCTGCGTTCGATCTCCGGCTATGACCATGGACCCCTGATACGGGGCGCTCTTGTTTACCTGCGCCCGCCCGCCTTGGTCGATTTCGCTGCCTGGAGCAAATTACGCGCCGCAAGCCGCAGTTTTCTCACACCCTGGGAACCGACCTGGCCACGCGACGATCTCACCCGGCATGCCTTCCGGGCCCGTGTCAAGCGCTATAACCGGGAAATCCGGGAGGACCTCGCCTATCCGTATTTCCTGTTTTCCCAGGACACCGACGAATTGCTTGGCGGCATCACCATCTCGAACATCCGGCGCGGTGTGGCGCAGACCGGCTCGCTTGGCTACTGGATAGGCGAACCTTTCGCCCGCCATGGATATATGGGCGATGCGGTGCGCACCATCATTGCCCAGGCCTTCGGCCCTTTGCGGCTGAACCGGCTGGAAGCAGCCTGTCTGCAGAGCAATGAACCATCGATAAGGCTCTTGCAGCGATGCGGATTCTCGCGCGAAGGTCTGGCCCGTGGTTACCTTAAAATAAATGGCCGCTGGCAAGATCACCTTCTGTTTGCCATTCTCTGCACGGATCCTCGACCGTGACATGATTTTTACCAACAGGTGGGCGCATTGCGTGAGGGGACGTGACAGGGCATTTGCTTGCCTTGTTTGATGGTGGACGCTACGTAGTCTCATGTGAGCAATGTTCGCAACGCTTGTGCGGCCATGCTCCAGGGCAACGGGGTGGTGGAAGGCCGACCGGAAATGGCGCGTAGGCTCGAACATTTGAGAGCGGCAGTTGCGATGCTCATATTGGCATGGGCGTCATCGGCAGCTTATGGCGCCGATATTGTCAATGCGGCGCTGCAGGGTCCGAATATCGATCTGCTGCCCGTACTCCAGTTCGTTGAGAGCCGCACACCCGAGGCGACCATCGAAATTCCCGCTGCCGGCGGCGGTGAAAAGGGTTCGATGAAACTGCGTTCGGCAAGCCGGGGCACCTTGCACCGATGGGTGGTTTTCACCTTGAGCAATCCGGGTACGACGCCGCAGGAACTGATCCTGGCCGTTCCGCATCAGGGCTTTGTCGGCTCCGGACTGATGAGGGTCGCGAGCAGTGGCAGCCTTGTTACCTCCATTCAGGCATCGGTTGCCACGGACCAGCTTCGCAAGCTGAATGTCCTTGGTTCGGATGCGGTGACTCTGACGGTTGAACCGGGTGCCACGGCCACCTACGCCATTGGTCTTGCGTCCGCCGGTCTGAGAAGCGTGACCTTGTGGAAGCGCGGCGCATTCAATGCGCAGTCTGCGGAATTTGCGTTCTTCCGTGGCGTCATTCTGGGGATCGCCCTGCTTCTTGGCATCGCGATCGTGTGCCTTTTCGTTGTGCGCAGCCGGGCGGTGTTTCCCGCAGCGGCCCTGTTTGCATGGTCGTCGGTCGCGTTCATTGCGCTGGATGCCGGATATTTCTCGGCGGTTTCCCATCTTTTGCCCGGCGAGGACGGCGCTGCGAGAGCCTCTGCCATTATCGAATCTCTCATGCTGGCAGGCCTGATTGCGTGCCTGATTACGTTTGTCGAACTGCGCAAACGTTCAGCTGTGCTCGGCATACTGTTTATCATGATGGGCGGTGGCGCGCTGGCGTTGTCGGTCTACGGCTGGTTTCAGCCGCATCTCGTTTCGGCGATTGCGCGCATCGGATTTGCCACAGTGGCCGTGGCGGGCTTTGCTATCGTTTTTGGCTATTGGCGTGCAGGGGCCCCCCGGGCGCAGGCATCGCTGTTGCCCTGGTCGGTTCTGCTGGCGTGGACCGTGGTGGCCGCCGCCGGTGCGCTTGATATCTTCGCACTATCGATCATGAAGCCGCTGATCACTGCGGGGCTGGTCATGGTTCTGGTCACCATGTCCTTTACCCTGGCGCAGTTTGCGTTCAACCAGAGTTCGGGTTCGCCCAGGTTTTTCGAGGATTCCGGACGCCGCGCCCTTGCACTGGCGGGTTCCGAACAATCCGTTTGGGATTGGCAGGTTGAGCTGGGCGAGCTTTATGTCGGGCCGGAGCTTGAGCGCACCTTAGGTGTGGTGCCCGGCAGCGTTAGTGGCACGGACCTCAAATCGTGGATGGGATTGATCCATCC
>JANQIR010000026.1 GCA_028282065.1 Aestuariivirgaceae bacterium
TAGAGCGCTTTGCAGTTAGGTTGAATCAATTCTGTTTGCCGTCCCGGCGGATGCATCCGGTGCCGGAACGATCGCAGCAACAGGTGGGCCCTATTGCAAGAGCGTTCCGTCATCGGGGCGCGGCACCGAATAGCGTGGCCGGGCCTACCGGTCGGCCGGTTCGTCAGGTATTTCTATATTCGCCGACTTCAACTGCTCCTCCAGCAGATCACTCACGAGAGAATGCAGAGGTTCGAGTTTCGGATCGGCCGTTGCGCTGGAGCGAATTTCCAAACCCTACTTGGCTGGCCGCACTTGGCATAACCATCAAATGCAGCTCCGCACCAGATTCAGAAAGGCTAAATCGCTCCGCCCTCGACCGTCTTTCGAGTCCCACCGATGCCATCGTTCCCATTCCCGTCGAGGAATGTCATCAACCGATCGATTGTCTCGATCAATGCTGAACGATCAGTGGATTTCGCCATCGTCATGGATAATTTCACGTCCGAGTGTCCATGGGTAGCGACCAGCGCGAATAACCAGGCACCAAAGGCCTCATTCACCTTTTCATATAGGTCCACTCTGGATTTTGCCAGGTCCCTAATCTGTTCACCCAATTCGCTGTTGCGATGCGACTTGCCTTGAACAGCATCGAGATTCTCAATAACTCTGGGATAGAGTATTGCACCCAAATCGTCATTTGTAAGAGACGAGGTCATATCGTAAACGGCATCATGCAGAGTGTCGGGCGTGGCAGGATCACTCATAACCTCATCGGCAAGACGATAAAACTCTCCCGCCGCATGCGCTGCCAGTGAATACAGCGCTGCACCTTTCCGCCATTTGCGCCTAAGCGCATACAAGCTCCACGACGCACCCAATGCCAAGGTCATACCCGATGCCGGAATCGCAAATAGCTGAGCTATTTCTTCGCTGGCCCTGATGTCCATGCCAATCTCATACCGTTGTTGATAGTCTTCCTAGCGCAGTCTTCGTTTATGTTTTGCCAACAAGGCCTTGCCTTGCCTGTATTTTAGTTCCTTCAGCCGTTGCTCGGCCTTTCTTTCCGAAAGATACGCATCGACAGCTTTATTTGCAAGCAATGCAACGATTATGAAGACCCCCGCTCCGACCGTGAGAAAGGCATCAGCTCCTATCACGAGCGAAGAAAATACGCCAACAATTACAAGGCTAAAGACAAGGGCATCCCGCCCCAGCCGGTCACCAAACTTCTCGAGTGCCTCAATGGTTGATTTTCCAAACGCCGATGATTCTAAATCTTGTTTGGTCATACAAATTGCCCGATTGCACATGAAAAGGTTTTTATTTTGATATACAGTTGTATTTTCAATCAATCAATTGAGCAGTAGTATAGCCACCTCTTAGGACATGTGTTTTCAGGACGTGACCCACAGCGCTAGGGTCAGAACCCTAAACCTGCCTTATCCGCGGCACTGGCTCCGGTCCTGAAAGCATCAGCGCGGTGAGCGCCCAGACCAGTGCGTCGACCCGGTCTGGGCTTTGGCCCGAAGTTTCCAGAACCTGCGAAAAGGCCGTCATCTGATCCTCCAGTTCCGGGAAGGTGCCGACATGGTGCACCCTGGCCTGTTCATACAGCGCGGCGACCGGTTCGGCGCGCAGCTGCTTGCCGCGTGTCGCCCTGACCGGACGGACCGCCACGGAGGCATCCACTTCTTCAATAATCGTGCGAACCATATCTCCGCCCTGATTGACCTCAGCGACCAGCCTGTCGGCCTGCCAGCGGTGATAGGCACCGGCGGCACGGCGCGCCCAGGTTATCGGCGAGGCCTTCTCAACCGTGGCGTCTTCCAGTATGTAGGCGCGGCCGTCGAAACCGCGGCCGGCACAGATGATCCCGCAGGCATCGCCCGACGATCCGGCCGGCGGGTCGACCGCCACTACGATCCTGTGCAGTTCCGGCACGCGAGAAACCCTTGCCGCCTCGATCAGCGGCCAGCGGAACAAGGCATTGGGGTCATCATCCAGCAGTTCGCCGTCCAGTTCCTGCCGGCCAAGCCGGGTGCCGCCGTATCGCGCCGAGACCGCCTGCAGAAAGGACGGTGCCAGGTTGGCAGCATTGTCGGCCGTACGGGACCGGCTGATCACCGTTGCTTCATCATGCATGAGCTGCTTCATCAGAGCGGTCGGGCGCGGCGTGGTGGTGATTACCATGCGCGGCCGCTCGCCCAGCCTCAGCGCAAACTGCAACATGTCCCAGGTGGCCTGATCGTTGCGCCATTTCGCCAGCTCATCAAGCCAGGCCGCATCGAATTGCGGTCCGCGCAGGGCTTCGGGACTCTCGGCGGAAAACAACTGCGCCACCGTTCCGTTTGGCCAGGTCAGCTGGCGCTTGGAGGGCTCATAGGCCGGGCGTTCGTGTTCGGCATGGATGGCCAGCAGGCCAGACTCACCTTCGATCATGACGGCGCGGGCTTCGGGCCAGGTCGCCGCCACCAACGCAATCCGCCGTGCCGGCCGGAGCGCAAAGGGAGAAATGCCGAGAGCACAATGGCGCACCCATTCAGCCCCTGCCCTGGTTTTTCCCGAGCCACGCCCGCCAATGATCAGCCAGCGGGTCCAGTCGCACTCGCCGTCATGGAACTGCGGCGGAAGCTGGTCCAGACGGGCGATGATCTGCCAGTCGTCACTGAGCCGTTTCGCCTCCTCCACCGTCAGGCCGGCGGTGAGCGGGCCGGCTGTCAACTTCGCCAAGCATCTTTTCAAGCTTGCGCGCAAGTTCGCCTCTCCAGTCATGGTCCTCCTCGTCCGGGGTAGTCCCGTCCTGCCGCATGGATTGCAGTTTCTGCTTCAGGGCAACCAGGCCATCGGCAGCCTTCAGGAACACGGTCGCGGTGCGCAACTGCTGTTCCAAATCGTGCGTTGCCTCATTGCCGGTGGCGATGTCTTCAAGGCCGGTGAGCCAGAGCAGCAGCAACTGCTCGACACGTTCCGGCACATCCTCGCCGATCAGATTTGTTTCGGGCACTTTGTTTGCTTCCCTGTCGCGGCGATCCTTTTCGCTCACGCCAATCCGGCTTGCGCCGGACGGCTCCGCGGGGGCGGCCAATCTAAGCGCCCTGTCGCGGCCTAAGCCGCTCCACGCCACTTCTTAAGTCCCCGTCGCGGCTTACGCCGCTCCACGCCACTTCTTAAGTCCCGGTCGGCTCCTGCGGAGCCTCCTCGCCTCTTTGTTGATTTCCCGGTCAGGCCTTCGGCCTTCCTCGCCTCTTTGTTGATTTCACGGTCGGCGGATTCTTATCGCTCACGCCAGTCCGGCTTGCGCCGGACGGCTCCGCGGGGGCGGCTGATCTAAGCGCCCTGTCGGGCCTTACGGCCCTCCACGCCACTTGACAGCCGGCGCGCAGTCGCGCTTGCCTCGCTGCGCTCGGAGCCTCCTCGCCTCTTTGTTGGTTTCCCGGTCATACCTCCTAACCCGTCATACCGGGCTTGACCCGGTATCCAGGTCAGGTGCCCCTTAACTTCAATTGTTGAAGCATGCCCATATGTATAGCTGGCAGCGTTGCGGTTGTAAAGAATTATTTCCTAACATTATAGGAAATTTTGCTTTGACTGCCGTATCCCTACATTCCACGCTCTAAAAGCCGGCCCGCCTTGTCTCCGTCAACCCGCGCTACCGGACAGGAGGTATCCGCCGTTCCGGAAAACAGAATGACAGCAGATGGCTCGCGCAGCGCCGGCAGTCCGTGCTGCCAAAGCCGTCAACCGGGATGGAAAAGCAATCCGATGCCAGCAATCCGTCGACCAGTGCGCATTCGGAACCGTCCGGCACGACAAGCGCCATCATGTCTTGGGCCGCGACCGTCAGCCGATCAATGTGCCAGTGCGGGCGCTTGTCACGTCTGAAATGGCGTGCCAGCCGGGCGCGGATGCCGCCGCTGCCGCGCGCACTGCCGGCATAAACGTACTCTCCGGCCAGCAGCGCGGCCGGCCCGAGGCGGGGAATGTCAATCCGCACCGGGCTGCCAAGCCGGACCTTCAGCAGATAGGCCCCCTTGCCGTTGCCGATGGTGTGCAGATCATCGCCCGCAACCCAACGTCCGGACAACCCGGCGGCACTGACCATACGCAAGATCTCCGCCATCCGCGCGATTTCGGCGATTTCGGGCATTGCGCTGCACCTTACGTCCCAGCACCAATCAAAGCGCCAAGATCGTAAAGGATCATGACGACACTCAGCACGATCCAACTGCCGACAATCAGCCAGAAGACCACGGCATCGTCGTCCCGGTTCACAGGCTCGACGAAATAGGTTCGTCCGGTTTGCAACGCCGGAATTGTCCACATGAGGAACAGGACGCCCCACACCCAGTTCATTTCAAAGAAGACGGCGATCCAGATGGTGGCAACCGCCAGCGCCGATTTCCAATATTTCGGCCACAGGCGCGCCAGCAGTGTTGCTGCGCTGTCGCGCGCCGCCTTCGCCTCCACGAGAAAGAACGCCGCGCCACCGGGGTCGTGCGCCAGCACCCCAGGGCCATCGTTCCCCATACCCTCGTAGAGAATGCCGCCACCGCCGCTCCGTACCTGCGCCCCGGCGGCCGCCAGATCGGCGACGGAGAAATGCACGCCCCAGAACTGATGTTCACCACGCAATTCGTCCGGTATTTCATGGATTTCCGAGATCTTGTCACCCGCCGTGCGGCGAACGTCGTGGGTGCCGTGTGGAGCGCCATCTGCGGAAATCCGCCAGCCGAACAGTGTTTCGTAGAACCCGGTGACAGCGGCTGCATCCGATACATGAAGTGCGTTCCAAACCATCCGGCCGGGCACGCCTGCCGTCCGGCGCGGCACCAGGTCCTCGCCCTGGCACACCGTGAACCCGGCGCCCAGAGGATCGCGGATAAGGGCAATGGTGGCATGATCGCTGAACGGAACCGGACCAACCTCTACCTTACCGCCTAGGCCGGCCGCCAATTTTACCGTATGTTCGATATTATCGACTTCGATATAGGGCATCCAGAAACTGGGAAGACCGAGATCCTGAAATTTCTGCGGCATTTCGAAGATGGCTGCACCGGCATCGTGTCCGGCCGCGGCGAGATGATAGTCCGAACCATCGGGTTGGGTGATGGTGCGGTAGGTCCAGCCGAAAACCCGGGCATAGAGCTCCCTCGCGCCGCCGACGTCAAACGCGGACAGATCACACCAAACGAAATCACCATGTGCCATTTCCCCCTCCCCCATACCGCAGAATCATGCCAGCCTTGGCTGTAAATAGCACGATGGTCCCGCTTTGCGGCAAGCACCGGTTAGCCCGCCCCCAGAGATAACTCACCAACACAGACATGCGAACCAACAGAAAGGGACGAAACCCCATGAGTGAAACCGCAACGGACCGGCAGCCTGTCCATGAAGACTCCGACTTCGTGAAGTTCTGGAACGAGGTGCTGGCACCCAAATTCATCAAATTCAAACACGTTCTGGTCGACGGGCTGACCCGGCACAGCGAGGCAATCTTCCCAACCCTGCCAGTCAAGGAAGGTGATCGCGTGCTCGACGTCGGCTGCGGTTTCGGCGATACGGCGATCAAGCTGGCTGACATGGTGGGCCCGCAAGGCACGGTGGTCGGCATCGACTGCTGCGATGCCTTTCTCGATTATGCCCGAAACGACGCCCAGGCACGTGGCGTCGAAAACGTCACCTTCATGCGTGGCGATGCGGAAATCGCCCTGCCGGAAGGTGCGTTCGACTTCGTCTTCGCCCGTTTCGGCACCATGTTCTTCGTCAACCCCGTGGCCGGATTGCGCAACATGCGCAAGGCACTGAAGCCGGGTGGCCGGATGGTTCACATCGTCTGGCGCAACCGGGCCGACAATCCATGGCTGTCGACGGCCAAGGACGTGGTGCTCAAGTTCCTGCCCGCACCAGGAGACGACGCGCAGACCTGCGGACCGGGTCCGTTTTCGATGTCCGACGAAACCACCGTGCGGGCCATGATGCACGCCGCCGGATATGACGACATTGCGTTTCGCCGGGTCGATGCGCCGGTGCTCGTCGGTCACGATTTCCGCGATGCCATCGACTTCCAGCTTACTATCGGGCCGGCCGGAGAGGTTTTCCGGGAAGCCGGGGCACAGGCGGAAGAAAACCGCGAGGCGATCGAAGCAGCCCTGGGCCAGGCCATCAAAAGGCAAAGACTGGCTGCTGACGGCATCGTCATGGACAGTTCTTCATGGGTAATCAGCGCAATCAATCCCGATCAATGAGATTTGGTAGCCCCAGCCTCTTAGAGCATTTTTTGTGAAACCTGAGTCACTAAAAATGCTCTATCTCTTTGATATTGAGCATGTTCTTATCCGAAAACCGCACACACTTTTCGGGAACAT
>JANQIR010000067.1 GCA_028282065.1 Aestuariivirgaceae bacterium
CTTGTCGTGCTCGGTGGCGCGCTGGGAGCCACGGTGCTGGACACAAGCGGCGTCCAGGCGCTTGCCGAACTGCCGTCCCTCGACGAGTTGAGGGCGAAGCTGGTCGGCATGATCCAGACACCTGCCACCCGGATTGCCGGTGTGCTGCAGGCACCTGGCGGACAGCTTGCGCGTGTCCTGAGCGCCTATGCCTCCAAGGAAGAAGCCGCCTGACAGGTTCCGTCAGTCGACTAACTGGTTCAAACCGATTGAAAGAAAGAGTGAAACAATGGCTGATCTTGCAAAGATTGCAGATGACCTTTCCAACCTGACTGTGCTTGAGGCAGCTGAGCTGTCCAAGCTTCTGGAAGAGAAGTGGGGCGTTTCCGCCGCTGCTCCCGTGGCCGTAGCCGCGGCCGCGCCGGGTGCTGGTGGTGAAGCCGCTGCCGCTGAAGAAAAGGACGAGTTCGATGTTGTCCTGGCTTCTGTTGGTGACAAGAAGATAAACGTCATCAAGGAAGTTCGTGCAATCACCGGACTGGGCCTGAAAGAGGCCAAGGACCTGGTCGAAAGCGCGCCGAAAGCGGTTAAGGAAGGCGTTGCCAAGGATGAGGCCGAGGAACTTAAGAAGAAGCTCGAAGAAGCAGGCGCATCTGTCGAGCTTAAATAACATTTGACGGTTGGCGACCCTTCAACGGTGAAGGGCCGCCTCCGCTTTTGTTGCGTGCGTTGCGTGAGGAACCGGTAGGCAGCTTCCGCCAGTCCCTTCAGGAACGAGAGACTGACGCAAGCTGTTTAATGAGCTTGAGCAAGCCATATTCAAAGGAATGGACATGTCGCAGACATTTACGGGTCGCAAGCGGGTTCGTAAGTTTTTCGGAAATATCGCCGAAGTTGCAGAAATGCCGAATTTGATCGAGGTTCAAAAAGAATCCTACGATCAGTTCCTGCAAATGAAAGAGCCTGAGGGCGGGCGTGCCAATGACGGTCTACAGGCCGTGTTCAAGTCGGTTTTCCCAATTTCCGACTTTACGGGGCAGGCTATGCTGGAATTCGTTTCCTACGAATTTGAGCAACCGAAATACGATGTCGAGGAATGCCAGCAGCGGGGCATGACCTATGCCGCACCGCTCAAGGTCACGTTGCGGCTGATCGTGTTCGAGATCGATCAGGACACCGGTGCCAAATCCGTCAAGGATATCAAGGAGCAGGACGTCTATATGGGCGACATGCCGCTCATGACGGCCAATGGCACGTTCGTTGTGAACGGCACCGAGCGGGTGATCGTTTCGCAGATGCACCGTTCGCCGGGCGTGTTCTTCGATCACGACAAGGGCAAGACACACTCCTCCGGCAAACTTTTGTTCGCGGCCCGGATCATTCCTTACCGTGGTTCGTGGCTGGACTTCGAGTTCGACGCAAAAGATATCATTCACGTCCGCATCGATCGGCGCCGCAAGCTTCCGATCACCACATTGCTGTTCGCGTTGGGCCTGGATGGCGAAGAGATCCTGCATCACTTCTACAACACGGTGACTTACACCCAGGCAAAGGATGGGGGATGGCGCACGCCGTTCGATCCGCAGCGCTATCGCGGATTGAAGCCGACGGCGGACCTGGTGGACGCCAAGAGCGGCCAGGTGGTGGTTGAGGCCGGCAAGAAGATCACGCCACGGCTTGCCCGCAAGCTTGCTGAAGACGGGTTGAAGGAACTTCTCGTGCGGGACGAGGACCTGCATGGCGCTTATCTGGCGGACGAATTGGTCGACCCCAAAACCGGCCTGATCCACGGTGAAGCTGGTGATGAACTGGACGGCAAGCTGCTGGAGAGCCTGAAAGAGGCCGGATATGCCAAGCTGCGCGTGCTCGATGTGGATCACGTCAACACCGGCAGTTATATCCGCAACACGCTGAAAGCCGATAAGGCGGAAAGCTACGATCAGGCGCTTTTGGAGATCTACCGGGTCATGCGTCCTGGCGAGCCGCCAACGCGGGAAACTGCAGAGGCACTGTTCCATGGGCTGTTCTTCGACGATGAGCGTTACGACCTGTCTGCCGTTGGCCGCGTGAAGATGAACATGCGGCTTGATCTGGATGCGCCCGACACCATGCGGACGCTGCGGCGCGAGGATATCCTGGCGGTGGTCAAGACGCTGGCGGAACTGCGTGACGGCAAGGGCGATATCGATGATATCGATCACCTTGGCAACCGGCGTGTGCGGTCGGTCGGCGAGTTGATGGAGAACCAGTATCGCCTGGGCCTGGTGCGCATGGAGCGTGCGATCAAGGAGCGGATGTCGTCGGTCGATATTGACACGGTGATGCCGCATGATCTGATCAATGCGAAGCCGGCCGCTGCAGCAGTGCGCGAGTTCTTCGGCTCATCGCAGCTTTCGCAGTTCATGGACCAGACCAATCCGCTGTCAGAAATCACCCATAAGCGGCGTCTGTCGGCGCTTGGACCGGGTGGTTTGACACGCGAACGCGCCGGCTTCGAGGTGCGAGACGTGCATCCGACCCACTATGGGCGGATCTGTCCAATTGAGACGCCGGAAGGCCCGAATATCGGTCTGATCAACTCGCTGGCAACATTTGCCCGTGTCAACAAGTACGGCTTCATTGAAACACCTTACCGGCGGGTCGAAAAAGGTGCGGTGACCGATGAGGTGGCCTATCTGTCGGCCATCGAGGAAGCCAAGCATCATATTGCGCAAGCCAACGTTCCGCTGAGCGCGGACGGCAAGTTTACCGAGGAGTTGATCACGGTGCGCCACCATGGCGATGTGCTGCTGGTGACGCCCGATCGCGTGGAATATGTCGACGTATCGCCCAAGCAGCTCGTGTCGGTGGCTGCGGCGCTGATCCCGTTCCTGGAGAACGACGACGCCAACCGGGCTTTGATGGGCTCCAACATGCAGCGGCAGGCCGTGCCGCTGGTGCGCACCAATGCGCCGCTGGTCGGAACCGGCATGGAGGCGGTTGTTGCGCGTGATTCCGGTGCTGCTATCACAGCACGGCGGACCGGCGTGGTGGATCAGGTCGATGCCAAGCGTATCGTCATCCGGGCGACGGAAGAGACCGATCCGACCAAGTCCGGTGTTGATATCTACACGTTGCAGAAGTTCCAGCGTTCCAACCAGAACACCTGCATCAACCAGCGTCCGCTGGTGCGGGTTGGCGAGCGGGTGACGGCCGGCGATATCGTGGCTGACGGCCCTTCGACGGATCTTGGCGATTTGGCGCTCGGCCAGAACGTGCTGGTCGCGTTCATGCCGTGGAATGGCTACAACTTCGAAGATTCCATTCTGCTGTCTGAGCGGATGGTGCGCGATGACGTTTTCACCTCGATCCATATCGAGGAGTTCGATGTGATGGCGCGCGACACGAAGCTCGGGCCGGAGGAAATTACGCGCGACATTCCAAATGTCGGTGAAGAAGCGCTGAAGAACCTCGATGAAGCCGGCATCGTCTATATCGGTGCGGAGGTTAATCCGAGCGATATCCTGGTCGGTAAGATTACACCGAAGGGCGAAAGCCCGATGACGCCGGAAGAAAAGCTCTTGCGGGCGATCTTCGGCGAAAAGGCCTCGGATGTGCGCGATACCTCGCTCAGGCTGCCTCCGGGCGTGTCCGGAACGGTCGTTGAGGTGCGGGTGTTCAACCGGCACGGCATCGATAAGGATGAGCGTGCGCTTGCCATCGAGCGTGAGGAAATCGAACGTCTTGCCAAGGACCGTGACGACGAGTTGGCCATTTTGGACCGCAACTCCTACGGCCGTCTTTCGGAGTTTCTGCTCGGCAAGATGGCGACGGGCGGGCCGAAGGGTTATGAGGTCGACGGCAAGATCACCCAGACAATCCTGGACGACATGCCGAGGTCGCAGTGGTGGAACATCGCGCTGGGCAACGAAAAGGCGCTTGGTGAACTGGAAGCCATGCGGCAGCAGTACGAGGAGTCCAAGAAGCGTCTGGAAGACAGGTTCCTGGACAAGGTCGAGAAGCTGCAGCGCGGTGACGAGCTGCCTCCGGGCGTGATGAAGATGGTCAAGGTCTTCGTGGCGGTGAAGCGCAAGATCCAGCCTGGTGACAAGATGGCCGGCCGGCACGGCAACAAGGGTGTGGTGTCCAAGATCGTCCCCGACGAGGACATGCCATACCTTGAAGACGGCAAGCCGGTTGATATCGTGCTGAATCCGCTGGGTGTGCCGAGCCGCATGAATGTCGGCCAGATCCTCGAGACGCATCTTGGCTGGGCCTGCGCCGGTCTTGGACGCAAAATCGGCGAACTACTGGAGATCTATCAGGAGAACAGCAAGGTCAAGCCGATCAAGGATGAGCTTTCCAAGATCTACGGAAAGGACGAAACGGTCGACTCTTTGGATGACGACGGTGTCGTGGCGCTGGCCGGAAACCTGTCGAGCGGTGTGCCGATTGCCACGCCTGTGTTCGATGGCGCCCGCGAGGATGACATCGCTCATCTGCTGGAAGCTGCAGGCCTGAAGTCGAGCGGACAGGTAACGCTGTTTGACGGACGGACCGGCGAGCCATTCGACCGCGACGTTACGGTCGGCTACATTTACATGCTCAAGCTGCACCATCTGGTGGACGACAAGATCCACGCCCGTTCGATCGGCCCGTACTCGCTGGTCACCCAGCAGCCGCTGGGCGGTAAGGCGCAGTTCGGCGGACAGCGGTTCGGTGAAATGGAGGTGTGGGCGCTTGAAGCTTATGGCGCAGCCTATACGCTTCAGGAAATGCTGACCGTGAAGTCGGACGACGTTGCGGGCCGTACCAAGGTGTACGAAGCGATCGTTCGTGGCGATGACACGTTTGAGGCGGGTATTCCGGAGAGCTTCAATGTGTTGGTCAAGGAGATGCGTTCACTAGGATTGAACGTCGATCTGCTCGACTCGCAACAATAAGAGTATAAGGAACGGCATCGGCATATACCGGTGCCGCTTCCGGAATTTGATTTTGCGCAAGTTTGTGCGCGTGATTTTGACCAACCCAACAGCGAACCCAACCCTCGTTCGCGACAAGGAGTTGAGACGACCATGAACCAAGAGGTCATGAACATTTTCAACCCGGCCGGCCAGCCGCAGACGTTTGACCAGATCCGGATCGCGATCGCGTCCCCGGAAAAGATCCTTTCCTGGTCATTCGGCGAAATCAAGAAGCCGGAAACGATCAACTACCGCACGTTCAAGCCGGAGCGTGACGGGTTGTTCTGTGCCCGGATCTTCGGGCCGATCAAGGATTACGAATGCCTTTGCGGCAAGTACAAGCGGATGAAGTACAAGGGCATCATCTGCGAGAAGTGCGGTGTGGAAGTCACGCTTTCGAAGGTTCGCCGCGAGCGCATGGGCCATATCGAACTGGCGGCGCCGGTCGCGCATATCTGGTTCCTGAAGTCGCTGCCGAGCCGTATCGGCCTGTTGCTCGACATGACGCTGAAAGACATCGAGCGGGTTCTGTATTTCGAGAACTATATCGTTCTTGAGCCGGGCCTGACGTCGCTCAAGCAGCACCAGCTTTTGTCGGAAGAGGAGTATCTCACCGCGCAGGACCAGTATGGCGAGGACAGCTTCACCGCGGGCATTGGTGCTGAGGCTGTGCGCGAGATGCTGTCGGGCATCGACCTTGAGAAACTTCGCGATTCCCTGAGGGTGGAAATCGCCGAAGCGACCACGGAGCTGAAGCCGAAGAAGCTGGCCAAGCGGCTGAAGGTCGTCGAAGCCTTCATCGAATCCGGCAACCGTCCGGAATGGATGATCCTGCAGGTCGTGCCGGTCATTCCACCAGAGTTGCGGCCGCTTGTGCCGTTGGATGGCGGGCGGTTTGCAACCTCGGACCTGAATGATCTGTACCGCCGGGTGATCAACCGGAACAACCGCCTCAAGCGGCTTATCGAGCTGCGTGCGCCGGACATCATCATCCGCAACGAAAAGCGGATGCTGCAGGAGTCGGTCGATGCGCTGTTCGACAACGGCCGGCGCGGGCGCACCATTACCGGTGCGAACAAGCGGCCGCTGAAGTCGCTGTCCGACATGCTGAAGGGCAAGCAGGGCCGGTTCCGGCAGAACCTGCTCGGTAAGCGCGTGGACTATTCGGGCCGCTCGGTGATTGTGGTCGGGCCGGAGCTGAAACTGCATCAGTGCGGATTGCCGAAGAAGATGGCGCTGGAGCTGTTCAAGCCGTTCATCTATTCGCGGCTCGATGCCAAGGGCCTGTCGTCGACGGTCAAGCAGGCCAAGAAACTGGTGGAAAAGGAAAAGCCGGAGGTCTGGGACATCCTCGATGAGGTGATCCGCGAACATCCGGTGCTGCTCAACCGCGCGCCGACACTGCACCGTCTGGGCATTCAGGCGTTCGAGCCGGTGCTGATCGAGGGTAAGGCCATTCAGCTTCACCCGCTGGTGTGCGCGGCGTTCAACGCTGACTTTGACGGCGACCAGATGGCGGTTCACGTACCGTTGTCGCTGGAGGCGCAGTTGGAAGCGCGCGTGCTGATGATGTCAACCAACAACATCCTGCACCCTGCGAACGGCCAGCCGATCATCGTTCCCTCGCAGGATATTGTGCTGGGTCTTTACTACGTATCGCAGATGCGTGAGCACGAGCCCGGGGAAGGCATGGTGTTCGGCTCCGTCTCGGAAGTGGATCATGCTCTTCAAGAAGGCTTGGTGACGCTGCATGCCAAGGTCAAGGGCCGGTTCAAGTATCTTGATGACGACGGTAATCCGGTTTCGGGTATCTTCGATACGACGCCGGGACGCATGAAGATCGGTGAGTTGCTGCCGCGTCAGCCGGGCATTTCGCTCGATTTGTGCAACAAGCTTCTGACCAAACGTGAAATCTCGAAGATGATCGACGAGGTCTACCGTCACTGCGGCCAGAAGGAATCGGTGATTTTCTGCGACCAGATTATGGCGCTCGGCTTCTACCATGCATTCAAGGCCGGCATTTCGTTCGGCAAGGACGATATGGTCATTCCGGACACCAAGGAAGATCTGGTCAGCGAAACCCGCGATCTGGCCAAGGAATATGAGCAACAGTATATCGACGGTCTGATCACCCAGGGTGAGAAGTACAACAAGGTCGTCGATGCCTGGGCAAAGTGCACCGACAAGGTGGCCGATGAAATGATGGCCCGCATTTCGGCTGTGCAGTTTGAAGACGAGTCGAAACGTGAAAAGCCGATCAACTCGATCTACATGATGGCCCATTCCGGCGCGCGTGGTTCGCCTGCACAGATGAAGCAGCTTTCGGGCATGCGCGGGCTGATGGCCAAGCCGTCGGGCGAGATTATCGAGACGCCGATCATCTCGAACTTCAAGGAAGGGCTGAGCGTGCTCGAGTACTTCAACTCGACACACGGTGCGCGGAAAGGTCTGGCCGATACGGCGCTGAAGACGGCAAACTCCGGGTATCTGACCCGGCGGCTCGTCGACGTTGCCCAGGACTGTATCATCACCGAGGAAGACTGCGGAACCGAGGCGGCGATTACCGCGAGGCCGATCGTCGATGCTGGTGAAGTCATCGCGTCTTTGGGCAGCCGGGTTCTTGGCCGCACCACCGCCGACGACGTGGTTGATCCGGAGTCCGGGGAGATCATTGCACATAGGGGCGATGAGCTCATGGAGGAGCAGGTCGACCGCATCGAGCGGGCGGGCGTTCAGGAAATTCGCATTCGGTCCGTGCTGACCTGTGAGACCAAGTTCGGCGTTTGCGGAAAGTGCTATGGCCGCGACCTGGCGCGCGGCACACCGGTGAATATGGGCGAGGCGGTGGGTGTCATTGCGGCCCAGTCGATCGGTGAACCGGGCACGCAGCTCACCATGCGGACGTTCCACATCGGCGGCACGGCGCAGGTGCTTGACGAGAGTTTCATTGAGTCCAACCATGAGGGCAACGTGAAGCTGCGCAACAAGAATGTCGTCAAGGATTCGTCGGGCAAGCTGATCGTAATGGGTCGTAATGTCTCGCTGGCGATCGAGGACGACAATGGCAACGAACGTGCCGTACACCGGCTGACATACGGCACGCGGCTGTTTGTTGACGAAGGCGACAAGGTAAAGCGCGGCGGCCGGCTTGCTGAATGGGATCCTTATACGCGTCCGATCATGACCGAAGCCAATGGCACGGTCGAATTTGAGGATGTCGTGGAAGGTGTGTCGGTCAACGAGGTGACGGAAGAGTCGACAGGTATCACGAACCGTGTTGTCGTTGACTGGCGTTCGTCTCCGCGCGGTTCGGATTTGAAACCGGCGATCGTGATCAAGGACAAAAACGGTGAGGTGCAAAAGCTGCAGCGTGGCGGCGAAGCGCGTTATCTGTTGTCGGTAGAGGCGATTCTTTCGGTGGAACCTGGTTCGCAGGTGAGTGCGGGCGACGTGCTGGCGCGTATTCCGCTGGAGAGCGCAAAGACGCGTGACATCACCGGTGGTCTGCCGCGTGTTGCCGAGCTGTTCGAGGCGCGCAGGCCGAAAGATCATGCAATCATCGCGGAGATTTCCGGACGCGTCGAATTCGGCCGCGACTACAAGAACAAGCGGCGTATTCGCATCGTGCCGGAAGACGAGACGATGGAGCCTTCGGAATACCTGATCCCGAAGGGTAAGCATTTGCCGGTTCAGGAGGGTGACTATATCGAAAAGGGTGAATTCCTGCTCGATGGGCACCCGGCGCCACATGATATTCTGGCGATCAATGGTGTTGAGGAACTTGCCTCCTATCTCGTCAATGAAATTCAGGAGGTCTACCGGCTGCAGGGCGTGAACATCAACGATAAGCATATTGAGGTGATCGTCCGGCAGATGCTGCAGAAGGTTGAGGTGACCTCGAGTGGCGGGTCCACGCTTCTTCCAGGTGAACAGGTTGACCGGATCGAATTTGATGAGGTCAACGCCAAGCTTGATGAAGATGGGCTTGACCGCGCGGAAGCCGAGCCCGTGCTATTGGGCATAACCAAGGCCAGCCTGCAGACGCGCAGCTTTATTTCCGCCGCCTCGTTCCAGGAAACAACAAGAGTGCTGACCGATGCCGCGGTCAATGGCAAGCACGACACGTTGGAGGGGCTGAAGGAAAACGTGATCGTTGGACGTCTCATTCCGGCGGGAACCGGCGGCATGCTGACGAGGTTCAAGCAGGTTGCGGACAAGCGCGATACGCTGATCCTCGAAGAGCAGGCCAAGTCGGAAGACGAGAGCGAAGCGCTGCCGGCGGCGGAATAGCCGCGCGGCAACGACACAGATCAACGGGCCCGCGATGCATTGTGTGTCGCGGGTTCTTCTTTTCGGCTTGCGGCCGTTGAACGCTTTGCGGCCCTTGCCTCAGTGTCAGGCCGTCTTGGCGAGTGCGTGACTGCCATCCGGCTCGATCAGGCCGATCAGAGCGCCGGCTGTATCGGTTACGACGGCGAGTTTTCCAACACCCGGAATATGTGTGGCGGGCCTGGTCACTTCGCCACCTGAGAATGTGGTGGCCTTTTGCGCCTTCGAGATGTCGTCGACAGCCATGTAGGTCATCCAATGAGACGGTATTCCGCCAAAATCAGGCTCTGACAGTCCGAACATTCCTCCCACCGCGTTGCCGTCCTTACGGGCGATCCAGTAGTCGCTCCCATCGGGCAGATTCGTCGTTTCGAACTCCCAACCCAGGGTGCGCCGGTAAAACGAAATTGCCGAATCCGGTTCCCAGGTGTTCAATTCATGCCACCAGCTACGTTGTGGTTTGGTCATAAGCGGCCACTCCCTCAAAGCTCATCCATCCTATGGTCGCCGTTCCGATGAAGACCTTGCCGGCAGGCATAGGCGATCGTAAGGCCACAATGGGCCAAAACCGGGACCGCTTCGTGCCCGGATGATGCTGGGCCGATGTGTCACCTCAGTCTTCGGGCTGGATTCCGCCGGGTCATGTCCGCGTCTGACGCAGCCGATACAGTAGCCTGGAGGCGCTTGGGGGGCGTGGGCAGGTGCCGATTCAACAAATCCGTGAATCGCACTTAAGGGAATCGTCCAGCCGACTCATGCTGCACGTGCGAAAAACACTTGTTGCGGCAAGCCGGAAAAGCGTTTGAAAACCCCTTGATTCCGGGAAAAAAAATTCCAGATGGAGGGGGTTGACGAGGGGCGGTGTGGTGAGTATTGTCCGCGCCGTCTTTCGGGTGGTAAGCAGTAGGTGCGTTGAACACCTAAACGTTGCCGGAAAGCAAGCTTGAAACGATCAGGACATGACCTCGCGGGTACGTCTCGTGCGGTCCTCTGGTTTATAGGGCGCTGGGCATCGCAATAATTGTATGCCGCGGTGCTCTTGCTATCTGCAGTCTGGATTTCCGGGCTGAGAGGGATGCTTCGGGCCGCGTGCGGCCAGTGTGTTCCTAAATGTGAAGAAGACAGGTTTTTTTAAAGAGCAAAGAAGTCGAGATGCCGACGATTAACCAGCTCATTCGCAAGCCGCGCGTTGCTCCGGTCAAACGCAACAACGTCCCGGCTCTGCAGGCCAACCCGCAGAAGCGTGGCGTGTGCACGCGCGTGTATACGACGACGCCGAAGAAGCCGAACTCAGCCTTGCGGAAGGTGGCCAAGGTCCGCCTGACAAACGGCTTTGAGGTGATCGGCTATATCCCGGGTGAAGGCCACAATCTCCAGGAGCACTCCGTGGTGATGATCCGTGGCGGACGTGTCAAGGATCTGCCTGGTGTGCGGTATCACATCGTGCGCGGCGTGCTGGACACTCAGGGTGTCAGCAAGCGGCGCCAGCGCCGGTCCAAATACGGCGCGAAACGTCCGAAATAAGCGCTTTGGTCACGAGAGGTTAAGCCGATATGTCCCGCCGCCACCGCGCAGAAAAGCGAGTGATCAACCCGGATCCGAAGTTTTCGGATCTGGTGTTGTCGAAATTCATGAACAACCTGATGACCGACGGCAAGAAGTCGGTCGCCGAAGGGATTGTCTACGGTGCCTTCGACAAAATCGAAGACAAGACGAAGCAGGACGCCCTGTCGGTTTTTCATCAGGCGTTGGAGAATGTCAGTCCGGCGATTGAGGTGCGTTCCCGCCGTGTCGGTGGTGCCACGTATCAGGTGCCGGTTGAAGTGCGTGCCGAACGGCGGCAGGCGCTTGCGATCCGCTGGCTGATTTCAGCGGCGCGTGGCCGTAACGAGAACACCATGGTCGACCGGTTGTCCGGCGAACTCATGGATGCTGCGAATAATCGTGGCACAGCCGTCAAGAAGCGGGAAGATACCCACCGGATGGCGGAGGCCAATCGCGCCTTCTCGCATTACCGCTGGTAGTCATCTTACGGAGACCGATCTCATGCCCCGCACCCACAATATTGAAGATTACCGTAACTTTGGCATCATGGCGCATATTGATGCCGGCAAGACGACGACCACGGAGCGCATCCTTTACTACTCCGGAAAGAGCCACAAGATCGGCGAGGTGCATGATGGCGCTGCGACGATGGACTTCATGGAGCAGGAGCAGGAGCGCGGCATTACTATTACCTCTGCCGCCACGACAACGTTCTGGAACGGTAAGCGACTGAACATCATCGACACACCAGGCCACGTTGACTTTACCATCGAGGTGGAGCGTTCGTTGCGGGTGCTGGACGGTGCGGTGTGTGTGCTGGATTCCAATGCCGGCGTGGAGCCGCAGACCGAAACGGTTTGGCGGCAGGGCGACAAGTATCGTGTGCCGCGTATTGTGTTCTGCAACAAGATGGACAAGCTCGGCGCGAATTTCGCGCAATGCCTGAGTGATATCAGGGAGCGTTTGGGCGCTCGTCCGGTTGCGATCCAGTTGCCGATCGGCGCTGAGGACAACTTTAAGGGCTTGATTGATCTTGTGGAGATGAGGGCGCTCGAGTGGAAGGATGAGACACTCGGCGCTGAATTCACCGAAGTTGACATGCCTGCAGACCTGAAGGACGAGGCGGAAGCGGCACGTTTGGAAATGATCGAGGCGTGTGTGGAGCTCGACGAGGCTGCCATGGATGCTTATCTGGGTGGCGAGGAGCCTGATATCCCGACGATCAAGAGGCTCTTGCGCAAGGCGGTGATTACCGGTGATTTCTTCCCGGTGCTTTGCGGTTCGGCATTCAAGAACAAGGGTGTCCAACCGTTGCTCGATGCGGTGGTGGAGTATCTTCCGTCTCCTGTGGATGTGCCGGCGATCAAGGGCATCGATGTCAAGACCGATGAAGAGACGGTTCGCGAATCATCGGATTCAGCACCAATGTCGATGCTGGCCTTCAAGCTGATGGACGATCCCTATGGTGTGTTGACCTTTGCGCGCATCTACTCGGGCAAGGTGTCGAAGGGCTCGACCGTGTTGAATTCGACGCGAGGCAAGACCGACCGTGTGGGCCGTATGGTTTTGATGCATGCCAACAGCCGCGAGGAGCTGTCTGAAGCTCATGCTGGCGACATCGTTGCGCTGGTCGGCCTCAAGGATACCCGTACGGGTGACACGCTTTGCGATGTTGCAAAGCCGGTGATTCTTGAAAAGATGGAATTTCCCGATCCGGTGATCGAGAAGGCCGTTGAGCCGAAGACCAAGGGCGATCAGGAAAAGATGGGGCTTGCTCTGGCCAAGCTGTCGAATGAGGACCCGTCGTTCTATGTGTCTACCGACCAGGAGTCTGGTCAGACCCTGATCAAAGGCATGGGCGAGCTGCATTTGGATATCAAGATCGATATTCTACGCCGTCAGCACAAGATCGAGGTCAATGTCGGTGCGCCGCAGGTGGCCTATCGCGAGACCATCACGCGGGACACCGAAGTTGATTACACGCACAAGAAGCAGACCGGCGGCTCCGGCCAGTTCGCCCGTATGAAGATCATTGTGGAGCCTGGTGAGAAGGGTTCGGGGTTTGAATTCGAGAGTAAGATTGTCGGTGGTTCTGTTCCGAAAGAATACATTCCGGCGGTTGAGAAGGGCTTGGAATCGGTCATGACATCCGGCGTGGTTGCCGGGTTCCCGGTGGTCGATGTCAAGGTGACGCTGGTTGATGGTGCCTATCACGAGGTGGACTCCTCCGCGGTGGCGTTTGAAATCGCGGCGCGGGCGGCGATGCGCGAGGCGTTGCAGAAAGCCGGTGCGATCCTGCTGGAGCCAATTATGAAGGTCGAAGTCACAACGCCGGAAGAATATCTGGGCGGGGTGATCGGTGATCTGAATTCCCGGCGCGGCCAGGTGGCCGGTACCGATACGCGCGGCAATGCGCAGATTGTCAATTCTATGGTGCCGCTGGCCAATATGTTCGGGTATGTCGACAATTTGCGCTCAATGAGTCAGGGGCGGGCGAACTACACCATGCAGTTCGACCACTATGCCGAGGTTCCGCGCAATGTCGCAGAAGAGGTTGTGTCGAAATACGCCTGAGGCGGGTCTGCCTCCGGTTGGGTTTATCACGCGCCATTGAATTGGATGACTACGGAGAATTGAAGAATGGCCAAGGAGAAGTTTGAGCGTAACAAGCCGCATTGCAACATAGGCACGATTGGCCATGTTGATCATGGCAAGACGACTTTGACGGCTGCGATTACG
>JANQIR010000069.1 GCA_028282065.1 Aestuariivirgaceae bacterium
CTGCCGGTCGCCAGCTTACCATTAAGAAATTACCTGAAGAGATTCAATGAACTGCCGGAAAAGACTCGGCAATCACTCTCAGAACGCTGGGGCGAACCGGAACAGGACCCGTTTTTTGCCGGTGGGGCTTTCAAGCTGCCAATCAAGCTCTATGGCAATCTTGTTGTCTGCATACAGCCTGCCCGTGGGTACAATATCGACCCAAAGGAAACCTATCACGATCCGGCACTGGTGCCGCCGCACGGTTACCTGGCATTCTACGTCTGGCTGCGCGATCATTTCGGTGCCCACGCGATCATCCACAATGGCAAACACGGCAACCTGGAATGGCTACCCGGCAAAGCGGTTGGGCTTTCGCGCGGGTGCTTTCCGGAAGCAGCGTTAGGCCCCCTGCCCCAGTTGTACCCGTTCATTGTCAACGATCCCGGTGAAGGCACGCAGGCCAAGCGGCGAACGTCCGCGGTTATTGTCGACCACCTGACGCCGCCCCTTTCGCGCGCGGAAACCTATGGACCGCTGAAAGACCTCGAAGCGCTGATCGACGAATACTATCTTGCATCGGGGCTGGACCGCAGGCGCGTAGATGAACTGCGGCAACAAATCCTCGATCTTACCAGATCATCCGGGTTGGATGCCGATGCCGGAATTGCAGACCTGCGGGATGAAGACGCCGCACTCCAGCAGCTCGACACGTATATTTGCGAACTTAAGGAAGCGCAGATCCGCGATGGGCTGCACATTCTCGGTGAAAGTCCCAAGGGCGATCAGGAAACGGGGTTACTCGTCGCTCTGACCCGCATTTCGCGGGGCACAGCGGAAGCAGCCGGTGACGGCTCACTTGTGCAGGCACTTGCACAAGACCTGGAACTGGAAGGCTTCGATCCGCTCGACTGTGCGTTAGGTGAACCTTGGCAAGGCCCGAAACCGGAAGATCTGCAGCGTGTATCGTCCGATAGCTGGAGGACCCATGGTGACACGGTCGAACGGCTCGAACTGCTCGCCGCCGGTCTGGTCAGCGGTTCAGCAAAACGGCAGCCCGAATGGACGAGAACGGAGGCGGTCATAACATCGATCGACGAGACCATCCGGCCGCGCGTGCGTCAGTGTGGTAAGGGCGAGATCGACGCAGTCATGGCCGGGTTGGATGGCAGGTTCGTTCCGCCAGGTCCCTCCGGTGCGCCGACGCGAGGCAGGCTGGATGTTTTGCCGACTGGCCGCAACTTCTATTCGCTCGACAACAGGTCGGTCCCCACACCAACTGCCTGGAGCATCGGTCAGAAGTCGGCCGGATTGATGCTGGAACGGCATTTTCAAGACCACGGCCGCTACCCCAAGGCGCTGGGTTTGTCCGTTTGGGGCACATCCAACATGCGCACCGGTGGAGACGACATTGCCCAGGCATTGGCGCTCATCGGTGCAAAGCCGGTTTGGGATACCTCAAGCTGGCGTGTGACCGGATTTGAAATAATTCCGCTGGCCGCATTGGGCCGTCCGAGAATTGACGTGACTTTGCGTATATCCGGTTTCTTCCGCGATGCCTTTCCAGCGCAGATCGAACTGTTCGACAAGGCTGTGCGTGCAATTGCACTACTGGAGGAAGATGGCGCCGATAACCCGATCAGCGCACGCGTCAAACAGGACAGCGCTGAAATGCAGCAGGCCGGGATGTCTGCGGAAGAGGCAGCCAGATTGTCTGCCTTCCGTGTGTTCGGATCCAAGCCCGGTGCGTACGGTGCCGGCCTTCAGGCTTTGATGGACGAGAAACTGTGGGCCGAGCGCGCCGATCTCGCCCGGGCTTATGTCACATGGGGCGCATATGCCTATGGCAGCCAGGTTTCCGGCCAACGCAGTGAAGACGCCTTCACCCGCCGTCTGAAGCGCATTGAAGCGGTTGTGCAAAATCAGGACAATCGCGAACATGACCTGCTGGATTCCGACGACTATTATCAATTCGAAGGCGGCATGACAGCTGCCGTCGAAGAGGCATCAGGAACGCGCCCCGTTGTCTATCACAATGACCACTCGCGCCCCGAGCGCCCCGTCACCCGTACCTTGGAAGAAGAAATCGGCCGTGTCGTGCGCTCCCGCGTGGTGAACCCCAAGTGGATCGCCGGTATCATGCGGCACGGATACAAGGGCGTCTTCGAGATTGCCGCAACGGTCGATTATCTGTTCGCGTTCGCCGCCACGACCGGTGCGGTTCGTTCGCATCACTTCGAACTTGCGTACGAGGCCTATATTGGTGACCCCGACATTCAAACCTTCATGCGTGAAAACAACCATGAAGCTCTGACAGAAACAGCTCAAAGATTTCATGAAGCCATTGAGCGGGGCCTTTGGACGCCTAAATCCAATTCAGCTTATCATGAGCTTAGACGGCTCCAGGAGGAACGCACAGCATGACCGAAAAAACCCCCGAACAGACAAATGAGCGCCACGCGGAAAAGATGCGTAAGAAGAAAGCCGCGCGCGACAAGATTATGGCCACAAAGACGGATGAAAAGGGCCTTTTGATCGTCCATACCGGTAAGGGTAAGGGCAAGTCCACTGCAGCCTTTGGCATGGTTTTTCGTTGTATCGGACACGGCTTCAAAGTCGCCGTGATCCAGTTTGTCAAGGGCGCCTGGGATACCGGCGAGCGCACTGTGCTGGAAAACTATCCCGATCTGTGCACGATAAAGGCCATGGGTGAAGGGTTCACATGGGAAACCCAGGACAGGGCCCGCGATATAGAAATGGCAAGGCTTGCTTGGGAGGAAGCAAAAAAGTTCATCCTCGATGATGAAACCAAACTCATACTCCTCGACGAGTTGAACATCGCTTTGCGCTATGACTATCTGCCAATCGAAGAAGTCGTTGAATTCCTGAGCAACAAGCCGGAGCACAAACACGTCATTGTCACTGGCCGCAATGCCAAGGATGAACTTCTCGAGATTGCCGATCTTGCAACCGAAATGGAGCAGATCAAGCATCCCTTCCGTTCGGGCGTGAAGGCGCAAGCCGGTATCGAATTTTGACCAAAACACCAAAAGACACGACCGTTGCCGTACTGTTCGGAGGTCAATCCGCCGAACACGAAGTGTCTATACGCTCTGCTGAAAACGTACGCGATGCACTGACCGCGGCCGGCTACAGTTCGGTGCTTATCGGCATCGAGCGCACCGGCATCTGGCGGCTGGCCCCCGACATTTCACTGCCCTCGGCCGATTGGCCACATGTGGCGATCCTTCCAGGCGGCAGCGGCAAGATTGTCTCCGTAGAGGATGGAGGAAAGGTCGTGGCCGCCGCCGATGTCGTCTTTCCGGTGCTGCACGGACCGTTTGGCGAGGACGGTACGATACAAGGACTGCTCAAGCTGGCCAATGTCGCCTTTGTCGGACCGGGTGTACTGGCATCATCGACCGCCATGGACAAGGCGGCCGCCAAGCAGCTGTTGCACACCGCCGGCATTCCCGTCACCAAATCGCTTACGCTCACGGAGGGCGACATACCGCAGTTCGACACCGTCAAAGCAGAACTCGGCATGCCGGTCTTCGTGAAGCCGGCCAACATGGGCTCGTCGGTCGGCGTATCGAAAGCGCATGATGCTGAAGAGTACGAGGCCGCTGTGGCCGAGGCGTTCAAGTTCGATACAAAAGTGCTTGTGGAGGCCGACGCCCATGGACAGGAGCTCGAATGCGCGGTCCTGTCGCTTGAAGACCTGGCGGCATCTGCCGTGGCGGAGATCATCCCGACCAACAATTCCGGTTTTTATAGCTATGACGCAAAATATATCGATGATTCTGGTGCGCAATTGCAGGCGCCCGCGAACATTCCGAAGGATCTCGAACGCCGCATTCGCGAAATGTCCCTGGCCGCCAGCCGGGCGCTGGACTGCGAGGGCATGGTCAGGGTTGATTTCTTTCTGAAAGCCAACGGCGAACTGCTGGTCAACGAACTCAACACAATTCCCGGATTCACTTCTATCAGCATGTACCCGAAACTATGGGAACTGTCCGGCATACCGCCGGCGGAACTCGTCACGCACCTTGTAAGACATGCCCAGGCCCGTTTTGCCCGCGAACAGGCTCTGAAGACCGACAGAATGGGTTAGAGCATGTTCCCGAAAAGTGTGTGCGGTTTTCGGATAAGAACATACTCAATATCAAAGAGATAGAGCATTTTTGGTGACTCTGGTTTCACAAAAAATGCTCTAACCCCCGGGTCGTTTCGAGCAGAGCCGCATTATTGCCCCTCGAAACCGGCGTAGTCGACAGGCTGTATGAGATCTTCCCGCTGATGCCAATCCCAATAACGCTGGGCAATCTGCAACACCATCTCTCCCGGCGCACCATTGGAAAACACCCGGTCGTCCACTTTGGTCACAGAAACCGGTCCTCCTCCGGTTGTTACCGTGAAAACCTCGTCGGCTTCCATGAACTCCTGAACCGGCAAGGCGCGCACCTCGGCCGGCACGCCCAATTCACTGCACACCTCCAGAACCGTGCGCCTTGTAATCCCTTCCAGCACGCCGGATTTTGGCGTCACGACCGTTCCGCCGATGACCGCAAACACGTTGAACCCCGGTCCCTCTGTAACATTGCCCGCATGGTCCAGAAGGAGCACACTGTCAAAGCCGTTGTCCTTGGCCTCGAACAGTCCTTTCGTGAAGTCGCCCCAATGATAATTCTTGGCCGTCGGATCGACACTGTCATCGGGGATACGGCGGGCCGTCTTGGCAATCCACAGGTGTGACCCGCGCTTGGCCACATCGGGCGGGATCACGTAAACAAACGGCACGCACCAGGCATAGAAGTGATTTGCGCATTTGGTCGGATCGCGCGTGCCCGGGATCATGGGCACCCCACGGCTTGCCACCATGGCGGCATAGGCAGCCCTGAGACCTGATCGGGCAACGATCGCATGCAAAATCTCGCCGATCTCATCGCGCGTCTGCGGCACCGAAATCCGAACCTTGTCCATCGACGCCATGAACCGTGTCAGATAATCCTCCAGCCGAAAGAACGCGCCATCCCACACCTGCGCGACATCATAGGTGATATCGCTATGTGTCAGGCCCCAATCGGTCACACCGATCTTTGCATCGGCAATGGGAACAATTTCGCCGCTTATCCAAGCTGCGCCCTGGCTCCAATTGACCTTGTCCGGCATCACGACACTCCCTGCCTTGCTTTTGTCGCCAAATCCTTTCTGCCATGACAATGTCTCCTTGTCTTGCTTTCCAAGACCCCAAACCTGCAAGCAATGGCGACCCACAGCAGCAAAAACGGCGAAAAGCAACCAAGCCATGTCGTTTGCATTCTTGACCCCGCTCGGCCTCTTCCTTACAGCTTTGTGCGTTGAACGCAGCGTTCCAAGTGACAGGGAACTGAGAGCGAGTGCGGTGCGGTTGACCCAATTCGGGAACCAACGCCGGAAGCTGCAGTATCATAAGCCGCCGAATCTGCACGGCGCGTTTGCCCTCTTCACCGCGAACCTGCCTGATCACACGTAGATTGATCCAATTGAAGGGGACACAAAAATGATCCGGATTGCCCTTACCGCCATTTCCGCTACAACTTTCGCACAGTCGGCCTTGGCCCACCCTGGCCATTTGGTAGAGATCGTCGACGGCCATGCTCACAGTGCACAATACGGCGCTCTGTTCCTTCTGCCCGTCGCTGCATTAATGATTTACATGGCATTGCGCACCAGAACGCGCGGCATGTGACCAGCGCCCTGACAGCGGGCCGCAGGGGTGGCCTGCATTCAAAGGAGGCATCATGAGTTCACAGGAAAAGCTCGGCGTCATGGTTTGCGGACACGGAAGCCGCAACCGGCTGGCGGTGGAAGAATTCGCGCGCATCGCCGAACGCCTGCGTGACCTGATGCCTGATCATCCGGTGGAATATGGATATCTCGAATTCGCCAATCCGATCATCAAAGACGGCCTGGATAAACTGCGTGAGCAGGATGTGAACCGAATATTGGCGGTCCCCGGCATGCTGTTCGCCGCCGGACATGCCAAGAACGATATCCCTTCTGTCTTGAACACCTATGCCGCCGAGCACGGCATCACGATCGACTATGGCAAAGACCTTGGCATAGATCCCAAGATGCTAAAAGCCGCTGGCGAGCGCGTGCAGCAGGCCCTGGATGCCTCAGATGAGTCCATTCCGCTCGAAGAGACCATGCTGGTGGTTGCCGGGCGGGGCGCCTCCGACCCGGATGCCAATTCGAATGTCTCCAAGGTCACCCGCCTGCTGTGGGAGGGGTTTGGATTCGGCTGGGCCGAAACCGTCTATTCAGGCGTTACCTTTCCTCTCGTCGAGCCTGGTTTGCGTCAGGCCGCGAAGCTCGGCTTTCGGAAAATCATCGTGTTTCCCTATTTCCTGTTTACCGGCGTCCTGGTGAACAGGATCTATCAGCACATGGAACTGGTCTCCCGCGATCACCCAGAAATTCAATTCGTCAAGGCGCCGTATCTCAACGATCATCCAATGGTGATTGAAACGTTCAAAGAACGCGTTGGTCAGATCCTGACCGGCGACAACACCATGAATTGCGGCATGTGCAAGTACCGCGCGCAGGTGCTGGGATTCGAAGCCGACGTCGGACTGCCGCAAGAGAGTCACCACCATCACGTCGAAGGCGTTGGTTCAGGGTGCACCTTATGCGACGGCGAGTGCACCGGTGCCTGCCAGGTCGAAATCCTCAAAGCCCAAGACGCCCATGATCACCACCATGGTCACGATCACCACCATGACCATAGCCACGATCACGGGCACCATCACCATCATCACCCGCCCTACCCGCACGCCGATCATCCACTCGGACCGAAGACGCTGCGCAAGCTTCAGGGCTGACGCGGCACGCGGACACCGGCATGCTCACATATCTGAACGACCCAGACGAAATCTATCGGCGATCGTTTGAAACGATACGTGAAGAAGTCGATCTTGATGCGTTGCCGAAGAACGTTCAGCGTGTCGCAGAGCGTGTCATACATTCCTGCGGCATGATCGACGTATTTCTCGATTTACGTGTCGATGAGGACCTGCCCGATGCCGTTGCCAAAGCACTCACCGACGGTAAGCCGATACTTGCCGATTGCGAAATGGTGCGTGCCGCCATCATCGCACGCTTCCTGCCCGCCGGCACAAATATCATTTGCACGCTAAATGACCCTGAAGCGGCGACCCGCGGCAAGAAGCTTGGCGTCACCCGGTCCGCGGCCGCCGTTTCGTTGTGGCGCGAACATCTCGACGGTGCCGTCGTCGTCATTGGCAATGCACCAACGGCATTGTTCACATTGCTGGAAATGCTGGATCACGGCGCACCGCGCCCTGCTGCCATCATTGCCTTCCCGGTTGGGTTTATCGGTGCGGCGGAATCGAAAGCCGAACTCGATCGCGACCCGCGCGGCGCCGCGATTGCCACCCTGCTTGGCCGCCGCGGCGGCAGCGCCATGGCTGCGGCCGCATTGAATGCGATCACGAGCGCACTGTAATGCCGACCCCGCTTTTCACCCTCATCGGCATGGGCGATGACGGCCCGGCCGGGATACCCGACCGGGCACGCCGATTGATCTCGGATGCCGATGTAATCATCGCCTCAAAAAGGCTGCTGGCGACAATTCCCAACAGCGCCGCAGAACTTGTGGCCTGGCCCAGCCCGTTCGATCCGCTGATGAAGCAGTTGAAGTCGCCGGACGGAAAGCGTGTGGTGATTCTCGCAACCGGAGACCCGATGTGGTTCGGTGCCGGTTCAACGCTCGTCCGTCATTTCTGTCCGTCTGATTTTGAGGTCATTCCGGCGCCATCTGCATTCTCCCTGGCAGCCGCACGGTTGGGTTGGCCCTTGCAGGACGTTGAGACGGTATCGCTTCACGGCCGCCCAGCAAGCACAATAATCCCACACCTGCGGCCCGGCGCACGGCTGATCGTGCTCACCTCCGGTACCAACACGTTGGAAGACGTTTGCCGCAAACTCGTTGAGGCGGGACTCCCGGCAAGCCCCGTTACAATCTTGGAGCATATGGGAGGCGATGCAGAGCGCCGGATTGACCTGCGCGCAGATGACAACCCGCTGCCCGACACATCCGGCTTCTATACCCTGGCCGTTCAATGCGTTCCCGGCAAAGCAACCCAGATCTATGCGCAGGTGCCGGGCCTGCCCGACGATGCCTTTCTGCATGACGGCCAGTTGACCAAACGCGAAGTCCGCGCCGTCACGCTCTCAGCCTTGTGCCCATGTCCGGGCGCCTTGCTTTGGGACGTCGGGGCGGGTTGCGGTTCGATTGCTATCGAGTGGCTCAGAGCGGAAAGAACTGCCCAGGCACTGGCATTTGAGCGAGCCCCGCAAAGGCTCACGATGATTACAGAAAACGCCGAGAGACTTGGAACGCCGCACATTGCCGTTGTGGCAGGTGATCTGCCTGGCACACTTGCCGGAAAGGCCCCACCTGATGCCGTTTTCTGGGGCGGCGCAGTTCATGATGTCAGCATATTCAATGCTTGCTGGTCGGCCCTTAAGCCGGGCGGACGCTTGGTTGCCAACGCAGTGACACTCGAAGGGGAAGCGCAGTTGTTGGACCTGCAATCGAAATACGGCGGGGATCTGGTCCGGGTGGCCGTGTCCAAACTGACTGAGGTGGGGACCAGGCGCGGCATGCGCCCGCACATGACAGTGACTCAATGGCGGATAACAAAGACATGAGCACCACCGGCAAGTTATACGGTATCGGCATCGGACCGGGAGACCCGGAACTTCTGACACTCAAGGCATGGCGTCTGTTGAGCACAGTGGAGGTCGTTGCCTATCCCGAACCGGAAAACGGCGGCAGCATGGCTCGCGGAATTGCCGCACCGTTTATCCCTGAAGAAGTCATTGAACTGCCTGTCACCGTTCCAATGACAGTGGATCGCGAACCGGCCAGGAATGCCTATGATCAGGCAACCATCGCCATCACCCGGCATCTGAATGAAGGCCGGCACGTGGCATTCTTGTGCGAGGGCGACCCGTTTCTGTATGGCAGTTTCATGTACCTCCACCAGCGCATGTCGCGTTCGCACGATGTCGTTGTCGTGCCTGGCGTCACGTCCCTGACAGCCTCTGCGGCCGCACTCGGCAGACCGTTGGCCGCACGCAACGACATCTTGAAAATACTCCCGGCCCCACTCCCGGCAGATCGGCTGGAGAGCGAAATTCGCGACACGGAAGCCGTAGCGATCATCAAGGTTGGCAAACATTTCGACAAGATTAAAGGCATCATCGCCGGTTTGGGCCTGACCGGAAACGCAGCCATCATCGAATCGGCTACGGGAGACCGAGAGCGCATCACCCCGCTTGAGGAATTGCCCGAAGGCGAACGGCCATATTTCTCGACAATCCTCATCTACAAGGGCGATGAGCGGTGGTAGCCGCACCTGCAGTCTTTACTCTGTCTCACGGCGAAGACGAGACGACAGCACGCAGGATAACAGTCGAACTGCAAGGCGAACTGTTTGCAGGGCCAGCCAACCTGGGTGAAGATCTGGAAACCGCCTTTCGTGCGCGCCGTCCAATCATTGCCGTATTCTCAAGTGGAATCGTCATTCGCCATCTTGCCGGCCTGATTGGCAACAAGCCCGAAGATCCTCCGGTTCTATCGGTTTCCAGAGACGGCTCGGCAGTTGTACCGCTTCTGGGCGGACACAATGGCGCGAACCGGCTTGCGAGACAGATCGCAAAGGTGACGGGCGGTGCGGCAGCGATTACCACGGCGTCCGACGTCGCGTTTGGCCTGTCTCTCGATGATCCCGAACCAGGATATGAACTTGCCAACCCGGAGAATTTCAAAGCATTCACCGCAAGTTTGCTGAAGCAACAGGCTGTGAAGATTGACGGCAAGGCAGATTGGCTGGGACCGCTGCCAGTGTCGGACACGGCCCGCCTCCAGCTCTCCATTACGGAAACCTGCACGCCCGGCAATGATGGCCACCTCGTATACCATCCCAAGACCTTGATGGTTGGGATGGGATGTGAACGCGGCGCAAGCGTGCAAGCCGTCTCATCCCTGATCCACGAGACGCTGGCCGCGCACAACCTGACTGCGCATTCCATCGCCGCTATCGGCACCATCAGCATCAAGGCAGACGAATCCGCACTGAACGATGTTGCAGAGAACCTCGGCGCCGGACCATTGCGCCTGTTTTCCGCTGACGAGTTGAATGCAGAAGAGCACCGGTTGCAAAATCCATCCGAAAGGGTCCGTCAGGAAGTCGGTTGCCCGAGCGTCGCAGAAGCCGCCGCCTTGCGCCTAGCAGGTCCAGAAGGTGAATTGATCGTCGCCAAGACCAAGAATGCCAAAGCGACATGCGCCATAGCCCGCGCGCGCGCGCCCGTCCAGGAGCTGCCGGGAAACATCCGCGGATGCTTGTTCGTCACCGGCCTCGGCCCGGGTGATCCTGCTTTCCGCACGCCCGCCGCAACGACAGCCTTGACGACATCAACCGACTGGGTGGGTTACGGCCTGTATCTGGACCTCGCCAAAGATGTGAATTCCGGCCAGCACGAACATCGTTTTCCCCTCGGCGGCGAAGAAGATCGCGTGCGCCACGCCATCATGCTGGCATCGCAAGGCAGACGCGTCTGCCTGGTGTGTTCGGGAGATGCCGGCATCTACGCCATGGCAGCATTGGTTTACGAAGTCATGGACGACCCGGCCCTGTCCGATCCCGAGCGGCGCATCAGCATCGAGGTTGTGCCTGGCATCTCCGCTTTTCAAACGGCGGCAGCGCGTGCCGGCGCCCTGATAGGTCACGATTTTTGCTGTATTTCGCTGTCTGACCTGCTCACACCATGGCCGATCATCGAAAAACGCATTCAGGCTGCAGCTGAAGGTGATTTCGTGACGGCCTTTTATAATCCCAGGTCACGTAAGCGCACAGATCAGCTCTCACAGGCTTTGAAGATCCTTGAACAACACCGGCCATCGCAAACACCCGTGGTGATCGCCAGTAACCTCGGCCGCCCCGAGGAACATGTCAGAATGGAGCCGCTCGGCACCTTCAACCCCGAAGATGTCGACATGCTGACCATCGTGCTGGTCGGCTCCAGCCAGAGCATCCTGAGCCGAACCGCCGGAGGCCGGCCCTTTGCCTATACACCTCGCGGCTATGCCGCCAAGCGGAACCAGAAGACATGACGGTACACTTCATCGGCGCGGGGCCCGGTGCTCCTGACCTGATCACCCTGCGCGGCCTGAAATACATTCAGTCGTGCCCGATTTGTCTCTATGCCGGCTCACTGGTGCCTGCCGAAGTCGTCGCAGCCGCTCCTGACGGTGCGCGCGTCATAGATACCGCCTCCATGACCCTTGACGAAATCATCACGGAAATGGCCACTGCCGCCGCAGCCGGTCATGATATTGCGCGGGTGCATTCGGGCGATCCGTCAATTTATGGTGCAATTGCCGAACAGATGCGGCGCCTGGACGAGTTGAACATCGACTATGATGTCACCCCGGGTGTGTCGGCATATGCCGCGGCGGCTGCCGAATTGAAGAGCGAGCTCACCCTTCCGGAAATTGCCCAAACGGTGATCCTCACCCGAACCACCATGAAGGCCTCGGCGATGCCTCCAGGCGAAGAACTGGAAAATCTCGGCCGCTCAGGTGCCACGATGGCGATCCATTTATCCATCCGCAACCTGGGTTACATCGAACGGGCACTCACACCGCACTACGGCGCCGATTGTCCGGTCATCGTGGTGTATAGGGCCACCTGGCCGGATCAGATGATTATTCGCGGCACGCTTTCCACCATTGCCGGCCTGGTAAAAAAGGCCAAGCTCACCCGCACTGCGCTGGTTATGGTTGGCCCTGTACTGGGAGCGTCACAATTCCGCGATTCTGCACTCTATGACGCATCCCACGAGCATGTGTTGCGAAACCGCAAGACCGCAATAGCCGAAAGTTGACTAATGCGGATTATTTTTTGACGTCTTCGCGGGGAATTCGGTGGCCGGCCCGGTTTGGTAATATCGAGGAGGCCACTCGAACCAACCGGACCGGCCAACCCCATGGGCTCAGGAGATGCGGCGGACCTGAAGCGCCAGGGGGCAACTTGTTCATCGGCCGGAGCAAACTTGCGGGCGCATCGCCGCACAGCATTGTCCCGGTCCCATTGGCATAGCCAATACGGTCGCAATGTGCGCAACAAATGCAGACTGGTGAAGCCGCCCCGGCGAATTCAATAGCCCTTGAAATTCGACTTAAATTTTATCCAAATCGGCTCCGGCCGCAACCCAAACCGGGCCGGACGGACGCCATTTCGCATTTGTTAGTAAAAGGTTAAGGTAAATGAAGGGCCGCTGCAGCTTCACCTGCACCGCTTATACCGTCGACTAGGCCGCGTGTGAGATCACCCTGTTCCGGCCCTCGCGCTTTGCCTTGTAGAGCGCGTCGTCAGCCCTCTTCAGCATTGCTTCAAGTGAGTCGCTGCTGTCAGCGAACTCTGCCACGCCGATCGACACCGTAACCGGTAATTTACCGCTCTTGGTCGAAACTTCGAATGCTTTCTTACCGATAGCCGCACGCAGTCTTTCTGCAACTATGCAAGCAGATTCCATATCTGTTTCCGGCAGGATGATAACGAATTCCTCGCCCCCTACCCGGCAAGGCAGATCAATATTCCGGACATACTCCTTGATACGCACCGCAAGCTCCTGCAGCACCTGATCACCAACATCATGACCATGATTGTCATTCACGGATTTGAAGTGATCGACATCAAGCGCCAACAGTGACAACCGCTTTCCACGATTAGCCGCGTGGTCCACCAGACTGGTGATCTGTGTGTTCATGTAGCGTCTGTTGTAGAACCCGGTCAGAGGATCGGTAACCGCCAGTTCAAGCGATTGCTGGACGTTGTTACGAAGCCGTTCGGTGTAACGCCACCTGCGAATTTGCGTATTGACCCGAGCCAACAGTTCCTGGCGGTCGACCGGGCGCATGAGATAATCGTTCACCCCCATGTCGAGCGCACGCATCATTCGCTGATGATCGTCCGGGTCCACAATTATGAGAATGGGAATCTGTCGGGTGCGTTCCAGCGAGCGCAGCTGCGAGCACAGGCGCAAGCCGTCGAAGTCCTGGAGATCGAGATTGATAATCATCAAATCGCACTCGCTCTCGACCGCTTCAAATACCGCCGACTGCGGATCTTCGAAACAGGTAAGCTCGTGACGTCCCTGCAGACCAGCCCTTATCCGGTCGGCGAGATAACCACGATTGTCGACGAGCAGGATCTTTCCAGGATAATCCACATCTTCAATGAGGCGTTGATCGTCCTGTCCCAGACCAACTCCATTTCCCGTCGATGAGCGCGCGCGCAGTTCGTCGGTCAGCATTTTGAGCCGCGCCAGGCTCTTGACCCGGCAAAACAGCGCCAGATCATTCACCGGCTTGGTCAAGAAATCGTCAGCGCCTGCTTCAAGGCCGCGTATCCTGTCTTCCGGCTGGTCAAGCGCCGTCACCATGATGACAGGTATGTGGTGCGTCGCAGGATTGCTCTTGATGCGCTGACAGACTTCAATTCCGTCCATACCGGGCATCATGACATCCAGAAGGACGATATCCGGCTTGGTGCGCTGAACTGATTCGAGCGCATCCACACCATTCATGGCGGTGATCACCTCGAAATACTCGGCCGTCAGCTTTGCTTCCAGCAGGCGCACGTTGGCCAGAATGTCGTCAACTACTAGTACTCTGGCGGTCATTCCGCATCCTTCAGGAAACCGTCGATGGTTTGCAGGAAGCTCGCCACCGAAATGGGTTTGGAGATGTAGGCTTCACATCCACCCTCGCGGATTTTCTCTTCATCACCCTTCATCGCGAAGGCTGTCACCGCAACGACCGGAATGGCGCGCAATTTATCGTCTTCTTTCAGCCACTTAGTGACTTCTATGCCTGACACTTCAGGAAGCTGTATGTCCATCAAGATAAGATCCGGCATGTGTTCGCGCGCAATATCGAGCGCGGACAGGCCATCACGGGTCTGCAAGACACCGTACCCGTGTGCTTCAAGCAGATCGTTGAACAGCTTCATGTTCAGCTCGTTGTCTTCAACGATCAAAATTTTCTTTGCCGGCACTATCTCAGTCCCGTGCGTGTCGGAAGATCCCACCATATGGACGGCACCATGATTCAACGCTCTAATCCCGTAGACTATTATCCCGAAAGGAGTTCGAAACCGAATCCGTTTGGCCGCATTGACCAGTTAAGCGATGGTCCCAAGATTAAGTAACTAACAGTTTAACCGCGCGCCATTCCCTGACGTGTCGCGACAGTCTGGTTAATTGAGGTGAAACAAAATTGCGCACATCCAAGGTAAATCGAGAAAACGCCGAGATCCTCGCGATAAACGCAGTGGGCTTCCTGGCAGGTGACGAGACCAGGTTGCAGCGGTTTCTGGCATTGTCCGGCTTAGATCTGGCCGGAGTGTCAGAAAATGCCGCCAACCCCGAATTTCTTGCAGCGATATTGGACTATATTCTGAATGACGAACCTTTACTGATCGCTTTCGCCGAGAGCCAGACGATTGAGCCGAATTTCGTTGAACGGGCCCGTTACGAGTTGCCCGGCGCTGCAATGGATGGGGTTTGATGCACGATACGGCGACCATTGCTCAAATCAGCGAACTTAAGATCGACCGGGCCCGGCCGCTCATTGTGTGTGACGTTGACGAAGTCGTGGTGCACTTCCTGCGCGGATTGGAGGCCTATCTGGCGCGGCAGGACCTGTGGCTGGATCCTGCGAGCTTTGCGCTCAACGGCAACATCCGATGTTCCAGGACCAAAAAGCCCATATCGCCCCAGGAGCTTGGCGACACGCTCATGGCATTCTTTGCGGAGTGCACGCGGGACCTGGAAGCGATTGATGGGGCAGCTCGATCGCTCGCCGATTTGGGTGAGGAAGCAACGGTTGTCATGTTGACCAATTTGCCCGGAACCTTCCGCGAAGATCGTATAGCGAACCTGCATGACCATGGACTTCAATACCCGGTGATCACCAATCAGGGACCAAAGGGAGCGGCAGTGCGGGCGCTGGCGCAGGACGTCGAAGGGCCGGTGTATTTTATCGATGACAATCCAGGCTATCTCCAGTCTGTCTGCGAGCATGTACCCGACGCGATTTTGATCCACTTCATGCAGGATCACCGATTCGGCCGACATGTGCTGCCCCTTGACTGCGTCTCTCTTCGCAGCGAGGGATGGACAGACACTCACGCATACATCCATTCAACACTTGCAGGCACACCGGACCAGTCATGACGGCGTCAATGCGGATCGGAATTGACCTTGGTGGAACCAAGATTTCCGCCGTGGCCATGGGCGCGGACGGCAGTCTTTCCGCACGGCAGCGCATTGCGACCCCACAAGATGACTATACCGGCAGCATCGCCGCAATCGTTGCGCTGGTGCAGCAACTCGAAACTGAGGCCCACACAGCGAAGGGCGCTCCGGTCGGCATCGGTATGCCGGGATCGATTTCGCCTGTAACAGACCGCATTCAGAATGCCAACTCCACCTGGCTCAACGGTACACAATTCAAGGAGGATATTGAAACGGCCCTTGGCCGCGAGGTTCGGATGGCAAACGATGCAAATTGCTTTACCCTGTCTGAAGCGACCGACGGCGCCGCAGCCGGAGCCAATGTGGTTTTCGGGGTGATTGCCGGCACAGGCTGTGGTGGCGGCCTAATCGTCGGCGGCAAAGCGCTTGCCGGACCAAATCGCATTGCCGGAGAATGGGGCCACATACCCCTACCCTGGCCGAAACCTAACGAATACCCCGGCCCTACCTGCTGGTGCGGGCGCTCTGGATGCCTGGAAGCATGGATTTCCGGGCCTGGACTAGCGCGTGACCATGAGCGCGAGACGGGTCAATGCCTGAGCGTACAGGACATCGCGTCACGCGCACAGACCGGAGATGCGAAGGCCCAGGCAAGTCTTGAGCGGCACGCAGACCGCATGGCACGCGGATTGGCCGTTGTGACCAATCTGCTGGATCCGGACGTCATTGTACTGGGTGGCGGGTTATCCAACCTCTCCCACCTGTATGACTGGCTGCCAGATCTCATGCGCCCGTATGTCTTTGCAGATTACGTCAGGCCTGATATTCGCCGACCAGTGCATGGCGATGATTCAGGGGTCCGCGGTGCTGCATGGCTTTGGTAACAAGCAGCGCGATTTCAATGCGATAACCAGCAGTTCGTATCATATCCGCTCGGCAATCAGAGCGATCATCTCAAACATAATCGACGCAGCAACCATGGAGGTTATGTTGTTGGGTTGATCCTTGGTCGGCATGAGGCACACAACATCGCCGCCAATCACGTCCTTTCCTCTGATGCACCTTAGCAGTGCATTGGCCTCATCAATCGTGAAGCCGTTGACACCCGGCTCAAGATTGGAAACAGCCGGTGCTATCGTCGGATCCAGGCTGTCGAGATCAAACGTGATGTAAACCGGGCCATCGCCAAGCGTCTCGGTAACGAGATGGCACGCTTCCTTAAGGCCGATGGTCCGGAACCGCTCCATCGTGATAACCTCATAGCCAAGGTCGTAAGACGGTTTAAGCCAGTCCAGGGAACGGGTGTGCCCTCTCAATCCGATCTGGACACTGCGCGAAGCATCCACATGACCGTTACGTACAAGATAAGATCCCCAGTGTGCGGCGGATCGCTTGGCTCCAAGGAAGTGATCGAGCTGGTCATAGGTATCGGTGTGGGCATCGATGTGTAGCAGGGCGGCTTTCTTGCCTTTGGTTAGATTGGCTTCTTCCCCCGCAATGGCCGATACGATTCCCCCGGTTATGGAATGATCGCCGCCAATGGAAACCGGCTTTGCACCTGCCCGGTCGATCTCGCGGTAATACGCGATAATCCGGTCTATGCAATCCTCGTTGTCATTTGCCTTAGGAAATGGCACATCGCCCAGGTCGTGCACCCGTGCGCGCTCCCATGGAGAGAATCCGAAAGGAACATGGACCCGTTTGCCGAGCAATGGAGACACATGACGAACCGCCCTTGGACCCAGGTGCTGGTCCCGCTCCGTCGTGCCATTACCGGTTGAGTGCGGCACACCGACCAGCGCAATGTCACATTGCACGGGATCCGGTAAATGAGGTGCCCGGAATAGGGTTGGTATGCCCCACCAGTATGTGCCCTCGATCATATCGGTGTGTAAATCATCGCTGCTCATGACCCGTCTCCCATTTTGCTCAACCACAGCCAGACATGCTGTTGCAAAGGATGCCTTCGGTCCAGAGGTGAATTAGACTGGGGACATGTCCGAGAATGCCGCACCAACCGCTCAAGACCCATTGCCGGGTTTCTGCCGCGACTGCTTTGCGCCGGTGGACGGCGCTGGCAATCGTTGCACCGCTTGTGGAAGTCCGCGCTTGTTGCGTCACAGGGAACTGGACGAACTGTCGATCGCGCATCTCGACTGCGATGCCTTCTATGCAGCCGTTGAAAAGCGGGACAATCCGGACCTGCGCGACAAACCGGTCATTGTCGGCGGCGGCCGGCGCGGGGTTGTTTCCACGGCCTGCTATATCGCGCGTATCCGGGGCGTGAAGTCGGCGATGCCCATGTTCAAAGCGCTCAAGCGTTGCCCGGATGCTGTCGTGATAAAGCCGAGAATGGACAAATACTCGCAAGTGGGCCGCGAAGTACGCCAGCTGATGAGGGACATGACGCCATTGGTGGAACCGCTTTCCATTGATGAGGCCTTCCTCGATCTGACCGGCACAGAACGGCTTCACAAGATGATGCCGGCCAAGGCGCTTGCCGGACTTGCCCGGCGAATTGAGGACGAGATCGGCATTTCCGTCTCAATCGGTCTGTCGCACAACAAGTTTCTGGCGAAAGTCGCATCCGATCTGGACAAACCGCGCGGGTTCGCTGTGATCGGCCGGGAAGAGACCCTTGATTTTCTCGCAGAACAGCCACCCAGCCTGATCTGGGGCGTTGGCAAGGCATTCCAGAAGCAGCTGACCAAAGCCGGTATCAGCAAGATCGGCCAGTTGCAGGCCATGGAGAAGACCGACCTCATGCGGCGGTTCGGCTCCATAGGTGGCCGGCTTTATCATCTGGCCCGCGGTGAAGATGCCCGCGAAGTATCCACGCGCGGTGAAACGAAAAGCATCAGTTCGGAGACGACATTCAACCAGGATATCAGCGACCCCCACGAACTGGAGTCCATTTTATGGACCCAGGCGCAGAGAGTATCCCGCCGGGCCAAAGCCGCTCATCTCGCCGGGCAGACAGTTACGCTGAAACTGAAAACAGCGTCATTTCGCATCCGCACCCGAAACGCCACGCTCTCAGATCCCACCCAACTGGCAGATCGGATTTTTTCCGCAGCACGTCCATTGCTGATTCGCGAAGCCGACGGGACGCCTTACCGGCTTCTTGGCGTCGGCATTTCACATCTTTCGGAATTAACCATCGATCCTGCGCTGGAAGATCTGGATGCCCGCATCGGTCAGCGCGCCCGTGCGGAACTGGCTATCGACAAGGTCCGCGAGAAGTTCGGCAAGGATGCGGTCGACAGAGGATTGGCTTTCAAACCCAAGGACCCAAATGGATAGCCGTGGCCGGATGGTTCAATTGCAATTCGGCGCATCGAGAACTTCCACCTTGGACAGTTCTCCGGCTATGGAAAAATCCTTGTACTGAATGGTCAGATCGCCCGCGACGCCATTTTCAAAGAGCTTGAACTGCACCTGATAGGACGGTGTCTCGTCACCGCCCTTGGTGAGTGTGAAATAGCTGGCCAGCGCCGACCAGGACGCCAATCCATGCAAGGTCTCAAAGCCGTCGCCCTCCTCTTTGAAATCACTCCGGGCATCGCTAAAGACCGTGACGACCAATTCGCTTTTGGCATCCTCAGATCCGCTAAACACAATGCTGCGGTCCCTGTCGCCACCGGCACGTGCCGTTTGCAGCAGCTTTTCCTGGTGCGCCACGGGAAACAATGCACCCGGTGCGACTTTGAAGTCCCGCTCACTCGGTTTGAGCAGCTTGCCGATCGCCTCCGCCACCCGGTCCTGACGATCGATCATCAGGTTAACGTCCTGTTCGATACGGCCATCAACCTGCTGGCTCTGGGTGAAGCGAAAGGTCCTGCCATCGCTTGCTTCCACCGAGGATGATTCATTGTCGATAATCCGGGTTCGACCGTCCTTTAGGTAGTAACGGTTCACCATCCGGACAGTCAGCGACCAGGTCTTACATGCCGTGTTTTCGACATTGACCACCATGCGCCCTTCAAGGCCTTCGATACCCGCCCGATCCTGAGCGTTCTTGAGTGTCAGGTCATACACGGCTCGGTGCGCGATGACACCCGCCATTGCTGTGGATTGCCAAACCCCAATATATATTGCCGACACTGCCACAATGGACAAAACGGCCGTTCTGACGCGATCATTCATCGCCAAGTTTCTCCCGGTAGAGTGTATTTTGCGCGCCATGACAAACTGCCTGGGGATCGTAACGCCACAAGCAGCGCTGGCAATGACGGAATTCGCATGACGAACGCCGGTTAGCGATTGATTGCGCCCCTTCCATGCCGGTACATTGTGCCACTCTCAAGGCAGCCTCCCATAAGGATCCTGCCGCTTTCCACATTGCTAATCAGGAGATAGCGCTATGAGCGACGTCGATCAACGGCTCGAAGAACTGGGCATCGAAATTCCAACACCGGCCGCACCGGTGGCCAACTATGTCGGCTGGGTCAAATCCGGCAATCTGGTCTTCACCGCCGGTCAGGTACCGCTCAAGGATGGCGCATTTCAATATCAGGGCGTTGTCGGCAAGGATGTGAGTGTCGAAGACGCGGCAGAGGCCGCAAAGCTGTGTGCAATCAATATCATAGCTCAGGTCAAAGATGCCTGCGGCGGAGACCTCAGCAAGGTCAAGCGGGTGGTCAAACTGGTCGGCTTTGTCAATGGTGTCCCGGAGTTTCAGGACCAGCCAAAGGTCATCAACGGAGCATCGGATCTGATGGTCGCAGTGTTCGGCGAACGCGGAAAGCACGCCCGCTCCGCCGTCGGTGCCGGCTCGCTGCCGCTGAACGTTTCGGTGGAAATCGAAGCGGTCGTTGAAGTCGAGTAATCCGCATACACACCGTCCCCACGGTGCGAGAGAGCTGGGCTGGTTGACGGCCCGGCCGATTGCGCACCGTGGCCTGCACGATGCGGCAAGCGGTATCATCGAAAACTCATACTCTGCGTTTGAAGCTGCGGTCGACGGCGAATACGCCATTGAGTGCGACCTGCAGGTAACATCTGACGGCACAGCCGTCGTGTTTCACGACACGACGCTGGACCGCCTTGCCACCGATGCATCCGGCAAGGTCAAAGACCACTGCGCAGATGAACTCGCAAAACTGCGGCTGACAGGCACAAGCGATCGGATTTTACGCCTGGAAGAACTGCTTCATCAGATCGATGGCAAGGTGCCACTGATCCTTGAACTCAAGAGTTTGTGGGACGGGGACGGCAGGTTGGCGCAGTTTGTAAGCGATTGCGCGCGGGGATACGCCGGCCCTCTCGCCACCATGTCGTTCGATCCGCAGCCTATTGCGCAATTACGTGAATTCTCGCCCGATCTGGTTCGGGGCGTGGTATCGGACGGCACAGTTGATGCTGAGTGGCAACGGCTTCCTCTACCTGAAAGACTCAGATTGCGAAGGTTTGCGCATCTTGACAGCACACGGCCACATTTCCTGTCCTATGATGTGCGCCGCCTGCCGTCACCTGCTTCGCGGTGGTTCCGGCTGGCAGGAAAACCGGTGATCTGCTGGACGGTTCGAAGCGAACAAATGCTAAAGCACGCAAGGCACTACTGTGATCAAGTCACCTTTGAGGGTTTCCGGCCCTAGGCCGCAAGACCGGAGCCGAAGGCCGGCGGAACATGGCAGATACTGAAAACCAGGAGTGCTCTGCACGGACGATATCAAGCCTGGGCGATATCACGGCGCTGCAATGGGACCTTTGCGCCAATCCTGAAAGCCAGCCCTACAATCCATTCGTGTCACACGCCTTCCTTCACGCCCTCGAAAAGTCCGGGTCAGCAATTCGAGACACCGGCTGGCTGGCACAGCATATTCTGCTCGAAAACGCGGCCGGTGAACTTCTGGGCATCCTGCCCTGCTACCTGAAATCCCATAGCCGGGGTGAATACGTGTTCGACCACGGATGGGCCGACGCATATGAACGGGTTGGCGGGCGATACTACCCCAAACTCCAGGCATCAGTCCCCTTCACGCCCGCAACCGGACCACGCTTTCTGATTCCGGATTGCCCGGACAGGCCAAACCGCCTGCGGCTTCTTGCCATGGGAACCGAAGCCATATGCGGAAAGCTGGGCGCTTCATCGGTGCATGTTACGTTTTTGCCGCAGGAAGATTGGGCAGCGATTGGAAATCAACAATGGTTGCGCCGGACCGACACCCAGTTCCATTGGCACAATGACAGTTTCGGCAGCTTCGATGACTTCCTTGCCGCATTGTCGTCCCGCAAGCGCAAAAACATCCGCAAAGAACGCCGCATTGTGCACGAGGCGGGCCTGACCACGACCCATCTGACAGGCTCCGACATCCAGGAACACCACTGGGATGCATTCTTTGAATTTTACCTTGAAACCGGCTCGCGCAAGTGGGGCGTACCATACCTGAGACGTGAGTTCTTTTCACTCATTAGCGAAACCATGGCCGAACGGATCCTCCTTGTCATGGTGAGCCGGGCCGGCCGCTACATTGCCGCTGCGCTGAACTTCATCGGCGGGGATGCCCTATATGGCCGCAACTGGGGCGCGATCGAGCATCATGATTGCCTTCACTTCGACACCTGCTACTACCAGGCAATGGATTTTGCTATTGCCAACAAACTTTCCCGCGTCGAGGCCGGCGCGCAAGGCCCGCATAAGCTGGCACGCGGCTATTTGCCGGTCCTGACGCATAGCCTGCATTACCTCTCAGACCCGCGGCTGTCCAAAGCTGTAGAAGACTATCTGGAGCATGAGCGCAACGCGGTGGCAGAGCATGGCAGAGCCCTATCGCGCCTTTCCCCGTTCCGATCTTCACATGAATCGGAAGAAGAGGATGGTTTTTGACACCCCTCGGTCTTGGCCTGACCGGCAAACTGCGATACCCACAAAGCTTGTTCCAACCCTTGAGGGAAACCATGGTCGAATACGATACCGAGAACGTGTTTGCGAAAGTGCTGCGCGGTGAACTGCCCAGCCACAAAGTCTATGAAGACGACAGCACCATTGCCATCATGGATATAATGCCACGCATCGATGGGCACGTACTAGTCATCCCCAAAGCCCCCTCCCGGAACATTTTTGACATCTCCGTCGACGATATGACGGCCGTTATGGCAACGGTGCAAAAGATCGCCCATGCTTTAAAGACGGCGTTTGGCGCTGATGGTATAACGATCCAGCAGTTCAACGAAGGTGCCGGCGGCCAGGTCGTATTTCACACCCACGTTCACGTGCTGCCGCGCCATGAGGGCGTGAAGCTGCGCCCGCACACCGGCGAATTGGCCGATCAGGACACACTGAAAGAGCACGCGGAAAAGATCCGCGGTGTGATCGGACAAGCGTAGGCGCCAACCCGATCGAACGGGCTCGACTACGCCGGTTCCGGTTTTCGGCGCGGCTTCGATTTGCCTTTCTTCGGGCCGCCACCTGAGCGCGGCTTGCTGGATTTACGCGGCAGCGCCTTTCGCTCAACCGGCTTGGGAAGCGCCTTTTCCTGATCGCGCGACAGGTACTGGAAGACAAGCTCTTCTTCACCACTATCAGCGGTGTCGAGCAACACCCGCACGGTGCCGCCGCTTGACAGCCGACCAAACAGGACTTCATCTGCCAGGGGCTTCTTGATTTTCTCCTGTATCACCCGCGCCAAAGGCCGCGCACCCATTTGCTCGTCATATCCGATCTTTGCAAGCCAATCGGCCGCCTCTTCGGAAAGCTCGATATTGACCTGCCGCTCTATGAGCTGGGTCTCAAGCTGCAGCACAAATTTCTGTACGACTTGACGCACGACCCCCGGTGGCAGATGGCCGAAACCAACAACGGCATCCAGCCTGTTTCTGAATTCCGGCGTAAAGGTCCGGT
>JANQIR010000071.1 GCA_028282065.1 Aestuariivirgaceae bacterium
CCCGGACCTTGGATCGATGATATGGCCGATCCTGCGTCCTTGCGAGCTGAAGGTGGTGCCAAGAGTGGCTGAGGTTGCCAACGCGCGATCCCGGATGGAGATGGTGCGCATAGGCTGCCGTGCTCCGGTGGGCGCCCGCACGCCCACGCGCCAGCTGGAACCATCGGCCCGGCTACCGAGGGCACGTGTCTCGCCCATGTGTACAAGAACGTTGTTCAGCCCTTCTCGCTGTAGCAGTGCTGCTATGCGATCGGTCACAAAGCCCTGTGCGATGCCGTTAAGGGTCAGCGCCATGCCGGGCCTGAGAAACCGGACTTCACCCGCACTGAACCGGACATCGCCGAACCCGACCCTGCGTGCGGCATCCTCCAGTGCGCCGAGCGCCGTATCCGTGTTCGGCCGCGTAGTGGCATGCAAGCGCGCCAGTGCCGCCCAAACCGGCTGCACGGATGGATCGAACGCACCTTCTGTGGTCAGGTGAACCGCGTGCGCAAGTGACAACAGTTCCAGTAATTCCGGCGCCGGGCCCGTCAATCCGCCGCGCCGGTTCAGCACCGACAGAGCACTGTTCGTGCGGTAAAGCGAGAACAGCGACTCCAGCCGGTCTACCTCGGCCACGCACAGGCTGATAACCTCCCGGGCCTGTTCCCGGTCTGCCGTATCCAGCCGGATCGAGGCTCGCGCACCAAGTGCCGTTCCTGCCCAGGTGTACGGCTGGACCGATCTTGCCGATACCGGACCCGGCCCGGCGGCCGCGCAGGCAGCTATGGTCACGAACCTGCGGCGGGTGAGGGGGGTCATTCGCTGGTTTTCCCGTGTGTTCCATGTGATCCGTGAGATCCATGTGACCCCTGGCCTTCGTGTGACCCGTGGTTTTTGTGTTGTTGATGACCGGTGTTCTCGACGGGTTTGGGAATTTCGATCTCCACGGGGGACAGAACCATTTGGTCGGTGATGTCCGTGTATCCGATCACCTTGCCGCCATGTTTGCCAGCAAAGTCGGCGGCGTCACTCTTCAGCGCAAAGGGAACGATTTCCGGCGCGCCCATACCTCCGCGCTTGCTGCTTCCGGTAACGTAGAACGCGCTCTTCGCGGTGATCCAGTTGGTGTTGCCGGGGTGTTCCCAGGTCTTTGCAGTGCCCATATCGTTGACGTAGATGGCGGTGATGGCCGCGGATTTTTCGGGCATGCGCTGATACGCGATCGCGTCACGTATCTGGGTAAAGAACAGCGGGTTTTCATGACCGGACAAATGTACCTGTGCCTTGGGCCCGGGGTGATGCAGCACCGTCATCTGGCAGTAATGTCCGACCGCGTCTTCGGTCAGGGCAACCGGCTTGGGAGTGACGGAAGTATCAGCCTCATTGCAGGCAGACAAAGCCGTAGCCAGCATGAGAAGTGTAATCAGGCGAATAATCATCCTTCCGCCCTCCTTAGGGATGCCAATGCGAGAGCCAGAAACACGATGACCCATGCCGTCATGATGGCGACAGGCACAAATGCCGGCACATCCAGCATCTGAACGGCTGCTTGCGGACCGGTCCCGGGCACCGTGGCATCCACGGCCTGCAGAACGAACAGCCTGAAGGCATCGGTCGGATTGGCCAGCAGCAGCCAGGGAAATACTGACTTCGTGAATGTTCCGCCATCGTCGGCCACCACAGCGCCGAGCAGTCCGACATCATACATGACCACGGCAAGCAGCCACACGGCGATGGCCAGACTTGCCGCCGTACCGGTCTGCCGGCTTGCGGCACTCAAGGCAGCGCCAAGCGCGAGAAAGCCCGCACCGAGCAGCGTCGCGCTCCATTGCAGGCGGAACAATAGCGCAAAGCCGTCCGAAGAACCGCCGTCCACCGACCAGACCACACCTGCTGTGATGCCAAATCCGGCGAACACGGCAATTGCCAGGATGACCAGCTGCGCCAGATATTTGCCCGCCAAAAGTGCGAACCTGCTGGCCGGATAGGTGAACAGGAGCGGTAGGGATCCGCGCTCGGCCTCGCCGGCGAACCCGTCATAGGACAACAGCAGGGCTATGAGCGGAACAAGGTAGACACATAGCGTTGCCAGACTGGAGACCGTTAGCGTCAGGCGATCGACACCAAGCGTGCCTGCCGGGGCTGAGCCTGCAAAGGCCAGGATCAGGCCGAATAGCGTCATGAGCGCAACAGCCGTCACGACCCACTGATTGCGATAGGCGATCTTCAGCTCCGCTACGGCGATGGTAACGCTTGAGCGTATCATGATGTTTTGCCCTCGTTTTGTGCGGCGCTGTAGTAGCGGTAGACATCCTCAAGGCTCGGTGGGACCACATCGATATCCGCAACAGTCCGGCCCAGCCTGGTGACATCGGCCAGCCGGGCCACCTTGTCACGTGCCTCGCACACCAGCTCCACGGCCTGGCCATTGACCCTTTGGCCGCCGAGTTTGCTGGCGACATCATCGGCCTGGCCGTTCCTGATCTCGACCCTCAGCCTGACCGGCAACCCGGCCGCCGCGCGCAACGCGCTCAGCCGGTCGCAGGCGACGAGCTTGCCGCGCCGCAATATGGCGATGCGGTCAGTGCGTGCCTCCAGTTCGGTCAGCGCATGTGAGGACAGCAGGACAGCGCAACCGGCACCTGCGAGCTCGGAAATCATCCGGTAGAACATTTCGCGCGACAAGGGATCCAGGCCGCTGGTCGGCTCGTCCAGAATGGCGATCTTGGGTTGTCCCAGCAGGACCTGCGCCAGGCCGAGTTTTTGACGCATGCCCTTGGAATAGGTGCCAATACGGGCATGCATGGCCTCTGCCAGTGCGACCCGTTCGAGCAGATGTTGCACGCTCGCCTTCGGTTGCCCCTTGAGGCGGGCGAACATCGTCAACTGTTCGTGGCCGGTCAGAGATTTGTGAAAGATCACGTTCTCAGGCAGATAAGCGGCGGATTGGCGCGCTGCGTGACTGCCGGGCGGGCTGCCAAGAACCTCTATGTTGCCATCGCTTGGATCGGTCAGGCCGAGGATCATTTTGATCAGGGTCGATTTGCCGGCGCCGTTCGGTCCAAGCAGTGCCAAGGTCTCGCCTGCGGCCAGGTTGAGTGATACGCCGTCGACTGCAGCGATTGCGCCATAGCGCTTGGTAACATGATCAATGCGCACCGCCGGGTTCATGGCTGATCTTTCCTGCGCTCGCGCAAGCCCGCGATGGGCCTTATCAATGGTTTGGTATCGATCACGCCGCCCGGAAACAGGGCAGGGAACCGTGACTGGGTCCAGCGGATCAGCTGCACTGCAGGCGAACCGAGCAGCAGCCGCGTGGCCGGCTGGCTCCAAAGGATGTTGTCCATGACGTCGTTCGGCCGGTATGCCGAGTCTGCCAGGCCGTCACCGTTGATGTCGTAGGCGACGTGGTCGCTCCAATAGTTGCCCCGGCCATCGGCGCTCCAGTCGAGCCAGCGCGAGCCGACATATTTCACCTGAGTGCGATTGCCGATAAAGGCGTTTTCACTCATCCGGTTGCGTTCGGATCCGGCGGTAAAATGGATACCGATGCCGCAGCGCTCGAAGCGGTTGCCGGAGATGGTGTTCTTATTGGCGTTGTAGATGAAGACGCATTTGTGGGCGCCGTTTACGTGGTTGCCCTTAACCTGCGCCTTGTTGGCATAGTTCAGCATGATGCCGTGATCGCGGTCGCCGTCAGAGATATTGTCCCTGATAACCAGGTCCTTGGAGAACATCAGCGCGTAGCCGATGTGATTGCCGCGCGAGATGTTTCCGGAGACCTCGCTTTTGTTGGCATACATGTAGTGCACGGCAAAGCGCAGGTCGCGGAAGGTGTTGTTGCGGAAGATGTTCTTGCGGCTGGTATTGACGAAAATCCCGTCACGGCCGTAGCGCACGTCGTTGTCCTCGACGATGGCTCCCGGCGCGTTCCAGACATAGATGCCGTTGCCGCGCTGGTTAACCCGGTGACCGCGGCGGCCGATGATCGTGTTGGCCTTTGCCAGGGCATCCTTTGCACCGCGGATGTCGATGCCGACCAAGTTGCCTTCCAGGCGATTGTCTGTGACGCTCGCGCGAAGGGCTTTGCGTGTCAGCTTGATACCGGAATCGCGGGCCTCGTGAGATGATCCCGAACCTGTAATTGTAATGCCTGAAACCGTCACATCGGGAGCGTCGACGGTAATCACAGAACCCGTCTTGCCACCGTCAATGGCTGCACCCGGTTCACCCTCAATCGACATGGGAAATTTCAAGACAATTGGTCCGGTGTGTTTGCCGGCACCGAGCCGGATGACATCACCCGGCCCGGCCTTGTCGATTGTTATCTGCAGCGCATCCGGAGAGGCCGGGACAAAGAGGTCCCGGCTCCAGGCATCCGCCGCCGCAACGGCGCACAACAGCGGCGCGACGGCCATGCAGGTGTATTTCCGGACGCGCGGCAGCATCAGCTTGCCCTGGGTTCGACCAGCATACGGCCACGCATTTCCATGTGCAGAGCGTGGCAGAACCACTGGCAATAGTACCAGTGAACACCGGGCCGGTTTGCCACGAACGTGACCGAGGCCGTCGCTTGCGGGCCAACCTCGAAGGCGATGCCATGGTTGCCCAGGGTGAAGCCGTGGGTCAGGTCATCGACATCGTCGATATTGGTGAGAATGAGCGTCACCTCGTCACCCTGCTTGACCGTAAAGCTCTCCAGCGAGAAGTTCGGTGCGGCGGAGTGCATGTAGACCCTGACCTTGTTGCCGTCGCGGATAATATCCTCGGCTGCCTCAAGGTCGACACCGTCTGCTTCGGCCTGCTTGCGTGCATCTTCCCAGATCGGATCGTCACGCTTGTAGATCGACAGGGGGTTCACCTTTGAACGGTGCACCAGAATACAGTCATGCGGCTCCGCAAAGGTCGGGCCATCATGCACAACAACCGGCTGATCGAGAGAAATGTCGATCAGCTGCTCGTTCTCCGGCTTCAAGGGGCCGACATTGAGGAACCGGTCCTTGGAGAACTTGTTGAGCGAGATCAGCCACTTGCCGTCGGCCTCCTTGGTTTCGCCCATGGTCGAGTGATTGTGTCCCGGCTGATATTGCACATCGGTCTTGGCCAGGATCGGGTCGACATCCTCACCGGCATACTTACGGATGGCCAGGTCCATGTTCCACTTTGCCATCTGGCTGTCGAGGAAGAGGGTCGTGTAGCAATTGCCCTTGCCGTCGAAGGCCGTGTGCAAGGGCCCGAGGCCCAGCTCAGGTTCTGCGACAACGCAGGACCTTGGATCGGCGCCGTTTTCGAAGATCGCGTCGATCTTGGTGACGTCCATTACCGTGACGGTTGGAGACAGCTTGCCGTTGATCACCACATGCTTGCCATCCGGCGCGGTGTTGCAGCCGTGCGGACTGTTGGGGATCGGCACATAGGCTGTGTATTTCGATCCCTTGCGGCCATCAAGGACGGGTACGCCGTTGTACTCCTTGAAGTCGCCTGCTTTTACGCCTTCCTCGATGCGCTTGATGTTGAAGATGACAGCCCAGTCGGTATCGCTTTCGGTCATCTCCGCGAGGGTGACGCCTTCTTCTGAGTTGTAGCAGGTCGAGAACGCGTACTTGCCCTGATAGTCCGCATCGCAGTTGTCCAGATTGCCGTCGACGATAACCTGCCAGGCGACCTTCATGGTGTCGCCATCGATGGCGGAGAAGATTGCGACGTAGTCATCCGGTTTGTCCAGAACCATGCCGTCATTCGGCAGAGGGATGCGGTGTTCGCCATTGGCGAAGACATAGCCGGTGCGCGGATATTTCTGCGGCCTGAGGCCGTGGATATCGCTGGCGTTGGGGATCTCGATGATCTTGTCGCACTTCATG
>JANQIR010000097.1 GCA_028282065.1 Aestuariivirgaceae bacterium
GCCTGTGGACTCTTTCACCGCCGATTGCAGCTGTCCTGCTACGAAAGACGGGTTGATGACGATATAAACGGCCGCCACGGCGCCGGCCACGATAATGCCGAGCACGCTCAGGAATATCAGGGTTCGTTTCACGGCTGGACCTTGCGCTCCTTTGAATGAAGGGCTGATTCGTTCGTGCGAATCTTATCACAGGAGGCAATCGTCGTGTTTGCCGTAACCGTTGCCATCCCATTGAACCTTTTGAGCACGTGTCCGGTTCACTTGACCGCGGCGGCGATCTCGCGCAGGAGTCCACGAATAAGAACCGCCAGGACGAAAGACGACAGATATGACCGAACGACCCTTATGGACACCTTCTGAACAACGCAAAGAGAACTCCAATATGGCGCGCTTCATGAGTGTGCTGAATCAGGTCCATAAGGCGGAATTGAGCGGATTTGATGACTTGCACGCCTATTCGGTGAATCGCCCGGAGGAATTCTGGTCCGCAGTCTGGGATTTTTGCAATGTGAAGGCCCAAACACGCGGTGATATCGTCTTAAAGGACGCAGACAAAATTCCTGGAGCGGCGTTCTTTCCCGATGCCCGTTTGAACTTCGCCGAGAACCTTCTGGTGAAGGCGGACGACACGGTTGCCATGGTGTTTCGCGGCGAAGACAAGGTATCGCGCACCGTCACCTGGCGCGAGCTCAACGAGACGGTTTCGCGCATCCAGCAGGCAATGCAGGCGCAAGGGGTCCGGGCCGGCGATCGGGTCTGCGCGGTCATGCCGAACATGCCGGAAACCATGATGGCGTTCCTGGCTGCCGCATCGCTCGGGGCTGTCTGGTCATCCTGCTCGCCGGATTTCGGCGAACGCGGCATTCTCGATCGTTTCGGCCAGATCGAACCGCGCATCCTCATCACCTGCGATGGTTATCACTACAACGGCAAGACCTTCGGCATATCGGACAAGATCGAGGCGGTTCTGGCCGAATTGCCAAGCGTGCAGCAGGTGGTTGTCGTGGACTACACCGGAACGGCGGATGCAGCGGCTGCAAAGCTCGACCGGGCCGTCACGCTCAAGGACTATCAGGCGCCCTACCAGGTGCGCGATCCGCACTTCGAGCAGCTGCCCTTCGGACATCCGCTCTATATTCTGTTTTCCTCCGGCACCACCGGCGTGCCGAAATGCATCGTGCATCAGGCAGGCGGCGTGCTTCTGAAGCACCTCACGGAGCTGCAGCTCCACAACGATGTAAAGCCTGATGACAAGCTGTTCTACTTCACGACCTGCGGCTGGATGATGTGGAATTGGCTGACCACCGGTCTGGCCTGCGGCTGCACCCTGCTGCTCTATGACGGCTCGCCCTTCTACCCGGACGAAAAGGCCATGTTCGACTTTGCCGACAATGAAGGCATGACGATCTTCGGCACCTCGGCGAAATACATCGACGCGGTCAAGAAGACCGGCTGGCGGCCTTGCGAGACCCACGATCTGTCGACCATCCACACCATGCTGTCGACAGGCTCGCCGCTTGCGCCGGAAAGCTTCGATTTCGTCTATGACAGCATCAAGCCGGACATTCACCTTGCCTCCATGTCCGGCGGCACGGATCTTTGCGGATGCTTCGTCGGGGGTAATCCGCTTGACCCCGTCTGGCGTGGCGAAATCCAGGGCAAGCAGGTCGGCGTGGACATGGACGTCTTCGATGAGGACGGCAGGCCGATGCCCGCGGGAAAAGGTGAGCTTGTATGCACCAACGCCTTCCCGTCCATGCCGATCATGTTCTGGAACGATCCGGGCGGAGAGAAATACCACAACGCCTATTTCGCCCGCTTCGACAATATCTGGTGCCACGGCGACTTTGCCGAATGGACGCCGCATGGCGGCATGGTCATCCATGGCCGTTCGGACGCCACTTTGAACCCTGGCGGTGTACGGATCGGCACAGCGGAGATCTACGCGCAGGTGGAGCAGATCCCCGAGGTGATCGAGGCGCTCGCCATCGGCCAGGACTGGGACAGCGATGTGCGTATTGTGCTGTTTGTCCGGCTGGCGGACGGTGTTTCGCTTGATGAAGATCTGGAAAAACGCATTCGCCAGCAGATCAGGACAGGTGCATCGCCACGCCATGTTCCGGCGCGCATCGTTGCGGTTGCGGATATTCCCCGCACCAAGTCGGGCAAGATCACCGAACTGGCAGTGCGCGATGTGGTTCATGGCCGCGAAGTGAAGAACGTCGAGGCCCTGGCAAACCCGCAAGCCCTGGCCCTGTTCGAGGACCTGCCGCAATTGCAGCAGTAGCGCTGGGAGGGGGCGTGGGCTGGGGGTGATTTACTGAGAACACAAAAAACCCTAAACCGGCCACGACGTCATATCGAGACCGCCGGCCGCCTCGATCATGCGGTCCAGTTCGTTCGCCGGTTTCAGGCCGGTCTGAGTGTCGGCATGGCTCACCACCGAGGCGGAATTTGCCGCTGCCCGCCGCATCGCCAGCTCCGGTTCCGTTCCGGTGCTGAGACCATAGGCAAGCGTCGAGCAAAAGGCATCGCCGGCACCGGCGGTGCCCATGACCTCAACTTCGAGGACCGGACAGTGCCGGATGGTTTCGCCATCGCACAGATAAGATCCGTTACGCCCATCTGTCATGGCGAACCACTTCAGGCCAAGCCCGTGCAGTGCTGCCATCAGCCATTCCAGCGGGATGAATTCGTCCTGCAGTTTCAGGCCCTTGCGCAACCGCTCAGGCATCTCGGCGGGACGATCGTTGCCGTTGCGAATCGGAACCGCGCATTGCTGGCAGTGTGCCATGACCGACGGCACCAGAGCCGCCGCCTCGTGCGCATTCATGACAAGAAGATCCAGCGAGCCCATGGCGTTCAGGAGGTCCGGCGAGCGTGTGGTGATTTGCCGGATTCCCGGTGTCGCGACGGTAAAGCAGCCGGCCTGCGCGGCTTGCGATGCCGCGACGGTGAAGCACTCCGCAGAGGCTTTGGACAGTGGCGAGATATAGACCGTGTCGTAGGCTGCCATATCGATGGCCTGGACTTCCTCCGGTCTGAGGGAGGTGTTGGCGCCGCGCTGCGTATAAATGGCGGCGTCGCGGTCATGCGACGCGATCATCACCGCCGATCCGGTCGGATCGGTTTCGCTCACCAGCAGTTCGTCCTGTCCCAGGCCTTCCGCCATGAACAGCCTGCGGATCCGGTCCGCATTGAGATCGCGTCCGAGCTTCGACAGGACATCCACGCCGCAGCCCAGCCGGCGCATGGACACCGCGACATTCACCGCCCCGCCGCCGATATGGATGGTGATCTCCTCGGCCTCGATCTTGCGGCCAGGTTCGACCAGTAGAAAGGACGTCGTAGCGTTGTGGAAGGTGACCCGTTCCACATCGCTGTCGGCAATGATGGTGATGATGTCCACCATGGCGGAGCCGATGGTGAGAACGCGCGGTAAGCTCATGGCCGGACAATCTGCCGTTGCCGGCAAAAGAGTCAAGGATCGTTTGGACTTGTGATCCGGTCAGCCTGCCGGAATGGCCGCGGTGACCTCGATTTCCACTTTCGCCCGGTCTTCCACCAGCGCGGCGATCTGGACCAGCGTCATCGCCGGGAACACCTTGCCGATGAGATCGCGATAGGCCTCGCCAACGGCCGCCAGATTGTCGAGATACTCTCTCTTGTCGGTCACATACCAGGTCATGCGGACAATGTGTTCCGGCTTGGCGCCGGCGGCATCGAGGACCGCCACGATGTTGGACAGCGCCTGGCGCACCTGACCCGTGAAGTCATCGCTTTCGAACTGCTCCTGCGCATTCCAGCCGATCTGGCCGGCGACATGAACACTCTTACCGGTGGCGATCACGGCGTTGGAATACCCTTTGGGCCGCGGCCATCCTGGAGGATTGACGGTCTCATGCATCGGCTTTGTCCCTCATATGTTCTGATTGATTGAAATGTCCGTTCAATCCCTGAGCCGGAAGCGTTGCAGCTTGCCGGTCTGCGTCTTGGGCAGGGTATCGACCCATTCGATGGCGCGCGGATATTTGTAAGGAGCGATGGTCTGCTTGACGTGGTCCTGCAGCGCCTTGACCTGGTCGCTGCCGGTGTCCGTACCCTCTCTTGCCACGACGAACGCCTTGACGATCTGGCCGCGCGTTTCGTCCGGCGCGCCGATCACCGCGCATTCGGCCACGTCCGGATGGCTGAGCAGGGCGTTCTCGACCTCAGGTCCGGCGATGTTGTAACCCGCCGAAATGATCATGTCGTCGGCCCGGGCGACGAAGTGGAACACGCCGCCTTCATCCATGATGAAAGCATCGCCGGTGATGTTCCAGCCGTCGCGCACATAGTTTTCCTGCCGCTCGTCTGCCAGGTAGCGGCAGCCGGTCGGCCCGCGCACCGCAAGTTTGCCGACGGTCCCCGCGGGCACATCGTTCATGTCGTCGTCGACGATCTTCGCCTCATAACCAGCAACCGGCGTGCCGGTTGCCCCGGCCTTAGCGTCCTCGACCCGGTTGGTGATGAAGATGTGCAGGAGCTCCGTTGCACCGATACCGTCCAGGATCGGTTTGCTGGTCTTGGTGGTCCATTCCTCGTAAACGGCGGCCGGCAGGGTTTCGCCAGCCGACACGGCCAGGCGCAGGCTCGACAGGTCGGCGCCGTCGTCCATGGCGGCCATCATCGCCCGGTAGGCGGTCGGCGCGGTGAAGCAGATGGTTGCCTTGTAGGTCTCGATGATGTCGATCATGTTGGCCGGCGAGGCATCTTCCAGCAAGGTGGCCGTTGCGCCGAATCGCAGCGGGAAGATCGCCAGTCCGCCGAGGCCGAATGTGAAGGCCAGCGGTGGCGATCCCACGAACACATCGTCTGGCGTGACCTGCAACACCGATTTGGCATAGCCGTCTGCAATGACCAGCAGGTCGCGGTGGAAGTGCATGGTCGCCTTGGGTTCGCCCGTCGTGCCGGATGTGAAGCCCAAAAGGGCGACATCGTCCCGGCCGGTCTGCACCGCATCGAAGGTCACCGGCTTGCTGAGCGCGGCGCGGTCGAGCTCGGCATCGTGGTTGTGCGTGCCATCGAACGGGATGACCGCTTCGAGGAACCTGTTGGTTTTGGCTGAGGCCGCCAGTTCGTCCAGCATGCGGCTGTCGCACAATGCGTGGCGGATCTCGGCCTTGTCGGCGATCTTGCCAAGTTCGCCGGCCCTGAGCAGCGGCATGGTATTGACGGCAACCGCGCCTGCCTTGGTGACCGCCAGCCAGGCGGCCACCATGGCCGGATTGTTGCCCGAGCGGATCATCACCCGCTCGCCGGGCCTGACGCCGAAATCGTCCACCAGCGTATTGGCCAGCCGGTTCGACCAGTCGGCCAGCTCCTTGTAGGTGCGCCGGCGGCCATTGCCGATCAGCGCCGTATGATCGCCGAAGCCCTTCTCGACCATGCGGTCGGTCAGTTCGACAGCGGCGTTGAGATACTCCGGATATTGATATTCCGGCAGATCCAGCACAAGGTCCGGCCACAGCTCCCGGGCCGGCAGATTGTCCCTTGTAAACGTATCTCTATGGGCGGTCGGGCCAAGCATGTCAGCCTCCGTATGCTTTCAGTGTTTCGCGGGCGATGATGATCTGCTGCACTTCCGTCGCGCCCTCGTAGATTCTCAGCGCCCGGATATCGCGATAGAGCTGTTCGACCTTGACGCCGGAGCGCACGCCCTCTCCGCCATGCAGCTGTAATGCCTGGTCGATAATCTGCTGCGCCTGCTCGGTGGCGAACATCTTGGCCATGGCGGCTTCACGGGTAATGCGCGGTGCGCGCCGGTCTTTGGTCCAGGCCGCGCGGTAGATCAGCAGGGCCGCCGCATCGATGGACGTCGCCATATGGGCGATCTTGGCCTGTGTCATCTGAAGTTCCGACAGGGGCTCGCCGAAGATCCGGCGCCGGGTCGACCATGAGACCGCTTCATCCAGGGCGCGCCGCGCAAAGCCCAGTGCTGCCGCGCCGACGGTGGTTCGGAAAACGTCCAGCGTCGCCATGGCGATCTTGAAGCCGTCGCCGCCTTCGCCGAGCCGGTTGCTGGCCGGAATACGGCACCCGTCAAACTCCAGCTTGCCGAGCGGGTGCGGCGCGATCACGTCGATCCGCTCGGTAACCTCGAAGCCTGGCGTGCCTGCGTCCACGACGAAGGCCGACAGGCCGCGTGCACCTTCTGCCTCGCCGGTCCGGGCGAAGACGACATATTGATCGGCGATCCCTCCGTTTGAGATCCAGGTCTTGGCCCCATCGAGCACGAATTCGTTGCCGTCCGCCCTGGCGGTCGTGGAGATCGCCGCCACGTCGGAACCCGAGTCGGGCTCCGTAAGCGCGAAGGCGCCGATGGCTTCGCCGCGTGCCACGGCGGGAAGATAGCGCTGCTTGAGCTCGTCCGTACCGAAAAGCGAGATCGGTCCCGACCCGAGACCCTGCATTGCGAATGCGAAATCGGCCAGACCGTCATAGCGGGCCAGTGTTTCGCGCGCGATACATAAGGACCGCACGTCCAGCTGCCCATGCCTGCCGCCATGTGGCGCGGGCACGCACAGTGTCAGGAATCCCGCCTCGCCGAGGCCTTTCACCAGTTTCCGGCAGGCGCCGTCCGGGTCCTGGTGATCGTCGACCATCCGGTAAACGTGACCTGCCGCCCAGGCATCGATGTCTTCGGCCAGCTCACGGTGGCTGTTTTCCAGAAACGGCCAGTCGAGGAATGTTTTGTCGGCCATGATCAGTCGCCCTCGAACACCGGTTTCTGCTTGGCCGCGAAGGCGTTGAACGCCCGGGTGAAGTCGTTGGTCGTCATGCAGATCGCCTGCGCCTCGGCTTCCAGATCGATGGCGCCGTCCACGTCCATATTCCATTCGCGGTGCAGCATCGTTTTGGTCATGGCGTTTGCGAAGGTCGGCCCGGCGGCAAGCTTCGTGGCCATCTCGCGGGCCGCGTCCAGGGTCTCTCCCGGAGCGGTCAGCCGGTTGAAGAAACCCCAGCGTTCGCCCTCCTCACCGGACATCGAGCGGCCCGTATAAAGAAGTTCCGAGGCCCGGCCCTGGCCGATGATGCGCGGCAGGATGGAGCATGCGCCCATGTCGCATCCGGCCAGCCCAACCCGGTTGAACAGGAAAGCGGTCTTTGTGTCAGCCGTGCCGATGCGCATGTCGGACGCCATGGCGAGGATGGCGCCGGCGCCGGCGCAGACCCCTTCCACCGCCGCGATGACCGGTTGCGGGCACGCTCGCATGTTCTTCACCACCGCGCCGGTCATACGGGTGAACTTCAACAGCTCCGGCATCGCCATCCTGGTCAGCGGCTCGATGATTTCGAACACATCACCGCCTGAGCAGAAATTGCCGCCCGCCCCGGTGATCACCACCGCCTTGATCGCGTTGTCGCGTTTCAGCGCATGAAACAGGTCGCGCAGTTCAGCATAGGACTCGAAGGTGAGTGGGTTTTTGCGCTCCGGCCGGTTCAGCGTGATGACCGCGACCTTTCCGTCAACCTGCCAAAGAAAGTGCTCCGCCTCGTAGCTCGTCAAATCAGTCATGGTCTGGCCCTTCGCCATTCTGGGTGGACGTCACGGACCGCTTCAGCCGGGCGAGGTGTTCGAACAGCCGCTCCTGTTCGTCGCCCTTCATCTTTTGGAACATGGCCGTGATCCAGCTTTCGTGTTCGCGCGCCATGGTGGCGAATTCCCGCCGTCCTTTGGGCGTCAGCCGGACATACTGGCTGCGCCGGTCTTTCGTGGAGCGCACCCGCTCCACATGGCCTTCGCGCTCGAGCCGGTCGGTAATGCCGGTCACATTGCCGGCCGACACCATCATCCGCTCGCCCAGCGCGCCCATCGACAGGCCTTCTTCCGGCCCGCGGTCAAGTTGCGCCATCAAGTCGAACTGCGGCAGCGTGGTGTTGAACCGGTCGCGCAACCGCGCACGCACCTGCGCCTCGATCAGGTTGGTGCAGGCCAGTATGCGCAGCCACAGCCGCAGCTCGCGCTTGCCATCGCCTTCGGTGGTTTCCAGATCATCGCTCGCATCACGCAGATCCTGTTCGAGTGTCATGAGACTTCACCTCCCGAAATGGAAATTGCCTGACCGGTGACGGAGCCGGATGACGGCAGGGCTAGCCAGACGACGGCCGCAGCCACCTCATGCGGTGTCACGAACCGGCCTTGCGGATTGCCGGACGCCAGCTGCTGTCTTGCATCTTCCCGGCTGCGCCCGCTCGTGTTGGCGATGGCGTCGAGAGAGGCCTCCAGCAGGTCCGTTTCGGTGAAACCGGGACACACGGCAT
>JANQIR010000101.1 GCA_028282065.1 Aestuariivirgaceae bacterium
GGAATCCTATCGCACCCGCAGAGAGTTGGTTCTGGCCGGGCTGAAGGCGATCGATGGACTGGATGTCCACCCGCCGCAGGGCACGTTCTATGTGTTTCCCGATGTCAGCCGGCATTTGGGAAAAACAGCCGGCAACCATAGCCTGAAAACAGTCGACGACCTGTGCGACTGGTTGCTGGATGCTCACCACGTGGCGACCGTGCCAGGATCGGCGTTCGGCGACAGCAAATGCATCCGCCTATCATTCGCGACATCGGATGCAGAGTTGGAAAAAGGTATTGAGCGGTTGGCGCTGGCCTTCCGATCCATCGCCTGAAACAACTGGCCGGCGCAAGCGGGAGGGGCACTTGCACCGGCCTTTGCGAGGACAAACCGTATCCGTTCAGCAACCTTGTCCTGCCGCCTTTCCCATGGCCGGGACCTTATGCGTATTGGTAAAAATTTTCTTGATTTGCCCGACTACCGCCGTCAAGGCAGCATGAAATGCCAAAGATCGCTCCAACCGGCCACGCTGAACGTAGAATTGGATTCGATCTTGATATTCTGCATCGCTAAACATGGGTATTTCCTTGATTTTATGATCAAACATCCGTTTTATGGGTGTTCATCCGGTGTTTGATATTGATGTCCTGATCCGTTGATGCGCCTAACATAATCCCTTCCCTTGTGTCCGACAAACGAGTTATCCTATAAATTCAGATAAAGAAATTTGAATTGAAAGACATGCCGGACCGCCTGCCACCGCTGAATTCCCTGAGAGCGTTCGAAGCCGCCTCACGGCACATGAGTTTCCAAAAGGCTGCGGAGGAGTTGCACGTCACTCCAGCCGCACTGAGCTATCAGATCCGGCAACTTGAGGACCATCTCGGCCTGAAACTGTTCCGGCGCCTGAACCGGGCCGTGGAGCTGACCGAACATGGCCAGATCATCGCGCCAGGCATCCGCGAAGGGTTTGACCGGCTGCAGCAGACCATGCGCCAGCTCGCCCGGCGCAGATCCAGCAATGTGCTTGTGGTCACCGCCGGGCCGGCCTTCACCGCAAAGTGGCTGACGCCGCGGCTATACCGATTCATTGCCAAGCACCCGGAGATCGACGCGCGGGTTTCGGCAAGCATCCGGCCGTCAAACCTGGCCGTGGAAGACATCGACGTGGCAATCCGATTTGGGCCCGGCAATTATCCCGGCCACCGATCCATAAAACTACAGGACGAATATGTCACCCCGCTGTGCGCACCGTCGTTACTGAGTGGTGACAAGGCACTGCGCACGCCCGAAGATCTGGCCAAGCACACACTGATCCACGATGACACACACATTGGCGTGTTCTTCCTTCACGACTGGCGCGCCTGGCTGGACAAGGCGGGGGTTCAGGGTGTGGATCCCGACAGGTCGGGATTGCATTTCAACGTTGCGGACCACGCGATCGACGCGGCCGTCAGCGGAGCCGGCGTGGTGCTCGGTCGTACCGTGCTTGCCCAGGCCGACATTGATTCCGGGCGCCTGGTTGCGCCCTTTGACCTGAAACTGAAGGCAGATTTCGCTTTCTATGTCGTTTGCCTGGAAGAAAGGGCAGATGAACCCAATATCGCGGCATTCAGGGCGTGGCTGTTCGAAGAGGCAAGCGGTGTGCCGGCCTCTGCCCTGCCCGGCCCCGCGGTGTGAGCAGGTCCGAGCGCTTAGCTCTTCTTATCGCCCGGCAAGGCTTGCGGGTGCAGCCAGCGGAGCACCAGCGGACCGGCGCAGACAATCAGTGCGACGTGCGCGTAGGCAAACATCCAACCTGTCTCGGAGGCTGTTCCGAAGAGGTCGACGATAGCTCCGAAAAGAAAAGGCCCGGCGATCGCGCCGGCAAAGCCAATGGTCGAATGGACCGCCATGGTCAACCCGCGTTGTTCCGGCTTGGCAGACCCGAAAGCACCTGCCGTCAGAGTTGCCGAATCCATCATGATGGCAAATCCGTGCATAATGGCCAGTACGGCACACAGCGCGTAGGACACCGTCATGGATCCGGCGACGGCGATAGCCATCAGCCCCGACGAGACCATGGCGAAATTGATCCAGCGGCGACGGCCGATGCGTATCGCCATTTCGTTACCGCCCAACGTCGCGGCCGTACCTACCACGGTCAAAACGGCGGCAACCACGGCTGGGGTCCAAACAGTCGAACCACCACCGGTCGCCATCGCGCTCATGGCAAGAAAAGCCACGACCCAGGACCTGACTGTCATCAGTTCAAGCGTATGCAGACCGTAGCAGATGGAATAGGCCAGCGCAGATCGGTTGCGCAGTGCCGGCCGCGGATCAAGCTGCTCAAGTAACGTCCTATCCACTGGCGCAGGCCGCGCTGGCGGCACGAAAAACGCAACGATGACACCTGCCAGACCAGCAGCAACCGAAGCAAATGCAAATACCATCATCCATCCGGCCATCTGTGCGATCAGATCGGACAGCACATAGGAAACAGCGGCACCGAAGCTGAACATGGACGTGTAATAGCCCGTCGCGCGTGCCATGGCTTCGGCGCTCAGGTGTTCACCCAACAGGCGCAGGCCGGGCATGTAGGCACCGGCCAGAGCTATGCCATAAAGCGCACTAAACAGGGCCGCAGTGACCGGCCCTTGCGCAAACATGGCGAAGCCGGCATGCGAGACGACCGCTAGAATCACGCCAGCCAGATAAATTCGTTTTGAATCAAAGCGATCGGTCAGGCTTACAAGTATCGGGACCGACAAGGTATAGCCGGCGAACAGGGCTGAATTGATGCCTCCGGCCTCTATGCTCGCCATGCTCCAAAGCGTGGTGAACTGCGGCAGCAAAGCCGGAAACGCCGAAAATCCGAGCATGGTCAGAAGGTGGGCCACGCTCATCGCCGCAATAAGGCGAACGGAGCGCACCCGTTCAGCTGCCATGATAGCGCCAATCGGCGGGCCGTGCCGCAACTCTTGGCTGCCTTGAGATTGGCATAATCACCCCATTGATCCGCCTTGCTACCCCACCGGAACGTTAGAGCATCTTTAGATTATACTGAACCACTGTGGCGGATCGAGATTGTGATCATGCCAAGCGACGGCACGAACAGTGTATCGAACATTTGGCGGAGTGGCTTCGTGCGGAAAAACAGGCAAAAGACTGCGGCAAATTTACCGCAAAGCTACCCTAATTTGGCACGCTACGTACGCATTTAACCACATATCTACGTATCGAAACCTATATTGCAAGATAAATATAAGTATTTTGTACGGATTGTATTTGATTTATCGCTTACCATAGCATTAATCCATAATTCAAAATTCCCCATCCCGGGCGGCGACCAAGAACAAGAACAGCAGCTGAGCTGCAACATGCACCGGGAAGAGTTGACGGAGGACAACCGGATGGCGAGCGACAAGCACAAGAGACCGGCAACCAAACCGGGCAAAGACCGTTAGCCGGTTGGCGCACTGACCTGTGACGCGGACGGCGGATATCTGGTGCGTCAGGAACTTTGGCGGGAAGATTTGATCCTGTGGAGTCGGTCCACAGGCCGGGCGGGGTATGCGGCCACGAACGCTCCGACGTTCGTTGGATGTATTGGATGCACATAGTGCATTGAGGTTGGAGGCAATATGTCACAAGCTACTCAGAAATCTGACAGCAGCAAGGACACTCAGTCCAGTAGTGCTGACAATGAAAAGGGCTTTAAAGACGCGGAGAAAAAGGCGGAAGAAAAAAACGCCAGCAATACGGAATCAGGTGGCGGCGGCACCAGTTCATCCAGCTCCAGCGGCGATGACGAAAGCACATCGGGCGGCGGCACCAGTTCATCCAGCTCCAGCAATGGCGGTTCCGGCGGCAGTACGTCAGGTTCCAGCAGCGGTGGTGATGACGAAAGCACATCGGGCGGCGGCGGCACCAGTTCATCCAGCTCCAACAGCGGTGACGACGAAACCTCCAGTCTTGCGGCGATCGGTAATGAACCGGTCACCGGCGGCGGATCGGGAACGACTCCAAGCCGTGTAAATCCGCCCGGTTCGTCCAGTAGTGAAAGTTCATCGGAAGATGGTGGGGGCGGAAACACAGCGCCTGTAACTGCGCCTGTAGATGTAGATGAGCCGACAGATGCTTCACCGGATGAAGTCGTGGTGGCATGTGCCGGCGACGCTTTCGGCTTCGCAACCACGGGTGACGACGAGGAAGGCGGGACCACGGCAGGCGGGACCACGGCAA
>JANQIR010000126.1 GCA_028282065.1 Aestuariivirgaceae bacterium
TGGACGTCGAACTCCTGCGCAATGGCGTCTACGTGCTGCCGAATGTGCGCCGGTTCTTCTCCGCGGCACATGCGGATTCAGATCTGGACAAGAGCCTAGATGCGCTCGACAAGGCCTGCGCCGCTTTTGAGCCAGATAGGCCACGCGTTCCCCGCGGTGATGGTGGTTTTCTTCTTGACCAAGCGTGACCACGCGCTTGCCGAGCAGCAATGCTTGCCCGCCCGCAAATCGCATATTACCGCAAGGCTCGGTTGAAATTGGCACGGCGGAACTTGCTTTCCTGACGCTCGCGCCAAGCAACATAGCAACCTGATGCGGCGATCAACGCCATTCCTCCAAAAGACAACAAATCCGGGACATGCCCCCACATGACCAGCCCCCAGAACGTGGCGAAAATCAGATAGGTGTAGTCGAACGGCGCCAACCAGCTTGACTCCGCATTCTGGTAAGCTTTGGCCAGATTGATATTGGCTGTCAGATTGAGGCATGAGCACGCCACCACAATCGCCGCTACCCAGAGCTCCAGCGGGTGCCAACCGGTGGTGATATATGGCCACTTCTGAAATGAATTTTGCGGGTTGAATGTCGCGGCAGCCGCCAAACCGGCCGCCCCGATGACCAAGAATGCAATTGCAACGCCAAGCGCCAGGGTCGCCGGGCGCTCTTGACGGCAGAGCTTTCTGGTGGTGAGCACCGTTCCGGCATAACACAGCCCCGCAATGACCGGCATCAGCGAAACCCACTCAAACGACGTCGTGCCGGGTTTGAGGATCAATAGCGAGCCGGTAAAGCCAGCCAGAATGGCAACGATCCGTCGAGGACCGACCTTTTCGCCCAGAAAGATGACCGACAACACCGCAACGAACAGGGGAAAGACATATAACCCTGCGGCGATCTCCGACAGGCTCAGAAACGGGATGCCACCAAAGAAGAAGATCATGGCTCCGACGAGGCACAGCGAGCGCAACGCAACCGCCCAGAACCGTTTCGGAACGGGTCCCTCACTGCCCCACAAGAAGCGCGACAGCAACACCAGCAGCAACATGTTGATACCCGAGCGCAGGAACTGAAACTGCCAAAGGGACACTTCCGAACTGGCCCATTTGACCAGCGCATCCTGAAACCCCAGCAGAAAGAGCGCAAACACCATCAGGCTTGCCGCAAGCGCCGGCCGGTCCTGTCCGGCATCCACGAGAAGAGGCGCACCCGTATCGGGCGGGGATGGTGTCTGAACTGCCATAAGTGTCCTGGAAACAGTGACGCAATCGCGCAAAGGAACCACAGCAGCTTCATCAGTACAAGCACCAAAACACTTGCCGCAGCAGCGCCGATGTGGTCCCCTCGCGGCTCAGGCAGGATGGCAGGAGCGTACAGAAATGACGGTGCAGTTCACCGGATACATGACCAATGGTGTCATTATCCTGGACGGCGGCATGGGCCAGGAGCTGCGCCGGCGCAGCAGCAAAGGCGATTGTAGGTACCGGCTCCATGGGCTCGATCTATGCAATATGCCGAAACCGTATCGGCAATCGTGCGGACACGCGAGGCCGCGTTTTGACAGTTCCTGCCAAATCTTCCCTTATCCAACAAACATGAACCGAGGCGATCAATGGCAATCGAACCTGCTGACGTTAGAAACATGGCTGAACGGTATACCCAGGCCTGGTGCTCAGGATCGGCCAGTGCGGTCGCGAGCTTCTTCACCGAAGGCGCAAGCAGCGTGGTCAATGACGGTAAACCCGTCGTGGGACGTGATGCAATCGAACAGGACATGCAGGCCTTCTTCAATGATTTTCCAGACCTGCGCCTGACCATGGATGACCTGAGAGTCGGCGGTCACCAGGCGATTTTCTTATGGACGCTCGAAGGTACAAACAGCGGCCCCGGCGGCACCGGAAATGTCGTAAAGATAGAAGGCTGGCAGAATTGGGCACTTTCGCAGGACCTGCTCATATCAAATGCGAATGGCGGTTTCGACGCCGTAGAATATGAGCGGCAAATCCGTGAAGGTATTTAGCACCCGGCCAGACTTGTTGCCAAGCATCGGGATTGTGGCGGCCGGGGTCCTGTGGGGACTGTTCTGGATTCCGGTCCGCGCGCTTGGTGAGATCGGCCTTCAAGCGGCCTGGCCTGGTGCGGTGATCTATACCGCTTGTCTCATTGTACTGCTTCCCGTTCTGCCGTTTCGCTGGGGCAATCTCATACGCTACTGGCGACCGCTTGCCTGGAGCGGACTGTTCACCGGGACAGCCTTTGCATTCTACTCGACCAGCTTCCTGTTGACCGATGTCGTTCGGACAATCCTGCTGTTCTATCTAACGCCGGTTTGGAGTACGGCACTCGGGATCATGCTGCTCGGAGAACGCCTGACGGCAAGCAGGCTGGCGGCAATTCTGCTTGGCTTTGGCGGACTGCTTGTCGTGCTCGGCGCCGGCGCCGAGTTTCCATGGCCACGCAATGCCGGGGACTGGCTGGCGCTACTGTCAGGCATGGCGTGGGCCTATGGCTCCCTGGTATTGTTCAAGATGGGCTCTGTTGCCACCTACGAACAGGTTCTCACTTTCGTGCTTGGCGCGCTGGGTATCACGGTTCTTGGTATTGCTTTCGGTGGCGCTATATTTGGTGAAATTCCATCAAAACCCGTTTTGTGGAATGCCCTACCCTACGGCCTCCTGACAACTTTATTCATCATCCCGATGCTGGTGCTGACTGTCTGGCCCGCCACACTCATCAGCCCGGGGCGGATTGGAATTCTGCTTATGAGCGACGTGGTTGTGGGCGTTGTGTCTGCAGCGCTTCTCGCCGGGGAGCCGTTCGGTTCAAGGGAGTTGGTCGGAACTGTCTTGATCGTCGCTGCCGGGGTGGTGGAGGTCATGGGCCGCAGTGCCTCGCACACCACTTCGTGAGTGTCCGCCAGTGCTTTAGCCGTCGATTTGAACGCCTTTCACAGCCCGACAAAGAACTGGATGATAAATGCGTTTGCCAGGTCAACGAAGAAGGCCGACACCAGCGGCAATACAATGAACGCCAGCGGCGCGGGTCCGTACCGCTTGGTCACAGACGACATGTTGGCAATTGCAGTCGGTGTCGCGCCCAATGTGAAGCCGGCGAAACCGGCACTCAACACTGCGGCCGTGTAGTGCGAGCCCATGATCCGGAAGAACGCCAGCATTATGAAAGCCGCCGCAGCCAGCACTTGCAGGGCCAGGACGACCGTGAGTGTGACGCCAAGCCCGGCCAGGGTCCAAAGCTGCATGCTCATCAGCGACATGGCCAGAAATATCGACAGGCAAAAATCGGATATCATCGCAAGCTCCGGTGATCTCGCGGGCCAGGGCAAAGCCGGAAAGAGATAGGGAATAGTGTTTGACATCACGATGGCAACCAGCAGGCATGGCACGAAGAGCGGCAGCATCAAGCCTGTCGCAGCGATTGCTTCGTTCGCCACGTAGCCAAGTATGACAGCCACGTTCAGCGCCAGCAGGGTGCGCATGATGGACACGTGGTCGATCGCGGTGTCGCCATTGCGCAGATCTTCTTCCGGATAAGGCAGACCAACGACCGGCTCTTCTGCAGGCGAGCTTTCAAGCGCGTTGCGGTCGATCAGATATTTCGCGATGGGACCGCCGATCAAAGCCGCGCACACAAGCCCAAGCGTTGCCGAAGCAATTCCAATCTCGTTGGCGGCAGCAAACCCCGTCTGCTCGGCAACCGTCGGCCCCCAGGCAATCGCCGTTCCGTGACCGCCGATCAGGGATGCAGAGCCTAGCAGCACCCCAACACCGGCGGGCAGATCGAACAGCTTGGTTCCCACCAGTCCCACAACGTTTTGCAGGACGATGAATGCCAGCGTCATGACCAGCAGCAGGCCCAGCATCCGGCCGCCAGCGACGAGGTCGGCAAATCTCGCATTGAGCCCAATGGCGGCGAAGAAAATCACCAGAAGCCTGTCACGGGTTTCCAGCGCAAACTCAACTTCGATATCAAGCCAGGCATAGACCGCCCACGTCGCCAGTGCTACGGCAAGACCGCCGGAAACCGGCTCGGGAATGTTGTAGTTGCGTAGAAAGCGAACCTTGCGTGTCAGAAACGCACCAAGGAAAAACACGACGATACCGAGCGTTACCGCGACGAAGTCCGGCACTTGGACCAGTCTTGCGGCATTGTCCATATGCTTACCCCGCTACAGCCAACGCTTGCTTTTTACGCCCGCGCTCTCAAGCGCATTTTAATCGGCCCCTCGCCGGAGCCACGAACCAGCTGCAGCACATAGGGGTTGCCCGATGCCTCGATCTCACTTGTCTTGCCGCTCCAGACTATGGATCCCTCATGCAGCATGAAAAGGTAGTCATAGTCGGCCTTGGCGGCGGCCATATCGCTGGTGATGGACAGAACCGTCGCGTCTATTTCGTGGATCGAATTGTCGATCAGCCGATTGATGGCCGCGGTTGTGATCGGGTCAAGGCCAGCTGTTGGTTCATCGAGCAGCAGAAGCGATGGGTCGCCCGCCAGCGCCCTGGCAATTCCGACGCGCTTTTGCATGCCGCCGGACAGTTCGGACGGCAGCAGATCGGCTGTCGGCGGCGGTAGGTTGACCATCGCCAGTTTGGCGATTGCCAGATCCCTGGCCTCCTTGCGACCCATGCCGAAATTGTTCGTCAGTTTGAAGCTGATGTTCTCCCAGACCGTCAGACTGTCGAACAAACCACCCTGCTGGAACAGCACACCGACCCGTTCCATCAACCTGGCACGCTCAGAGTCGCTGACCGCCGATACCGGCTGGCCGTCTATTTCGATGCTGCCGGACTCCGTGACATAGAGGCCTGCCAGACATTTCATGAGGACGGTCTTGCCGGACGCGGCCGGCCCTATCAGGACCGATTTCTTTCCCAGGGGCACCTCAAGATCAACGTCGCGCAATATATGCTTGTCGCCGAAGCGCTTGTTGAGTGAGCTCACGCGGACCTTGATGCCGCCTTTGTCGGAAACCTCTGGCAACGGATACCCCCCCGAGTTCAGTTTACGTTGAAGTTCTGGCGAACCTCGCCGGGATGATAAATCCGGCTGTGATCGATCCGGCAGCGCACCCGATTGCCGGGACGGCCTTGTACCATATAGACATCGCGCTGGTAGACCCGTCTGCATGCCTGCCACAGGCCCTCGCCCGGATAGGCACGGATCGTGACCCACACGAGCGTCAGGCCGTCACCACGAAATGGGCCGGCGCCAACCGGCGCAACGGCACTCACCGACACCATAGCCACACACGCGAGCAATCGTAACCTGGACATTTGTCTGCGAGCTCCTGTTTCAAATGCCCCAACTCCTGTCACATTGATACCGCAGCATAACCACGGTTGGCCATGGGCCGTTACGGTTGCATAGTCGCAGTAAGGACTTGCGCCGGGTGATCGGATGTGTCGGAGTGCATTTGCCGAAATGCGATAGTCTGTCCAATGCATTTGTTGTAGGGCATTTGTTGTAAGGGATGTCACATGTTCAAGCGCAATACAATCACCGCTCTGGCGCTGACCTCGCTGTTGCTGGGTTTGCAGGCGAATCTGGCTCCGGCCCAATCTCAGGCTCAAAAGATCGATTTCCATGTTCTTTTGCGTCTGGCACAGCTGTCGAACCTGGCATACGAGCCAAAAAGCGAAATCAGGCAAGTTCTTGCGAAGTACCTGCCGAGCGTTTCCAATCCGGGCGAGACCAACGTTCAGTACATCATTGGCTATAATGATAAGACCAAGACGCAAGCCATTGGCGTGCGTGGCACGGTTGACGAGGTCAACAAGCGTCTGAACCAGAACACTGCCATGGTGCTGGATAAAAAATCCGGCATCATGATGCATCAAGGCTTCCGGACCGCCGCATTGACGATCTACAAAGATCTCAAGCCGAAACTAAAGCCCGGCTACAGAACGTATTTGACGGGACATTCGCTCGGCGGGGCGGTGGCTGCGATCCTGACCACCTATCTGCATGTCGATGGGGTGAAGATCGCCGGCCTGTACACTTACGGCCAGCCCAAGTTCACAAACGTCGCTGGCGCCAAAAAGTTCCGCGGCCTGCCGGTTCTGCGCGCGATTTACCAGAATGACGTGGTTCCGCTGGTTCCCAACGAGACCGACGACGGCAAATCGTCCTACCGGCACATGGGTCCGGAGGTCATTTTACTTCAAGGACCGCATTTCGTTTATCTCAAAGAAGATCGGGCGATCCGGAAATCACGGCTGTCGCTTGGCAAACGGCCTTTGAGTTTTCCCGACCATAGGCTGGCCCGTTACATCGACAATCTCAATGTCAAGCAAAAGGGCGCCAAAGAGGTACCGTTCAAGGATCGCGAGAAATTCGTGAAACGGCAACGCCCGGCGGGATACCAGCAGGAAGAGATCAAGTCGAAATCCAACCTCACGCCGAACAAGGCCACGCAATGAGCGACATGCAATAATGAGCGCCATTCACGAATCCATCAATATTTGAATTGATCGGCGGCCGGATTCTTGGCAGTGTGTTGGCGGGCCCGGTGGGACTGGAACTGTCCGCCGGTTATCGAGAAACGGGGCAACCTTCGTCAAAGGAGGCTGTCATGCGTGGTATACTCGCATCGGCTTTTGCCGGAGCGCTGGCTCTAGGTCTTGTTTCCCTCGCAGATGACGCATCGGCGGATGCCCGCATCGCGTCTACCGTAGCTGCGACCATGGGTGCTACACACAATGGCATCACCCCGGTGCATTACCGGCGTTACTACGGGTATCGCAGACCATATTACCGACGGCGCTACTACGGATATCGCCGCTACTATCGTCCGTATTATCGCAGGCGCTACTACGGCTACCGCCGCTATCACCGGCCATATTACCGCCGGCGTTACTACCGGCCATATTACCGGTATTATTGATAGACACGCCTGGTAAAAGCACGGCAATCCGCGGCCGGTCAACGCACTGGCCGCGGCTCTTTCGGGTACAGCGCGCCACCTGCCGGTCCCGTCTGATGGGAAACGCCGGTAACCTGTGGCAAGTATTCCACAACCGTTCAGTACGTGGTAATCTCTTCGGGCACTAAAGCACTATGCGACCTGGGGGCGGTTAAGCAGGAAGATAACCGCAATGCCGTACGTACGGTGGGTCGTTGTGTCTTTGTTTGCGTTGATTGCCGCGAGCGGAACCGCCGGCGCTCAAACCAAGCTGCTCTGGGGCGATACGCACCTGCATACCTCCTATTCGCCGGATGCGTTCTTGATGCAGAACCGCTCGGCCGATCCGGACACAGCCTACCGTTATGCCAAGGGCCTGCCCGTGGCCCACCCCTACCACAAGGCGCGCATTCAGATCGAAACACCGCTCGATTTTCTTGTGGTGTCAGACCATGCGGAGTTCATGGGCGTGATCCCGACTTCGACGCCAAGACACACGCCTTTTGCTACGTACGGGTCCTACAGATCCGACCCCGAGGCACACGCTGCACGATGCCATCGCGTTGCAGATGGATGTGAAAGAGACCGGCAATCCCGCAACCATTCAAGAACGCGCCTACTCATCGCCCATCTGGCACACGCCATAAGGACAGGACCGAAAAAACGGCAGGAGACCGAAAAATGAGGACGTATCTGCTCTCGACGCTATCCATCGTCGCGTTGGCCCTGACGCCCGCGCTCGCCCAGGACAACAAGGCCGGCGGCCAGGTCGGCGAAATGGTCCTGACCGGGGACGATGTCGGGTTATTCAAGAAGGGCGGGTATTCGCCTTACGCAGGCCGGCGCTATCCGACCCGGCTGTTGTGGGGCGATACGCATCTGCATACCAACCAGTCGCTGGATGCACGGGCCTTCGGCGTTACGCTTGGTGTGGAAGACGCCTACAGGTTTGCGCGCGGCGAAGAGGTCACCGCCACGCATGGCGAGAAGGTCAGGCTGTCGCGCCCGCTCGACTGGCTCGTCGTCTCCGACCACTCCGACGGAATGGGAGCGATGGTCGAGATCATCGGCGGTAATCCTGACCTAATGAAGGATGCAACCCTGAAAGACTGGAGCGAACGGATCAATCAGGGTGGTGAATCCGCTCTGCTGGCGACGATGGATGTCATCAACAGTTTCACTCAAGGGAACATTCCAGCAATTCTGCTGGAGAAGAAGTTCGCCCAGACGGTGTGGGACAAATACCTGAAGACTGCCGAGCAGTTCAACGATCCGGGCCGTTTCACATCGATTATCGGTTACGAGTGGACCTCAACCGAAAACGGCAACAATTTGCACCGCAATGTGCTGTATCGTGACGGCCGGGACTCCGCCCGGCGCATGCTGCCATACACGACCACTGCCAGCTTCAACCCGGAAGACCTTTGGAAGTGGATGGCGAGCTACGAAGAAAAAACCGGCGGTCAGGTTCTGGCGCTGGCGCACAATGGCAACCTGTCCAACGGCATCATGTTCCCCGTCGAGACAAACCCGGCAACAAGCAAGCCATTGACCGGCACTTATGTCACGACACGGGCGCGCTGGGAGCCGCTCTACGAGGTGACGCAGATCAAGGGTGACGGTGAGACCCACCCTTCCCTCTCGCCGCGCGATGCGTTCGCCGACTATGAAACCTGGGATGTCGGCAATCTAAACCTGAGCGTTCCGAAGACCGCCGATATGCTCAAGTACGAATATGCCCGCGAGGCTCTCAAGAGTGGATTGAAGCTTGAATCCACGCTCGGTACCAACCCCTACAAGTTCGGAATGGTCGGTTCGACCGACAGCCATACTGCGCTCGCAACGGCTGAGGAGGAGAACTTCTTCGGCAAACATTCGGGCAACGAGCCCAAGGCTGAGCGGGCCGATCACGTTGTCGGCCAGTTCGGCGACAAGAAGATCGATGGCTGGCAGATGGTTGCTTCCGGCTATGCCGCCGTATGGGCAACGGACAATACCCGCGAAGCGATCTTCGACGCCATGCAACGCAAGGAGACCTACGCCACGACAGGCCCGCGGATTGGGGTGCGGTTCTTCGGCGGCTGGGATTTCTCCGAAGCCGACGCCAAGAGCCGGGTTCCGGCGGAGATTGGATATACCAAGGGCGTTCCGATGGGAGGCGACCTGACCAAGGGGCCGGATGGCAAGGCGCCGACCTTCCTGGTCGCAGCTGTCAAGGATCCCTACAGCGGCAATCTGGACCGGATCCAGATCGTCAAAGGCTGGCTCGACAAGGACGGTAAGACACACGAAAAGGTGTTCAACATCGCCTGGTCGGGTGGTCGGACTATCGATCCGGACGGCAAGCTGCCGCCGGTCGGCAATACCGTGGATGTGGCCAACGCCACATGGACGAACACCATAGGCACACCGGAACTGATCGCCGTGTGGCAGGACCCGGCATTCGATGCCGGACAGCGAGCGTTCTATTATGTCCGCGTGCTGGAAATTCCGACGCCGCGCTGGACGGCCTATGATGCGAAGCGTTTCGGCATAAAAATGCCCAATGCATCGCCGATGGTTACGCAGGAACGCGCCTATACATCGCCAATCTGGTACACGCCATAGCGGTTAGAGAGCGCACAGTGAAACACTGGATCGCAGCACTTTTCCTGACACTGATGACCGCCACTGCGGCGTCGGCGTGCGGCAATTTCATGATGATGATATTGCTGTTCCGGGCATTTCCGGAAGCAAAGGTTGTTGCTGAGGCCGAAAACAGCGCCGTGGCGGCCAAATCTCTAGGCGGGTCCAGGTGGCCCGGTTCTGAAGAGATTTCGCTTCACCTCTGGCGCTCCATGCAGGTCGACCAGTTGCTGGCCAGGCTTGAGGCGCGCATGAATGTCCGCGACACGCAGACCGTGCATGGCCGCCGCGCCCACGTTCTTCTGATCAACGCCTACCGGTGGATAGAACTGACGGGAACGCCTGACGGCCTGCAACACAAGATCAATACCCGTAGCCCGGACGATGCAGGGGCGCTGAAAATCTTTACGACGCACAGGGTGCTCGAAGTTCTGCTGGATCAGGAATTGAGCTGGCAGGACGCGCTTGCGAAGGGCCTGATCACGATACGTGATCCAAGTGGCTCCGGGGATCAATGGCTCAAGGTCTTGAAGACCGCCCTTGAGCAGGATCGTGCAGCCCTGCATTAGGTCGTTGGCCAGGTGCAAAAGACAAGGGCCGGGAAAACACCCCGGCCCTTCGATCTTGAACTCCAGCTCAGATCTACGAGCTTGGGCCTTCATTGAACGCAACCTCATCGACCAGTTCGCTGGCGCGTTTCCTGAGCTTTGCCAGTTCGGCGAGCGACAGCGTATCGGCCTTCAGTTCGCCCCAGGACTTCACAAGCGCCGAAGACGGCACGCCGGACTTGACCGGATACTCGTGGTTGACCTCGGCATAGATCTTCTGGGCCCCCACGCCGGACAGAAACTCAATGAGCTTGACGCCGTTTTCCTTGTTGGGTGCATGCTTGGCGAGAATGGCTCCAGACACATTGACGTGCGTGCCCCGGTCCTTCGCATTCGGGAACAACAGTTTGACCGACGCAGCCCACTCTTTCTGTTCGGGCTTTTTGTCGTTCGTCATCATCTTGCCCATGTAGTAGGTGTTGCCGATGGCGAGATCACACTCTCCGGAGTACACGCCCTTGACCTGGGCGCGATCGTTTCCTGAAGGCTTGCGCGCCAAGTTCGCCTTTACACCCTGCAGCCATTCGCGAGCCTTGTCCTCGCCGTGCTGCTTGATCATGGACGCTATCATCGCGACATTGTAAACGTGCTGCCCCGAGCGAATGCAGATCTTGCCCTTCCACTTTGGATCGGCCAGTTCCTCATAGGTGATTGCGTCCTGCTTGACCCGCTCCTTCGACGCATAGACCACACGCGCCCTGGTCGTCAGACCGATCCACTTGCCGTCAGGATCGCGATACTGCGCCGGAACATTGCCATTGACGATATCCGACTTAACCGGCTGAACGATGTCGCGCTCCACAGCCCCCGTCAACCGGCCTATGTCAACTGTGAGAAGAACGTCAGCCGGGCTGTTTTCGCCTTCCTGGGCAATACGTTCAATCAGGCCCTTCTTGGCAAAGATGACGTTTACTTTCACGCCGGTCTGCTCAGTGAATGCCTTGAACAATGGCTCAACCAAAAACGGCTGGCGATAGGAGTACACGTTCACTTCACTGGCCATTGCCTCGGCCGCGGCCGATACCAGCAGTCCGGACGCCAGTACGCAGCTGGCGAGCTTTCCACCGAAAGAAACTCTCATCTCGAATTCTCCTTACAAGCTCACAAATGGGCCATAGCACGGGCTAAGTGCAGATTTGCAAGTGCCATGCCTGACCTCCTGAAAATCTCCATGCTGCTCAATAATCTTTGATCCAAGTCGCTGTCAACAGAAAACCGACCAATTTAGTCGGATTTAGAATTGTTCAAAACTACCAAGCAATTTCAATGGTTTAGAATGTTTCTAATATATGAAACCATGAACGAGGCAAAGCAGTTGCGAAGCGGTTTTGGAGTGGAGAAGATACCGTGAGAAGCTGTGCACAAAACGCCGGAGTGACGGCATAGGGAATGAAACCAGGCACAATGGATCCGAAATATCAGATACTCTTCGAACCGGTGCAGATTGGCCCGGTCACTGCGCCCAACCGGTTCTACCAGGTGCCGCATTGCAATGGCATGGGGCATCGTCATCCCAACGCCCTGGCCGCCATGCGCGGGATAAAGGCGGAAGGCGGATGGGGCGTGGTGTGCACGGAAGAGGTGGAGATACACCCGACTTCGGACCTGTCGAACTACAACGAAGGGCGGCTTTGGGACGATCGGGATATCCCGGCACACCGTCTGGTCACAACGGCCGTTCATGAACACGGAGCGCTGGCCGGCATCGAACTGGCGCACAATGGCATGCATGCCGCAAACCGTATGACCCGTGTCATTCCGTTAGCCCCGTCCGCCCTTCCCGTCGACATGGACGATCCGGTCCAGGCGCGAGCCATGGACAAGACGGATATCGCTGATCTGCGAAAATGGCACAAGCACGCAGCGCTAAGGGCGCGCGACGCCGGGTATGACGTGATCTATGTCTATGCCGGACACAATATGGCAACGCTGATGCACTTCATGCTGCCGCGTTTCAACAACCGGACCGATGAATATGGCGGCTCGCTGGAAAACCGCGTCCGGCTTACCCGGGAAGTTCTCGAGGACACAAGGAACGCTGTCGGCGATACATGCGCGGTGGCATTCCGGTTTGCGGTCGATGAACTCATCGGGCCGGCCGGCATGAGTTGCAAAGCCGAAGCGCACGACACCGTGGCAATGCTCGCCGAGTTGCCAGATTTGTGGGATGTCAACATCAGCGATTGGTCGAACGACTCGGCGACCTTTCGGTTCGAACCGGCCGAAGGCTACCAGACACGCTTCACCAGCTTCGTCAAGGGATTGACCAGCAAACCCGTCGTCGGCGTGGGACGCTTCACCTCACCGGATGAAATGGTGCGGCAGATCCGCAAAGGTCATCTGGACATGATCGGCGCAGCGCGCCCGTCCATTGCCGATCCGTTCCTGCCCGCCAAAATCCGCGACGGCCAGATCGATGATATCCGTGAATGCATCGGATGCAACATATGTGTGTCCGGCGACAATCAGGCCGTACCGATGCGCTGCACGCAAAACCCGACAATGGGAGAGGAATGGCGACGCGGATGGCATCCGGAGAACATTGCCCCGGCCCGCAAACCAGACCGCGTCCTGGTCGTCGGTGGCGGACCAGCGGGACTGGAGGCGGCATATCAGCTCGCCAATCGCGGACACACACTCATACTGGCGGAGGCGAACGAAGAGCTTGGCGGGCGGTGCCTGGCGGAAAGCACCCTGCCGGGCCTGGCAAGTTATCGCAGGGTCAGCGACTACAGGATTAACCAGATACAAAGCTCGGCCAATGTTGAGATCTATCGCGGCCATGCCCTGACTGCCGCGGAAATTCTTGACTTCGACCTGGAGCATGCAGTGATCGCCACCGGATCAAAATGGCGGCGGGACGGCACGGGCCGAAGGCATCGCACTGCAATTGCCGGATTGGACAAACTGCCCGTATACACTCCGGACGATATTATGGCGGAATTACTTCCTGCTGGCCGGGTGGTCGTGTTCGACGATGATCACTACTACATGGGCGGTGTTGTCGCTGAGGCTCTCGTAGCCACCGGTTGCGAGGTTACGCTGGTCACGCCGGCGGCGCTGGTTTCGGCCTGGACGGTGAATACGCTCGAACAGCACAAGATACAGTCGCATCTCATGGCATCCGGCGTACGCATCTTTGCAAATCAGGCCGTGACACGATGCCTACCCGGGACCGTCGAGATTGCCTGCGAATTCACCGGCGGCACTTCAGCGCTAGATGCTGATGCGATTGTGCTGGTGACTTCGCGCCAGAGCATCGACGATTTGTACCATGGCCTGTGCGATGCATCGTGCGGTACGTCTTCATTTGGCAGCGTCGTCAGAATTGGCGACTGCCTGGCACCGGGAACCGTTGCCGCCGCCATCTATTCCGGCCACGGCTTCGCCCGGGGATTTCAGCAATCGCAGGGCGAATTGGAAGCGCAACTGTTCGCCCGTGAGCTACCAGCACTTTGAAACTTTCGGCATTTTGGCAAACTAACGCGTCTTCGGATCAATTCGGCCAGGCGATGCGGCTGCCGCTATCACCGCCACTTTCAATTGTCCGGGCAAGGCGTTAATTCTATTGTTAATTGGCGGTCTTGTTGACACCGTCCGTAAGCGTATCGGGACACGAATATGGAACTTAGCGCAGCAGATGAAGCACTGGTTCGCGCCACCGCGTTGTTCGGCAAGCTGGAGGACGAAATGCTCAGTTCCTTCCTCAGCCGGGCTTCCGTGCGCGAAGTCAAGCGAGGCGAAATGCTGTTCGTGCAAGACGACCCGGTACACGCCTGCTTCGTCGTGCTTGAGGGGTGGATCAAGCTATACCGCCTGACGCCCAAAGGCGACGAGGCCATCGTGGCGGTGTTCACCCGTGGCCAGAGCTTCGCCGAAGCAGCCGTCTTTACCGGCAACGTTTTTCCGGTCAGCGGCGAGGCGGTGACCGACAGCAGATTGTTGAACATTCCAACCAGCGTCCTGCTTCAGAAGATCCGTGAAAGTCCGGATGTGGCGCTTTCCATGCTGGCCTCGACATCGCTGCATCTGCACGACCTGGTGCAGCAGATCGAACAGCTGAAAGCGCATACCGGAGCTCAGCGAGTAGCGGAATTTCTCGTCTCCCTGTGTCCAGTTGACGAAGGGGCCTGCGCGATCGGCCTGCCCTACGACAAGTCGCTTATTGCCGGCAGGCTGGGCATGAAACCGGAGAGCCTTTCCAGGGCTTTCGCCAAACTTCGCGGACTTGGTGTGATGATCGAGCAGGAATCCGTGGCAATTCGAAATGTCGAACTGCTGCACCAGTATGCCATTCAGGATCGCAACGCCGGAGAGCAGATGATCACATGACGACCGAACGCCTTACCCAGATACTCGCACTTATTGATGCGGCAAACAGTCAGGACCCGAACCGGATCGACGCCGACGGCATGCAACGGCCCGCAGAGCTGGTATACGGCGAACGGATGAGTGAGGCATTGGGTCGTTTTTGCCCGGATGCCGGAGACATTCTGAAAATCGCGGCACGCGGTCAGCATATCGAGCGGTGGACGTCACCCAGAAAGTCATACCCGGAGGGGCGTGTTGGCTATCTGCGCTGGCGCAAGGACCTCAAGGACTATCACGCACGCCGGGTGGCAGAGCTGATGGTACAAGCGGGCTATCTTGAAGACGACACCGAACGCGTTGGCCAGCTAATTCGAAAGGAACGCCTGAAGGCAGACCCAGACGTCCAGACACTTGAAGATGTTATCTGCCTGGTGTTTTTGGCGCACTACGCGTCCGATTTCATCGCACCGCATGACGATGAAAAAGTGATCTCGATTCTGGCAAAAACAGCCAAGAAAATGTCTTCAGACGGGCTTGCCGCGGCAGGAGAACTGACCCTGCCGGAACGCCTGTCTACGCTCATGGGAAAAGCGCTGGCCGGCGACACGGCATAGACAGACGCACTGCATCGAGGCGTTTCAAATTCCCAGCAGCTTGTGCAGGCGCGCATCCTTGGTCTTGAAATGAGTCACGAACCAGTCGTGAACGGCTTTTGACAGCATATCGTCGTAGTTGGCGTACTCGCCCGACTCATGTGCATCCATGATGTCACGTATGTCGTCCAGCAGTTTCTCGTGGTCGGCCTTGTGGGCCTCGTACTCGTCATATCGATGCTTGCGCATCATGGTTTCCTCCAGCGCAAAATGCGCCGAGATCTTTGCGAAGACCTCCCCCAGAAAGCCGGAGATGGTTTCGTGATCGCCGTCGCCCGACAGCTTCGAATGCAAGTCGTTCAGAAGGGCAACGAGTTCTTGATGTTCGTGATCGACGTCCTGAACGCCGGTTTCGAAATCCTTGCTCCACTTGATCAGGGCCATGCCCGGTACTCCGCTATCTGAACACAAACCCACCCCGATCGGCCTTGAAATCAACCGCCAGGTTCTGCAGTGGCGCGAGTTCAACACGCCGTTCCGTTTCGTAGTCGAAACCGGAATCGCGGGTGGAATCGCGCAGGCGTGCCTTGATCGTATGATTTCCGGCGGGCACAAGGAACTTCCTGTATGTGCGAGCCGGACCATCCCTGGACAATCCCGTCGGCTGCAGGCTTTCGGAATACAGCAGCTCGCCGTTGACAAACAGCTCGACGAAAATCTCGGTACGCTCTCGTGAACAGGTGTTCGGGCGGCGCTCCTTGGGTGGCAGGGCCGCGATTTCCTTCGGCGTCAGACGCCTGCACGCCTCTACCCGGTGCGCGCCGTGTGCAAAGCTCAATTTCACCTGAGCCTTGTCCGCCGGCACCTGCTGGTAGGTGGGATACAGCGAAAGGTATCCTGTGAAAGCAGCCGCCAGGGCATAGAATGCGCCCTGCCCCAAATACTGGAGAACGCTAGGCATCGACCTTATCCCTTTCGCGGGTTGCGGGGCCGGCCGGCGGGACCTTTATACCTGGCACAGCGGACAGTCCGGACGAAAACTCAGACAACTCACTTTCGAGCAAGCGCGAGCCGCTTCGTCCTACCCAGACAGTCCTGACGCGTTCGCGCGGCACGCGGGCCCGTAAATGCGGGTCGCGCTCACCGGCGATACGCGCCTGCGTCCACTCGACGCCCAACCTGGCATGGCAGGCATTTTCCGAGCAACCGGCCAGCAACACGCCATCGGCAAGTTTGCGACTGAGTACATAGTCAATAAAGGCTGGCGGCAAGTGGCCGATGCAGCGCAGTTCGACGCTGGCCACGCCGGGCACATTAATTGACTTTGCCGGAACCGCGTGCATGCAGGAGAAGATCAGGACACGGTTGTCCCCGGTGAGACGGTCGCAGACGTCATGAACCTGATCGCGCAATGTCTCCATGGTCAAGTCCGGCAGATCTATGCCGGGCGACAGACCGGTTACGCGCCTGAACGGCATGGATGTCGGGCATGAGCCAGCGCAAATACCACAGGCAACGCACTTTGAAGCATCCACCGCCGGTTCTGCTTCGAAGGGCCGGCCGTCGGTTCGTGCAATCATGTCGATCGCCTCGTAAGGACAATCATAGTGGCACCGGCTGCAACCGTTGCAGTTTTCCAGATCAACCACAGCAACCGGCAGCTTGCGCATCGGTGGCAGAAACGGCACGGCAAATGCGATGACGGTCATGCAAAACGCTGCGGTCCAGGTAACCGTGCCCGGCCAATTCTCCAGCAACGGATAGAGCGGCAGATAAAACCAGTCGAGCCCTACCGTGCCGGGCACCTGCGCCAAATCGGCCGGAGCCTGGCTGACGGCCGGGAACACCAGGCTCAGCGCCAGCATGGACACAAAGGTCCCGATCGCCAATCCGCGTGGCGGGTTTATGCGCGGCTTTGACACCCGCTGCAGGTGGATCCACAAAACCGCCAGCGCGATCAACGGCACGGCAATGTGCATGAAGATCATCAACGTGAAGAAGCGATTGTCCAGCGTCTGCGGCGACAGGAAATTGCGCGCCACGGGCTCGCCGAAGATCGGCAACCAATCAAGCCATTCGGTTGAGACGATAGCAACATACTGGGCAAGCTTGTCCCAGACCAGCCAGTAGCCCGATATCCCCGACACGTAGATCAGCATGAGCACGGCAATACCGGTCACCCAGGAAAACCAGCGTGCGCCACGATACCGTTCAAGCCCGAACTCACGCACCAGATGTAGCAGCATAACAACGATGAGTGCATCGGACGCATAGCGGTGCAGGCTGCGCATGACACCGGCCATATACCACTGCTCATGTGTCATATATTCAATCGAGGCATACGCATTGTGTATGCCTGTATCGAAGAAGATATAGACGTAAATGCCGCTGGCGGTGATTATCCAGTAAAAGAAAAAACCAAGGGCGCCCAGATTAAGCAATGGATTCCACTGTGCCGGAAACACCTTGCCGAGAGCCTGCTCGGCGAAATCGAAAGGCTTGCGTACAACCGAATGGATGAGTGCCATCACACATGGCCCTCCGGCGGAGCGGCCGTTCGGCGGAACTCGCGGATCAGCCATGCCAATACAAGCAGCAGACATGCAAGGCCGATCGCAATGCCGATAAACAAGGAGTAGTTGAAGTAGTATCTGCCGGTGTTCGGATTGTAGACCGTACAGAACAGTTTCACCTTGCCGATCAGGCTGTCCAGCGACGTCAGCGGGCGTTCGCGGCCATAGACCAGATCCATCAATGGTTCGACGATCGCCTGCGGGCTGAAAGCGCCACCATAGACGTGCCGGTAAATACGGCCATTAGCGTCTGCAACGGTAATCTGGGCGGAGTGATCGAAACCGCCGGCCGAAGGCAGGATTTCAAAACCAATAAGTTCGCTCAATTTGTCGATCGTACCGCTATCTGCCGACAAAAAGTGCCAATCCGGGAGGTCAACGCCACGGCTACGCGCAAACGAGCGCATGCGGTCCGGGGAATCGTGTTCAGCATCAAAGCCAATCGTGATGACCGAAAAACGACCCGCGCCGAGCGTTTCCTGTGCCAGTTTCACCGCCGGATAGAGGTTTTCGATCATCGCCGGGCAGGCGTCCGTGCACCCTGTATAGATCAGGCTGATGAGCAGTGGCCGGCCGCGAAAGTCGCCGAGCGCCACGTCTTTCGCAGAAATATCCTTGAAGCTCATGGATGGTAGAACAGCGCCGATGGCCGACCGGGATTTTTCAAACGCAGTGGCCTGCGATGGCAGGTCGGCCGACGCGGCGCCGGCGCCAATTGCCAAAATCAACAACGCAATCAGCAGCGCCCTCATGCGATCGTACCGATCAGCCTCTCTGCCACGGCGCCACCCAGCAGAACACACAGTTGCGTCAGTGAGGCCAGGAAGTTTTTCAGGGCATTGGTGCGGCCGGGGTCAAGTACAAGCTTGATGCTCGTCCAGCAAAACAAACCTCCCCCAAGGGCTGCGCATACCAGGTAGATTGGCCCCATGCCGAAGAACCCAGGTAGCAGTGAGATCACCGTCAGGGACAGCGTATGGGCCAGAATGACCTGCGCACATACCCTGTTGCCGGCGATCACAGGAAGCATGGGCACATCGGCCTTTGCATAGTCATCTCGGGCCAGCATCGCCAGTGACCAGAAATGCGGCGGTGTCCATAGGAACAGCACCACCGTCAGCAACAAGGCAGAAGGGCCAATTGCAGGATCAACGGCCGCTGCCCCCGCCAAGACGGCGAAGCTGCCCGCCAGACCACCGATGATAATGTTGGTCCAGGTCCGGCGTTTCAGCCAAATCGTGTACACAACGCCATAGGTAAAGGCCCCGAGGAAGGTGTAAAGCGCCGCCCACCAGTTGGTGGACAGACCGGCCATCGCTACGGAAACTGCCAGCAGGCCAACAATCGCCAGCAACCAGCCGGTCCCTGCCGTGAACTGACCGGTCACGAACGGCCGTCCTGCGGTGCGTTTCATCTGAGCGTCGAGATCCCGCTCGGCCCATTGGTTGAAGGCCCCAGCGGCCCCGGCGGCGAGGAAGACCGACACCATAAGCACGCTCACCCGCCAGATGTCAGGCACTGTGCCTTGCGCAACGGCCAGGCCGCCCAGTGCGCTCAGCATTATGAACAGGGCGATGCGCGGTTTGAAAACCATGATCGCTTCGCGCACCGCGCCTTGCTCCTTTGCGGCTATAGCTGTCATCGCCTTCCCCTTATCCGACCGTCAACCGCCACTCAGCCCATCGGCCAGAGTTCGGACACATACTTCCAGTTCACGAAGTAGTAGAGAACGAACGAGATGAAGAAGACACCGACGAGGATATAGGTGCCCGGCAGATGGAACGTGCCGGCGTTGCCGTATTCCTTCACCGCCGGCGAGACCTGCTTGGTCGGCATGGGGCCAAGGGCCTGGACGATATTCGAGGCGTCCACTTTCTTTCCGAACAGGATGGAGCCGACCGCGATCAGCACGAACAGGCCACCACCGATCGATGCCAGGATGGCGGAGACGCCGTTCAGGCCCATCATCAGGAAGGCGGCTGCAGGATAGTCGAAACTGATTGCAGCATCCGAGAAGGTGATGTCCCAATGCCGGCGAGATACGCCCAGCGTGCCCGCGCCCATCATGAACAGCGAGATACCCGCAACGCCTGCCGCGAACAGATACGGCTGCCACTTGGCCAGTGTCGGCCAGATCACCTCACGCTGGAAGATCAAAGGCAGCACGAGATAGGTCAGAGCCATGAAGGCCAGCGTGGTGCCCGCAACGACGGTGGCGTGGAAGTGACCAGGCACATAGAGCGTGTTGTGCAGCAGCAGGTTGATCTGCTCCGTTCCCAGCACGACACCGGAGATGCCGCCAAGGAACCCGAACAGGACCAGCGACAGGAACATGCCGGCGAAGGCCGGGTTGCCCCAAGGCGCCTTGCGGAGCCACTCGAATACACCGTTGACGAAGCCGTTCTTGTGCTGTGCCGCTTCGATCGCGCCTGGCACGGTCATACCGTGGATCAGGCTGCCGAGCACGGCCAGATACATCGCATAGGATGTGTTAAACACTTTCCATTCCGCACTCAGGCCAGGCTCAACCAGCAGGTGATGGGCACAGGCCAACTGCAGGAACAGGATGTACATCAAGAATGCCGTGCGCGAGACCTTCTCCGAGAGCGGCTTTGCGCCGACAGTAATGGCAATGATTGCGTACCAGATCGCCACCTGTGCGGACACATTGATCTGCTGTGAGGAATGCCCCATGGCCCACCACACCAGCTTGTACATCAAAGTGTCGATATGGGAGATGTAACCCAGCGACCACAACCAGGTCGGCACCAGTATGATTGCTCCGCTTGCGATGGTGAAAATCGCTATGATACATGCCGTCAAGGCACCGAAAGTAACCAGCGGAATGGAGCCTTCGTAGGTCTTTTCTTCCTTGGCGATCACCAGCGTGCCGAGGAACACAAAGCACCCGAGCAACGCGCCAACCGCGAACAAGATAATGCCCAGGTAGAAATTGGGCGATGCCTTCATCGGTACGTAGCTGGTGAACATAACGCTCGATTCACCCTGCAGTACGGCAATGTTGGTGATCACACCGCCGACGACCATCAAGATGAATCCCAGCCAGGCGATTTTCGGTCCGGCAAGCCTGCAATTGAGCAACACAGCAGAGGCAAAATAGAGTACCGCCATTTCAAAGAAAATGATCCACAGCAGCAGCACATCCAACCCGTGTGCGGTCAGCACAAGATAGAACATGTCGGCAGACAGAAGGTGGACCGCAGGCCATCGCGTAAGCGCGACGAGCAACCCAAAAACGCCACCCACAAGCAAAAAGACAACGGCCGCTATGGCGTTGACCTTGATCAGCTTTTCCGCTGCAAGATCGATTTTGAGCCCGGTTGCCGGGCAGGTTCTGAACTTTGCGGCAATCCCGCCAATGACCCCAGTTTCAGCTTCTGCGATAGCCATCTTTCCGCCCCTCCAAGGCTACTTGTCGACGACGTGAATGCGGCCGACCATAGTGTGGTGACCAACGCCGCAGAACTCGTTGCACACCACCGAGAATTCGCCCGTCTCGGTCGGCGTCAGCGTAACGACATGATCCAGACCGGGATGTACCTGAATGTTCAGATTCACCGGCTGAAGCGAGAAACCATGCTGCCAATCGACTGACGACAGATGCAGCCGATAGGTCTCACCCTTTTTGAGCTCGAGGATGGGCCACCACTCCCACAGGCGTGACAGCATGTAAACGTCACTGCCGGGCGGCGGCTTGGCGACAGGAATGTCCGCTTCCTCGCGCACCGTGTATTTTTCAGTGAAAGCTTCGGTCTTCTCGGCGAACTTGTCAGGCTCTATCCGGTAGACCTCGGTGGACAGGTTCTGCTCCCCGTTGATGTGCCAGTAGACCATCATAAAGAACATCACCAGCCCCCAAAGGAAGGCGATGACCACCCAGACCAGTTCTCCCCGGGCGACCGGTTCGTTCCACCAGATTCGATTTTCAGGAGGTGAGATTGCCATGACGTCCTCTTATTGCGCGATCGGGATCTGAGACATTTCCATCAGGCCCCATAGCAGGTACAGCACCGTCGGCATGGTGACCCCGAGGAAAAGAAGCAGGAACGGATTGTCCAAAAGCCGCTGCATCGGCGGAATGTGTTCAGACACATCATCCGTTTGATCAGCTTCTGCTTTTGCGGGTGATTTCGCCATAGCGCCCTCCTCTAAGACTCGATTGGAAAGCTACTCCCCGGCCTCGTGCGCCCTCCTTGACGAAAGTCAAGAGAACCGTTCAGGCGGCCCGGTCATCAACCGCTTCATGGATCCGAAACGCCTCCTGCAAGGCGGCAACGAGACGCGCCATCAGCGCGTCAGTGTGGAACGGCGACGGTGTCAGCCGTAAACGCTCCGTGCCACGCGGCACGGTGGGGTAATTGATCGGCTGTACATAAATGCCATGCCGCGTCATCAGGAAGTCTGTGATCTGCTTGGCACGGCGCGGACATCCCACAAGCACGGGAACGATGTGCGTCACGCTCGGCATCACCGGCAATCCGGCCTCGTGCAGAAGCGTTTTCAGCCGGCTCGCCCGTTCCTGATGGGCATCGCGCAATTCAGGATGGGCATTGAGGTAGCGAACGCTCTCCAGCGCGGCGCCGGCGACGGCCGGCGGCAGGGACGTCGTGAAAATGAAACCCGGAGCATGGCACCGTACCGCGTCAACGAGATTTTCGGAGCCGGATATATAGCCGCCCAGGCAGCCGAACGCCTTGGCGAGAGTGCCTTCAATCACCGTAACACGACGGGCGACATCCAACTCTTCCGACTTGCCGCCGCCTTTCGCGCCGTAGAGGCCGACCGCGTGCACTTCGTCAAGATAGGTCATGGCATTGTACCTGTCCGCCAGATCGCAAATGCCGGCAATCGGTGCGACGTCGCCATCCATTGAGTAGACCGACTCAAACGCAATGATTTTCGGAGCATTTAGCGGAACTTGCTGAAGCAGAGATTCCAGGTGTTCCAGATCGTTGTGCCGGAAGATTTTCTTTGCCGCGCCGGAATGGCGGATACCCTCGATCATCGAGGCATGGTTGAGTTCATCGGAGAAGATGGTGCAGCCGGGCAGGAATTTCGCCAATGTCTGTAACGTCGCCGAATTGGAAACGTAGCCGGACGTGAATACCAGCGCGGCCTCTTTGCCATGCAAGCCGGCCAGCTCATGCTCAAGCTCAACAAGCAAATGGTGCGTGCCGGAAATGTTTCTGGTTCCGCCGGCACCGGTGCCCATTGCGCTCATTGCACGCTTTCCGGCTTCGACAATTTGTGGATTCTGACCCTGGCCCAGGTAATCGTTCGAGCACCAAACGGTAATACGATCCGGTCCTGCACCGTGGTTGCGGGCGAACGGAAACTCACCGGCAATACGTTCCAGATCGGCGAATACCCGGTATCTGCCTTCCTTGTGAACGTCACTGACGACGTTTTCGAAAATCTGCTCGTATTGCATCGGCCGTTCCTTACCCATGTGCGGATCTCGTTCCCTTGGCCGATATGTGAACGAGGCCGCAGATACGCTGCATTGACGAAAGTCAAACCGTAGACGGGGTGTCCTCACTCGGTGTGGTGAGGATGGTCAGATAAAGGCCCGTAAACAGGGCAAAGCCGGCGATCCACAGCCCGCCGGCAACGAAGATGACCGTGTAATATGCTTCCGGCCAGATTGTCGTGCCGCTTCCACGAATGACCGCAGCGACTGCGATTAACGCATATGACAGGGCCATACCGCCGGGCGCCCGCAACGGCCGCCCTGTGTGCCCGAGTGCTGCCCGGCTCATAATCGCAAGCGTCATGCATCCGATGGCTCCGATACCCAGGACATGGAATGCCGATGTCATGCCCAAGGCGGTGATGCCGGTCAGTGCAATTGCTGCAAGACCCAGCGGAATGAAGGCATAGCCAAGATGAAGCGACCAAAGCAGCGGCTCTTTAAGCGTGGCCTGCGGGCGCCAGAACACCAGCCGAAGCAGATGAGACAGAGCGGCCGACCCCGAGATTGCGGCGAGCACGCTGTCGGGCACGCAAACCAAATATGCCAGGACCAGGGCAGCCGTCAGGCCGATCGTGGCAACATCGAGCGCCTTGAACGATCGCGGCAATGCTTCAACGATACCATCTCGTTTAAGCGCGTTGCGTGTGAAAGCAGGAACAACCCTGCCACCGATGACGGTGATCATCAGTGTGTAGATCAATATGCCGAGCGAAAGGCCCCAAGCCGCGGTCGCGTCACTCCAGCCGATCCATTCGGCATGGACGGCACCATTTGCGAAGATCAGTAGCGCAAGCAAAGCAACGAATACAAGATTGCGCGGTGCCGGACGCGCCAACAAGGCAATCGTGATCGCGATTGCAAGCGCCGGCAGGTAGCTCATGTCGACCAGCATTACGACAACCGGATCCAGAAACGACGAGAACCACACCGCAAGCCGTCCAGCCAGCCACAATCCTGCCAGGCCGAGCAGCGGGGTTCCCTGCAACCGGCCTGTGCCGGTCCATTCAGGCACCGCCGTTAGAAGAAATCCCCCGACAACCGCTGCGCCAAAACCAAACAACATCTCATGGCCGTGCCAAAGGTGCGCCGCCACTGCGATGGTCGGTTTCAGAATAACCGCATTGGAATAATGTATGCCCAGCCAACCGAGCCAGGCAGCCATTGCCAGAACGGCGTAGAGGCCGGCCGCCAGGAAGAAGACCCGAAAACCGTATGACAAGATGATCGGCTGTGACGATAATCTGGGCGTCATCCTCTTAACCTGTAGAAGAAAAAACCGAGTGCAAGGCCCGGAATCGGACCATTTCAAGAATGGCGGTATTTGAAGCACGAAGATGGCGTATCGCTGCTTGACGAAAGTCAAGGAGCCCGGCGCGTGCAGATGCAGACTTAACGCTGCATGAACCCGTATCGCCCGGGCAGCGGCAGGCAGGGCGCCTGCCGCCACAACTGGGAGGGATTTCCATGATTCCAGGACGCCCGCCGATGACAAATTCCAAAAAAGGGGAATTTCAGATGAAAAGATCCGCATTGAGCGGCGCCGTACTCAGCGCTGTCTTTGGCAGCGCGTTGCTGACCGGCGCATCGAACCTCGGGATGGCCGAGGAGCCGACCCTTTCCGATGAAGCATTTGCACACGCAAAGAAGCTGTACTTCCAGCGTTGCGCAGGCTGTCACGGGGTTTTGCGAAAGGGTGCAACGGGCAAAAACCTGGAACCCGTCAATATGAAAAAACTCGGCCAGGAACGCCTTGAGAGGATTATCTCAATCGGCACCGAAGGCGGCATGAACAACTTTGATGACCTGTTCAGCAAGGAAGAAATTCGCGATCTCGCGACGTACATCCAGATGCCACCGCCGCCGCCTGCAGAGATGACGCTGGCGGAAATGAAAGAACGCTGGAAGACTTTCGTCAAACCTGAGGACTATCCCGAAAAGCCTATGCACAACCGCAACTGGGAGAACTTCTTCCTGGTGATTCTGCGTGACGCCGGCAAGGTCGGAATCATTGATGGCGATACCAAGGAGGTCCTCGCAAAAGTCGATACCGGATATGCCGTGCATGTGATGAAGGAATCGTCCGACGGTCGCTTCTGGTACACGCAAGGCCGTGATGGTCGCATGACCAAGATCGACCTGTGGATGAACCCGCCGCAGGTGGTGGCTGAAACGCAGATCGCTTCGGATGCGCGCGACGTTGCCGTCTCTCATTATGGCGAGTGGAAGGACAAATACGTCATCGGTGGTGGATACTGGCCGCCACACTTCGTCATTCTTGACGCCAAGACCATGGAACCGTTGAAAGTGGTCTCGACCCGCGGCGTCAGCGTCGATGGCGAGTACGTCAACGAAGCCCGCGTGGCAGCCGTTTACAACACGCCGAACGCGCCGACCTGGATCGTCGCCGTCAAGGAACTCGGACAGTTGTGGCAGGTCGATTACTCGGATCTGGACAACCTGCGCATCGAGCAGATCAACACCCACAAGTTCCTGCATGACGGGTTCTTCGATCCGACACAGCGCTATTTCCAGATCGCGGCAAACGCCTCGAACAGAATGGAAATCATGGACTCCGAAACCCGCAAGGCGGTGGCATCCATCGAGACCGGAAAGAAACCACACCCCGGTCCGGGCGCAAACTGGGTCGACAAGGAATGCGGACCTGTCGCCGCCACGGTTCACCTGGGCGAAGGCAAGGTCACGGCCTGGGGTAACGATCCCAAGGGGCATCCCGACAATGCCTGGAAGATCTGTTACTCCGTGGAAACGGACGGTCCCGGCCTGTTCATAAGGACCCATCCGAACTCTCCATACGTGATCGCCGACCAGACCAAGCATCCCGATCCGGAAGTTCAGCAATCGATCCAGGTGATCTCCAAGGAGACACGCGAGATCGTCAAGACCATCCAGGTCACCGATCAGGAAAAGGGTCTTGCGGTTCACACGGAGTTCAACAAGGACGGCTCGGAATTCTGGGTCTCCGTGTGGGTGCGCGGCGGCAAGAAGAACTGGGAAAAGGGTGAGATCGTGGTCTACGATTCGAAGACCCTAAAGGAAAAAGCGCGGATCAAAGGGCTTGAAACACCAACAGGCAAGTTCAATGTCTGGAACCGCAAGAAGCATGTGACCTGAGGTCCCGGTCCAACGCAAACCAGGGGTGCGGCGACAATCGCCGCTCCCCTTTTCCATACATTGCGTCACATGGCTTTCCGGTCGCCGTTCTGTGCACTGCCGGCCTGAAGCCCTACAGTTGAAAAGTCTGGGTCGTCATGGCTAATCCATCAGAAAAAGCAACCGGAGCGGAAGCCGGCACTCCCGAAAAACCCGCAAAATCAAAATGGTGGCGGATACTGGTGTTCGGTGTGCCGATCACCACCGCTTTCGGATTGTTCGTTGCCGGTATCATTTTCTGGGGCGGGTTCAACACCGCGATGGAGGCCACAAACACGCTGGGCTTTTGCATCTCGTGCCACGAGATGAAAGAAAACGTCTACAAGGAATATACAAAAACGATCCACTTTCAAAATCGCACCGGTGTCAGGGCCACGTGTTCGGATTGTCACGTTCCAGATCCTTGGGTCCATAAATTTGTGCGCAAGATCAAGGCTTCGAATGAGCTGGTACACAAGGTCCTGGGAACCATCGACACCCCTGAGAAGTTCAATGCCAGACGACTGAAAATGGCGAAGAGCGTCTGGCACTCCATGAAAAACACAGACTCGCGCGAGTGCCGGAACTGCCACGACTTTCAATCTATGAAGCCTGAGATGCAGCGGCCGCGGGCGCGCAAGCAACATCTCAATGCGTTCAAATCCGGCCAAACCTGCATCGATTGCCACAAAGGTATCGCACACAAGGGAGTGCGCGATCTTTTGACCGAGGAAGAACTCGAAGCGCTGGAAAAGCCCAATCCCGCATACAAGAGGGTCGTCCCGGCAGATTACCTTGCCAGCCTGGAGAAAGTCGAAAAGCTGGAAGCGGCGGAAGCGGAAGAAAAACAGAAACAGCAGGACGCAGCTGAGGCAGCTATCCAACAGCGCATCGCGACGGCAGTCGCGGCAGCCATGGCGGCAGAAAATACCAAGTCTGCCGGCAATTCATCACAACAGGAGGGATCCGCCACATCCGGCGGAGCGGCGCCGGAGGCCGGCGATAGCAGCGGTGTGGACTGGGCGGGCGTCAAGGCCCAGACGATCACGCTGTTCTATCCCGGCCAGGCGTCGTTTGAATGGGTGCAAACCGGAAAGGACCATGGCGGCGCCAGGGCATTTGTCAAAGCAGGCGACCGCTGCGCCACATGCCATGCCAAGGAAGTGCGTGAAATGGGTGCGAAGATCGTTTCGGGCGAGAAGGTCGAGCCGACACCCATCCCAGGCAAACGCGGCCACGTCGACATCAAGCTCAAGGCAGTGCACGACGGCAAAATGCTACATATGCAGTTCCAATGGGCCGAAGCCGGACACACCCCTGCACCGTTCGTAGACGGCGGCAAGATGGACCCGGACAATCAGATCAAACTGGCCGTCATGTTCGCCGGAACGGACATCAAGCTCGTCGAGCAGGCTGGGTGCTGGGCGACCTGCCACCATGATTCCCGCTACATGCCCGACCATCCCGACACGGCGGCAATCACCGACGCCGGCGATCTTGGCCAGACGATCGATGTTACGGATGGCATTACCAAATATCTCGCAGAATCACGCACCAAGGTCGAGGTCAAAGGGCGCCGGGGCAAAAAACGCGGCGGCTGGAACAAACTGAAGCCAACCGAGGAGATCTCCGAACTGGCCAAGGCTGGCGCCTTCATGGACCTGATCCGATACACATCCGGCGGAGTGGGCGAGAACGGACACGTTCTTGCACAACGCAAGATGGATGGCGGTGCACAGATCACAGGTTCGGGCAAGCTGGAAAACGGCACGTGGACCGTGGTTCTGAGCCGTCCGCTGGAAACGGACAAACCCGGCGATGTTTCACTTCAGCCAGGCGAACTCTATACGGTCGGCTTTGCGCTGCACGATGATTTCACCACTGCGCGGTTCCATCATGTTTCGCTTGAATTCACACTTGGGCTGGACAACGCCGATGCGGAAATAAACGCCGTGAAAAAATAGCATCACACGGGGCGGCACCGGCCACGCGCGATTTGTTGCTGGAGGTTAGACAAAATGTCCGGATTTGCCTGGATTGCCTTACCGCTTGCCCTGGCGTTTACCGCCCAAGTTCCGCAGGCCGTTGCCGCCACCAAAGAAGAAGAGCGTCAAAAAATCTGCGCGAAAGCCGAAAAGCGTTACGTGAAACTGTTTGCGAAGAAGCCGTCGGAAGAAGATGTGACAGTTGTCATGATGCACAAATATACGTTCTGCCCGATCCAGGTCGAGGTCAAGCAAGGGGCGACCGTACGCTGGGTCAATGTCGACAAACGCACCAGCCACAGCATCTGGTTCAAGGACGCGGGCAAGGAAGAATCGGACAGATTGTTTGGCGAAGAGAAGGTGGAGATGACTTTCGATCTGCCGGCCGGCGAATACCCCTACCTGTGCGGGCCTCACTGGAAGGAAGAAGGCATGATCGGCAAAGTCATCGTCACCGATTAGCCGGCGCACCGCCATTATCAACTGTGAACGCTTGACAAACGTCAAGGCACCTGACGCCCGCCAAATCCTAGAATTGATCTAGGGAACAATAGACGCAGGTGGCAGACAGATGACGCAGGGCAGAGTTGACCTTGTAGGCGCCGGTCCCGGAGATCCGGAACTTCTGACGGTCAAGGCCATGCGCTGCCTGCAACGTGCCGATGCCGTCGTTTACGACCGACTGGTCTCCAATGAAATACTGGCCCTGGCGCCTCCCGGCGCCACGCGCATCTCCGTCGGTAAGTCCCCCAAACATCACCCTGTTCCGCAGGAGGAAATCAACCAGCTTCTGGTTCGCCTGGCTTTGAGCGGGCGGCGCGTCGTGCGGCTCAAGGGCGGCGATCCGTTCATTTTCGGCCGGGGCAGCGAAGAGGCTCTGGAACTCGTACGGCGCGGCATCGCCTTTGACATCGTCCCGGGTATCACTGCCGCACAAGGCTGTGCCGCCACACTCAAAGTTCCGCTCACTCACCGCGGCCTGGCAACCAGCGTACGATACCTGACCGGTCATTGCCGCCAGGACGTGGAACTGGACTTTGACTGGGCAGGACTGGCCGACCCGGACACCACATTGGTCATCTACATGGGCTGGGCCAATCTGGCCGAAATCACCGAACAGCTTGTGCGCCACGGCCTACCCGCGGACACCCCCGCCGTGGCGATCAGCAAAGGCACAACCAGACATCAACGCCAGCTTATGACGACACTGGGTCGTCTGGTGGCGGATGTGGAGACCGCAGCGCTGCCGGGCCCGGTTGTATTCATCGTCGGGCGTGTTGCCGAACTCGCCGAAGATCTGGCCGGAAAGTTTGCTGCTGACTGGGAGAATATGGATGCGGCGGCTGTTTAGCGTGGCACTGCTGGCCGTTTGGGCTCCGATCGCGGTCGCAAGCGAGCTCAGCGATACGCGCAAGGCTGAACTGCGCCACATGGTGCTGCATGACTGCGGGTCTTGCCACGGCATGACCATGAAGGGCGGGCTTGGCAGCGCATTGCGGCCGGTGGACCTGGAGGGGACGGACGCAGACTCTCTGGCCTACATCATTTTGAACGGCGTGCCCGGCAAGCCGATGCCCGCATGGCGGGCGCTGATCAACGAAGATGAAGCAAAATGGATCGCCGAGGCGCTCACAAAGGGATTGATCAAATGAGAGCCATCGGATTGATCGCATTGTTGTTTTCCTGCCTCTGGCCGGCAGCTGCATATACGGCGGAGTTGCGGGGAACCGGTGATCTGGGGATCATCGTCGAACGCGCCAGCGGTTCGGTGGTGGTGATCGATACCAGCCGTCATTCGATCATTCATCGCGTAAAGGGCCTCGGCGATCTGTCGCACGCCTCCGCTGTGTTCTCGCGCGATCAGCGTTATGCGTTCGTGTTCGGCCGCGACGGCGGATTGACCAAGGTTGATCTGCTGAAGGGAGAAATCTCCGGGCGCACCGTGCAGGCGGGCAACTCAATCGGCGGCGCAATTTCCGACGACGGTAAGCTGGTCGCCGTTTCCAACTACAAACCTGGTGGCGTTAAAGTCTTCGATGCCAAAACGCTTGACCTCATCGCCGACATTCCCGCTATCTCCGGTAAGGGCGGCGAAAGATCGAAAACGGTCGGGCTGGTCGATGCGCCCGGCAGGCGCTTCATATTTTCGCTCTATGATGCAGGTGAAATCTGGATCGCAGATTTTTCGGCCCCAGGCGCGCCGAAACTTACAAAGTTCGGCGATGCCGGAAAGCTGCCCTACGATGCCCTGATCACGGGCGATGGGCGACATTACATCGCTGGTCTATTCGGCGAAGACGGTCTCACCCATATCGACCTGTGGGCGGACAAGCCAGAGACCCAGACAATCCTGAAGGACTACGGACGCGGCGACCGCAAACTGCCGGTCTACAAGATGCCGCATCTGGAGGGTTGGGCGAAGGCCGGCGACCGGTTCATCCTGCCGGCAGTCGGGCATCATCAGCTGCTTGCCGTCGATACGCGCACATTCGAACATGTCGGCACCGTAAAACTACACGGCCAGCCGATCTTTGCCGTCGCGAGGCCGGACGGACGGCATGCCTGGGTGAATTTCGCCCTGCCGCACAATGACACCATTCAGGTCGTGGATATCCCGACCCTTAAAGTCATTCACGAATTCAAACCGGGCCCGGCCGCCCTCCACATGGAGTTCACACCACGCGGCCATGAAGTCTGGCTATCGGTGCGCGACGCAGACAAGGTACACATTTACGACGCCCGCACTTTCGCCAAGAAGGGCGAACTGGGCGTCACCAAACCGAGCGGAATATTCTTCACTGCCCGTGCGACGAGGACGGGGCTGTGAACGAGACCACGGACACACGCGAGCGAGCGCTCGAACTGGCGGAAAGCTGGCAACGGGATTTTCCGCTTTGCACCCTGCCCTTCCACGCCATCGGAGATGCCGCGGACATGACTGGGCCGGAAATCCTGGAACTGTTCGGCAATCTTACAGACGACGGTACCTTGGCCCGGATCGGAGCCACAATCCGGCCCAACACCGTTGGCGCGAGCACGCTGGCTGC
>JANQIR010000145.1 GCA_028282065.1 Aestuariivirgaceae bacterium
CGGAAAAACTATAACCACCTCCGACACCGCGGATCGAGCGCACCAGTCCGGCGCGTCCCAGCGTGTGCATGACCTTGGCGAGATGGTGGGCCGATACGCCGTATTTCTCGCCGATCTCGGAAACCGACACCTGCCGGTCCGGATCTGCGGCCAGTTCAATGAGCGCGAAAATCGCCAGACGGCTTGAAACCTGCAGCTTCATGACCTCTACCTGTCGGATTGCTGGATCATATCACTCCAACTCCATTTCAAGTTGGATATAGGGACCGGCGGTCATGCCTTCACTGCGGAAGAACGCCATATGCAGTTGGTTGTCCCGCCCGACCATCGTCCGCATGATCCGGATACCGACATCCTTGAATCTGTCTGAAATCGCCTCAAGCAGATGTTCGCCGACACCTTGCTGGCGGCTTTCGGGATCGACCGAAAATGCAAATACCCACCCGCATGGCTCCGAGCCGAACTCCCAGGCCCTTACCTCCCCGAGGATATAGCCCAGGACGGCCTGTTCCACCGCACCCCCGCCGGGTTCCGCAATCAGGAAGAAACGCTCTTCAGTGCGCCGGGTGGTATAGCGTTCGAAGATGTCGCGCCAGTAGGCAATCTTGCCGATGCCCGTCACGCGCTCATCCAGCGCAGCCACAGCAGCCAGATCTGCCTCGCTCACAGCCCGGATATTGACGTGATCGCCAAGGTTTTCCGCCGCTGCCATCATCGTGACGATCTCCCTGTCGCTTTGCCGGTTCCGGGGAAGGCTGAACCGGCCCGAATCCGCTCTAGAGTATTTGGTGTAGAACACGACGGACACCGCATGCAAGATCGCCGGTTGGCAGGGCCTGAATGCCTGCAGAAACCGGTTCCTTATTTCCTTTAAATTGGTATAATAGTACTGAATTAACTGTTTTAGAAATTGATATGGCCCGGGGACCGTCCAATGAAACGAATCCTCACCGTCCGGATCAACGATACCGTGCATGAAGACGTTGTGCCTGACAACCTGCTGTTGGTTGATTATCTGCGTGATTTCAATGGATTGACCGGAACCAAGACCGGTTGTGACGGCGGCGAATGCGGCGCCTGTACGGTGCTGATCGACGGTACAGCCAGACCGTCCTGCATCACGTTGGCTGTATCATGCGACGGCAGTAAGATCGAGACGATAGAGGGCCAGGCCAGGGACGGCAGACTGTCGGCACTTCAACGCGCCTTTCATGAGAAACTTGGGACGCAGTGCGGGTTTTGCACACCGGGCATGATCATGGCGGCCGAAGGACTGCTGAGACGTTCAGGCAAGCCCACCGATGAGCAAATCCGTACCGCGCTTGCCGGTAACCTGTGCCGCTGCACCGGTTACGTGAAAATCATAGAGTCCGTACGCGCGGCTGCTGAGGCCATACGATGAGCGCGCCCACCCACACCGGCGCGGCGGGCAGGCCCGTACCGCTGATCGACGGGATCGAGAAGGTCACCGGAAAGGCCGTCTACACCGCCGATCTCGAACGTGGCGATGCGCTGACGGGCCGGGTCCTGCGCAGCCCGGTCAGTCATGGGGAAATCATCAGTATCGACGTGACAAAGGCCCTGGCTCTGGAGGGCGTGCGCGCCGTCGTGACGGGTGAAGATTGCGCGCAGACCTATGGCGTCATCCCGATTGCCATGAACGAGTATCCGCTGGCCCGTGGCAAGGTGCGCTATCGCGGCGAACCGATTGCCGCAGTGGCGGCCGTCGATGCCCGAACAGCCAAGCAGGCCCTCGACCTGATCGACATCAACATCCGCGAATTGCCGGCCTACTACACCGCCAGCGACGCCCGTGCGGCAGACGCCGTCGCGCTGCATGATGACAAGCCAGGTAATGTGGAGCGCAAGGTCCATCACGCGTTTGGCGATGTGGCGGCAGGTTTCGCCACAGCCGATCTTGTCTCTTCGAGCCGGTTCGACTGCGCGGAGGTCAATCACGCACAGATGGAGCCACATGCCGCCCTGGCCGACTTCGATGCCGAACGCGGCCGGCTCACGCTGCAATCTGTATCGCAAGTGCCTTATTACGTGCACCTGATGCTTGCCCGCTGCCTGGACATGGACACATCCAGCATCAGGGTGATCAAGCCATTTGTCGGCGGCGGATTTGGATCGCGGACGGAAACCCTCAATTTCGAACTGATTGCCGCGCTGCTGGCCAGACAGGCAGGCGGCAAGGTGATGGTGCGCCTGACACGGGAAGAGACCTTCGTCACGCACAGGGGCCGTCCGGACACACAGGTCGATCTCAAGCTCGGACTCCGTAAGGACGGCCGCATCGTGGCCGTGGCCTGCGAAGTGGTCCAGCGCGGCGGCGCCTATGCTGGCTACGGGCTGGTCACCATTTTGTATGCCGGCGCTCTGCTGCACGGCCTTTATGACATTCCGGCCGTCAAATATGACGGCTACCGTGTCTATGCCAACCTGCCACCTTGTGGGGCGATGCGCGGTCATGGCACTGTCGATGTGCGCCATGCCTTCGAATGCCTGCTCGACCGCATGGCCCGCGAGCTCGGCCTCGACCCGTTTGAGGTTCGCCGCGCCAATCTGCTTACCGCGCCCTGCCACACGCCGAACGGTCTCATGGTCAACAGCTATGGGTTGGCGCAATGCCTGCAAAGGGTGGAAACCGCCAGCGGCTGGCATGAGCGGAAAGGCAAGCTACCGCCCGGACACGGCCTTGGCATGGCCTGTTCGCACTATGTCAGCGGTGCGGCCAAGCCGGTGCACTGGACCGGAGAGCCGCATGCGGTGGTCAATCTCAAGCTTGACTTCGATGGCGGTGTCACCGTGCTGACCGGGGCCTCGGACATCGGTCAGGGCTCGACAACCATGGTGGCGGTGGCTGCCGCCGAGGTACTCCAGGTCGATCTCGGCCGGATCCGTGTGGTGGCCAACGACAGCGCAATCACGCCAAAGGACAACGGCTCCTATTCGTCACGGGTTACGTTCATGGTCGGCAACGCCACCATCGAAGCCGCCGGGCGATTACGAGAGATGCTGATCGACGCAGCCGCCCGCAAGCTTGACGCAGACCCTTCGGACATCGAATGCACGCTGGAGACATTCTCGGTGCGCGGCAGCAGACAATCGATCCTGTCCTTTGCCGAGGTCGCCCAGGCTGCGCTGGCCGTGGACGGCACCATCACGGTCAAAGGCACATTCACCTGCCCGCCGGATGCCCAGGGCGGCAAGCATCGCGGCGGGGCTGTCGGCTCAACGATGGGGTTCAGTTATGCCGCACAGGTGGTCGAGGTTTCCGTCGATCGCGAGACGGGCTCGATTGCCGTCGAAAAGGTCTGGGCGGCGCTCGACTGCGGTTTTGCCATCAATCCGCTGGCCGTCGAGGGCCAGATCGAGGGCTCGGTGTGGATGGGCATGGGGCAGGCCCTTTGCGAAGAGACCCACTACGCCGAGGGCTTACCCGTGCATGCCAATCTGCTGGACTACCGCATGCCGACAATCGTCGAATCGCCGGACATTGAGGTTCATATCGTTGAGAGCAACGACCCGCTTGGACCGTTTGGTGCGAAGGAGGCTGGCGAAGGCGCACTGTCCGGCTTTCCACCGGCACTGGCGTGCGCGGTTGCCGATGCAACCGGGCTCAACATCGACACATTGCCTCTGACGCCGGACCGGATTGTCGAGGCCAGCGTCCAGCAGCAGCGGGCGGCACGGCGCGGGAAAACCGCAAGATGAGCATCCTGCCGGACTTCTCACTGAAGCACCCTAGCACGATCGAACAAGCTGTTGCCGCGATCAGGACCGATCCGGCCGGCCGCTTCATCGCCGGCGGCACGGACCTCATCGCCAACATGCGTCGCGGTCTGGTCGATGCCAGGACCCTGATCGATCTGACCGGCATTATGGAACTGCGCGAACTGGACGCTGACGCGAAAGGCCTTAGGATCGGTTCGGCTGTCACGCTGCGCGAGATGACCGGCAACGCCGATCTGCGGGTTCGCTACGGCGCGATCGCGCAGGCATGCGAAGCCATCGCCGGCCCCGGCCATCGCGCCGCGGCCACAGTTGGCGGCAACCTGTGTCTCGACACACGTTGCCTCTACTATAACCAGAGTGAGTGGTGGCGAAAGTCCAACAACTATTGCCTGAAATACAAGGGCAAGATCTGTCACGTCGCACCGCAAGGCAATCGCTGCCGCGCTGCCTTCAGTGGTGACTTGGCACCGGCATTGATGGTTCACGATGCCGAGGTCGACGTTGCCGGCCCGGAAGGTCGGCGCCGGTTTGCCTTGCGTGCACTTTACCGGGAAGACGGTGCCGATCACCTCACACTCGCGCCCGGCGAGTTCGTCGTCGCGATACACATCCCGCCCGGTAATCCAAGCGCGCTCCTTTCGGCCTATGCAAAGATACGCATTCGTGGCGCAATCGACTTCCCGCTTGCCGGTGTGGCCGTAGCGTGCGAGACGGCTGTGTGCAGATCAAGGTGGCGCTGACCGGCACGAATTCGCGGCCGTTCCTGCTCGACGGGTTCAAACCGGTCGAGGCAGCTGATGCACTTGAAGACAGGTTCGCCGAATTGGAAAAACTGGTTCAAAAACAGGTTTCACCACAGCGCACATCCACAGTGGCGGCGCATTTCCGGAGGTTGGGCGTTTCCGCACTTGCCCGTAGACTCGCCTCCCGTCTGCTTTCAGAGCTTGAGGCAAGATAGGCCGCAATGAGCACGTCCGGCACAAATATCTGGCAGGCTGGCGACGGCACGCATATCGATGTGCGCGGGCTGCAGCCGCCTGAACCCCTGGTCGCCATTCTCATGCTGCTTGAACAGGACTGCACACAAGACCGGGTGATCGTCCACCATGACCGTGAACCGGTGTTCCTTTACCCGGAGTTGGCCGAACGTGACTGGGATCACGCGATCATCGACGGCGACCCGGGCGAAGTGCGGCTCCTTTTGACCAGACGCCAATGACGCTTGCTGCGAGATTTCTGGGAGGCGCAAAGAGCAGGCTTCTGCCGGTCTCGGTGCCGTTCCGGTTTTTCACAACGGCCGTGTGTTTTCATGTCATCGCCTGGTTTGTACTTGTCATCACGGCTGAAGACCTGCCGGCTTTCACCGGCGGGCCCGGCATGGTGCTGGCCGCACTGCATCTTTTGACGCTTGGCGTTCTGGTGATGACCGCCATGGGAGCGGCATTTCAGTTGCTGCCCGTGGCGACCCGCCGCCCGCTCCTGCGCGTATGGCCGGCTCGGCTGTGTTACTGGCTGTTGATGCCAGGCACGTTGATCCTTGCTTACGGCATGGCGTCGGGACATGCCTCAGCCATGCATGCCGGAGGCGCCGCCGTAGTGCTGGCGCTGGCCGTCTTTGCAATCATCATTGGAGACAATCTGCGCCGGGTGGGCGACCTGCCGGTTGTCGGCGCACATGGCTGGGCGGCACTGGCCTCGCTGGCAGGCTTTGCGGCATTGGGGCTCTTGTTAGTTGCAAACTATGCAAAAGGCGTCCTGCCCGACCATCAGGCGGCGGGGCTCGCGCACATGATCCTTGCCGGCTTCGGCTTTATGGGGCTGCTGGCGCTTGGGTTCAGCCACGTCCTGATCCCGATGTTCAGCCTGTCGCCGGTACTGCCGCCTCGGCCGTCGTGGACCGGCTTCTGGCTGGCAGCGGGCGCCGTCCTCCTGGCGGCAGTTGCGGCAATCGCCCGGCAACCGGCCTTGCTGGCGATGTCATCCGTCATGGGACTGTGCGCCGGCGGCGTCTATCTGTGGCTCATGTATTGGGCTTTGAAGACAGGGATGCGCAAGCGCCTGGGGCTGTCTTTTTTTCTGATCAAACTGTCTTGGGGCGGGTTGGTGCTGAGCCTGCTGACAGGAGTGGCGCTCGCGTTCGGCATTCCGATCCCCAATGGTATGACGCTGTTCGGCTTCTTGCTGATCGCCGGATGGCTGGCGACGTTCCTGACCGGCATTCTCCAGCGCATCATGCCTTTCCTTGGGTCCATGCATGGCAAGGATGCATCCGGCAGGCCGATGACGCCTGCAAAGCTCACCGCGGAGATCCCCTTGAAGATCCATGCGGTGTGTCACGTGGCGGCTGTTGTACTGTGCGCCGCGGCTATCGTTGCAGACCTCGGCGCGCTTGCCCGCGCCGGAGCCGTGTTCGGGCTCATTGGCGCCGTTGCCTTCGCCGGCTTCGCACTGCGGCTCGTGACAAAGCTCGTGTAGCAAAGCCAAAGACTCGTTGTGTTGGACGACTTGCAGGCGCAACACAATGCCCCTACCCCTCGTTGGGGGTGAGAAGTATCCGGCGGAAGCCATAGCGTCGCGCTGGACAGTTCAGAGGTTGGGGGTTGTGTGTTGAGTTGACGTTGTTTGTTGCGCGGGTTCAACTCAACACCTCACCCGTCATACCGGGCTTGACCCGGGGTCCAGAGCAGCGGCCGCGCCAAGGCGGATAAGCCGGCGCACCTCAACCCAGAAGTCGGCGCCGTCCGGTGCGTTCCAGTGTTCTGCCAGATAAGCGCGCAGCAGGCTTTCGGCTGCGGCCTCC
>JANQIR010000158.1 GCA_028282065.1 Aestuariivirgaceae bacterium
CCAACGAGGACCTCCTGAAGGTGGCGGTCAAGAACGGCCCCGCGTCCCTTTTGAACAATGTTCCCGATGTTGTTGTGGTTGATGATCCCGCGAAGGCGGATCTGGTGTGGGATGTCACACAGGCGACCATGGAACATGTGCCCGGCGGGCGCGTTGCGGAAAATGTCGGCCAGGACACATTGCACACAGTGCTCAGCAAGTGGACGACAATCAAGTGGTTGAAAACACACGCGCGCGGCCTGCAGGCACAGTTCATTTTACGTTCAGGTCAACAAAGATACAAAAGGGGCGATAAGATCTCGTTGTCCTTCAAGGGTGCGGGATTGCCGTTTCTTACCCTCTTTAATCTGGCCCCGAATGGCCGTGTGGAGTTCATGTTGCTGGATCACGAAACACAAAAAGACTGGCGCAGCGAGAAAGCCAACTGGCAGTTCAAGCTCGGCAAGCCGCCGTATGGTTCTGAACATCTCGTGGCGATCCTGACCGATCAGCCGTTGAGTGACCTGCACAAGCGTTTGAAAGGCATGACCACGGCGGCGTCGGCGTTGCCACTCAGGGCACTGATCTCCAAGACCCTGGAGGGTCGTGAATACGAGTTTGCAATCCAGGGTATCTATACAGGCGAGGGGAACTGACGTGATGCGTAGCCTTGCCGCAAAACTTCTGATGACCGCCGCGTTGCTCAGTGTACCGATGGGTGTCCAGGCCGCTGATCGGGCGTTGCTGATCGGTCTCGACAACCATGGTGACAGCCGGCTTGACTTCAAGACCGGCACGCCGTCCACTAACGACGTCAATGGTGTCCGGACGGTCCTGACGACCAAGCTCAAATACCTTGTGAAGGACATCAAGGTTCTTAAGAACGACAAGGCGACGCGCGAGGGTATTCTTGCGGCATTCGATGAATGGCTGATCAAGGGTACCGCGCCGGGTGACCGCATCTACATCTACTTTGCGGGGCATGGCTACTTCACCCCGGACCAGAACGGAGACGAGCCGGACGGACTTGATGAAGGCTTCGTGCCGCATGATGCCAAGGTGTCCTTCAAGGACGGCAAACTGACCATCGATGGTCTGGTGACCGACGATGACCTTACGGCGCTCTTATCGAAACTGGTCGGCCGCGATGTGACGATTGTTGCCGACACAGGGTTTTCAGGCCGTGTCGTGCGCGGTGGCGACGGTGGGGCCTTTGCCGGGCGCGCGCCGTTCATTCAGCAGGCGACGCGGGCGATCGAAGTAGAGCCCAAAGCGCAGGCGCAAAAGGCCGAAGGCGGTTTCTTCGACAAGCCTCCGGAGGGTATCAAACTGGCCGTTTGGTCGGCGGTTTCGAACAGCCAGACGGCTTTGCTCGACACCAGCGATCCGAATCTGACCGGCGGCCTGTTCACCAAGCTCTATATCGAAGGCATCGCAGAGGGCCGGGCTGACAAGAACGGCAATGGCAAGGTTTCGAACGCGGAGCTTCTTGCCTATATCACCGAGGGTTCGAAAAAATATTGCGCCAGTCACGCTGCAGCTTGCGAGTTGGGATTGACACCGCGTTTGGAGCCGGCACTGTCCGTCGCGAATGCGCCGGACCCTGATGTCAAGCCTGCTGCTCCCGACGTGAAGCTCACGGTCGACACGGTCAGTGATTTCATCTCCAAGGGCAATACGCACGGTATCGGCCTTAAGCAGTTGCCGGGAGGTGAACTGCGTGTCGGAGTGAAAAATATCAGATATCAGGTCACCAGTCCGCATGATGGCTTTCTGCTCTTGCTGCAGGTGACCGACAATGGCGAACTGGTCAATCTGTTTCCAAATCAGTTCAGCCGCAAGCGCAACCTGGAAGGCAAGGTGCGTGCCGGCGGCAATCTGATGATCCCGGGCGACTATTACGGTATCCGGTTCAATGCAACCAAGCCGAGCAGCGGTCAGATCATCGCGATTGTCAGCAAGGGCAAGATCAATCTGACCAAGGCGGCGGGAACCCGGGCGATTGAGGTGATACCGCGTCAGGAAGCGGTTACGACTTTCCTGCCACAGATTGCCGCCGCGCTGGCCGAGCCGCCAGCATCGCCCGATCCGAAAACCAACACGGCGCCGCTGGATTTTTCTGTTGCCACCTTGCGCTATGTGATCAAGCCTTAGAGTTAGAAGACCCATGACGACACGCCCTAAAAAGACATCTGTGAAATCCGATAAACCGAGCAAAGATAAAGAGGTACATCCCATGGCACGCCAACTCCGCTTCTATGTTGCCCTGTCCGCCCTCGTGCTGGCGAGCGCCGGTATTGGCATGTCGCCTGCTGCTTCCGATACGCCGCCGCCAGATGCCACAGTACAGCCTGACGCTTCCGCGCAACCGGATGCTTCCGCGCAACCGGATGCTTCGGCCCAGCCGGACGCGCCGGCACAGCCTGACGAAACACCGCCAGCGAGCGCGCCGGACAATTCCGCCGCCATCAACCCGGCAGAGCCCGGCGGTGATGATCTGGTTGCAAAGGTGGTGACCATACTCGACAAGCACTGTGCGCGCTGCCATCAGGTCGGCAAACTGGAAGGCCGCAAGCTGCCGAACAAGGGGTTCGGTAATGTGCTGGATATTGACGCACTGGCGGGGAACGTGAAATTCGTCCTGCCTGGTAACCCGGAAGGCTCAAAGCTCATTCAGCTCATCG
>JANQIR010000175.1 GCA_028282065.1 Aestuariivirgaceae bacterium
TGCAATAGGGCCCACCTGTTGCTGCGATCGTTCCGGCACCGGATGCATCCGCCGGGACGGCAAACAGAATTGATTCAACCTAACTGCAAAGCGCTCTAAGAAAGACCTCGTTCCATGACGTCAATTCTCGCCCGCGCCCTGGCGCGTTGGCGCAACAACGCTGTTGCGCCCAGCGAACAAAAAGCTTCAAAGGCACACGCCCTTATTGCCCTGCATTCTACCGGCCGCCCGGTCTGGACCAAACGTGCAACGGAAGTGTTTGCCCGCGAAGGCTTCGCCGGAAATCCGGTGGGTTACCGCTGTGTCAAGCTCATCGCCGAAGCCGCCGCGTCGGTGCCCTGGCTGCTCTATGACGGGGCGCGGGAAGTGCCGTCCCATCCGCTGCTGGACCTGCTGGCGAAGCCCAATCCGCTGCATGGCGGTCAGGGGCTCATGGAAGCGTTCTACGCGCACCTGCAGATTGCCGGCAACGCTTATCTGGAAGGATCGACGGCTGGGCAATCCGTACACGAACTTTATGTTCTGAGGCCGGACCGCATGAAACTCCTGCCTGGTCCGGGCGGCTGGCCGGAAGCATATGAATACTCCGTAGACGGACATACAGTAACATTCCGTCAGGATGCCGGATCTCTCATCCCGCCCATCCTGCATGTCACGCAGTTTGCTCCGTTAGACGATCACTATGGTCTGTCGCCGTTTGAGGCAGCGGCCCGCGCCGTGGATATTCACAATGCCTGCGATCAGTGGAACAAGGCGCTGCTCGACAATGCGGCCCGTCCGTCCGGTGCGCTGATCTATCAGGGCACGGATGGTAACAGCAACCTCACCCAGGAGCAGTTCGACCGGTTGAAAGCCGAGTTGGAAGGCAGTTTTCAGGGCGCCGGTAATGCCGGCCGTCCCATGGTGCTGGATGGTGGGCTCGACTGGAAACAGGTATCGCTCAACCCGAAGGACATGCAGCAGGCCGAAGCCCGCAATGCGGCCGCGCGCGATATCGCGCTGGCGTTTGGTGTGCCGCCCATGCTGCTCGGCATTCCCGGTGACAATACCTTTGCAAACTATGCCGAAGCCAACCGGTCCTTCTGGCGTCAAACGGTATTGCCGCTGGTGTCTCGCACCGCCCAGTCGCTGACCAACTGGCTCGCGCCCGCTTTTGGCGCCTCGCTGCGTATCGGCTTTGACAGTGATGCTGTCGCTGCCCTGTCCGGTGAGCGGGAAGCCTTGTGGAGCCGCCTGGAACAGGCATCGTTTCTGAGCCGAAACGAAAAACGCGCCGCCGTCGGCTATGGCCCGATGGCCGGTGGTGACGATATGCCGGAAAATCATGGAGACCAAAGTTGAACACACCCAGCCTGACGTCAAACGGTGAATTTGAGGGCTATGCCAGCGTGTTCGGAATTGCCGATGCCGGCGGTGATATCGTCGAGCCCGGCGCCTTTCGCGCCAGCCTCGCCCGGCGTGGCGCGCGTGGCGTACGTATGCTGTTCCAGCACGATCCGGCCGAGCCCGTCGGTACCTGGCAGCTGATCCGTGAAGACGCTCGTGGACTGTTCGTGCGCGGCAGACTCACTGAGAATGTTCAGCGTGCCGAGGAACTGAAAGAACTGATCCATGACGGCGCCATAAACGGCCTGTCGATCGGCTTTCGCACACTTGCCGCCCGACAAGACCGGCAACGCGGCACACGCCGCATCACGCGTATCGATCTTTGGGAGATCTCGCTCGTCACCTTCCCGATGCTGTCTCGGGCAAGGGTCACGCGGATTGCGGGATAACCCGAACACGACTGCAGCTGTCACCCCGGGTAAGGGCGGCGTCCGGATCTGTGTCTTGTGTGTCTCGCAGGCGCTGTACTGGACGCCGGATCACGTCCGGCATGACGGCCATGTTTTGAACCCACCAACAGGAGCAATTGCAACAGTGGACACAATGCCAAATCTTGAAACCAAGGTCGCCGCAACCGGAGGCCTCGAACATGCGCTGGACGATTTCCTTCAGGCCTTCGAGGCCTTCAAGGATGCCAATGATCGCCGGCTTGACGAAATCGAAACGCGCATGAGCGCCGATGTCGTCACCACCGACAAGGTGGACCGTATCAACGCTGCGCTTGATGCGTATAAACAGCAGCTCGACGCGCTCAGCGTAAAGCAAACCCGTCCTCCGTTGGGGCAGGCTGCCGGCAGCGTTTCGGCAACCGCACCTTCAGAACACAAAGCCGCATTCGATGCCTATGTCCGCAAGGGAGAAACCGCCAGCCTGTCGGCGCTTGAGGCAAAGGCGATGTCGGCAGGATCGGCCTCCGACGGCGGATATCTTGTGCCGGAGCAGACCGAAACCGAAATCGGGCGTCTGCTATCGACCGCCTCGCCGATCCGCGCGATCTGCGATGTCCGGCAGGTTTCCGCCTCCGTTTACAAGAAACCGTTTGCCACGTCCGGCGCGGCAACCGGCTGGGTCGGCGAAACCGATGCCCGTCCTCAGACGGCGTCTCCGGTGCTTGCCGAACTGCAGTTTCCGGCCATGGAACTCTACGCCATGCCGGCTGCGACCCAGACCCTGCTCGACGATGCCGTTGTCAATGTCGACCAGTGGCTCGCCGGGGAGGTCCAGACAGCCTTCGCCGAACAGGAAACCGCCGCCTTCGTCAACGGTGACGGCGTCACGCAGCCGCACGGGTTTTTGAACTATACGGCCGTGGACGACACAGCCTGGAGCTGGGGAAATCTCGGCTATGTCGCTACCGGTGTTGACGGGGCGCTTCCTGCAACCGATGCCTCGGACGTGCTGATCGATCTCGTCTACTCGCTGCGGGCCGGTCATCGCCAGGGTGCCCACTGGATCTTGAACCGCAAAACGCAAGGCGAGATTCGCAAGCTGAAGGACGCTGACGGCCATTACCTCTGGCAGCCCGCTGCCACGGCGGACGGACGCGCCAGCTTGCTGAACTTCCCCGTGAGCGAGGTGGAGGATATGCCGGATATTTCCAGCGGCGCCTTTGCTTTGGCCTTTGGGGATTTCAAGGCCGGCTACCTCATCGTCGACCGCCTTGGTGTGCGGATCCTGCGTGATCCCTACTCAGCAAAACCATACGTCCTGTTCTATACCACCAAACGTGTCGGCGGTGGTGTGCAGAACTTTGAAGCGATCAAGCTGCTGAAGTTCGCGGTGAGTTAGGCGATAAAACCCTCCTTCAGCTCCTTCCCCAAAAACGGGACAAGGTTGGAATGGGGGGTAGTGACAGAAGCGTCATTCCGGCGAAGGCCGGAATCCAGATGTGAGCTGGCGATGTGACGCGGCCGTCCAACTGGATGCCGGATCAAGCCCGGCATGACGTTTCTGTTGCAAACGTTCAATGGAACACACGCACAACCTCTCATCCCCCCATCCCTGACCCCTCCCCATCGGGGGGAGGGGGTGCCATTCACCCCGAAAGACCTCTCCCATGTCCGCAGTACTTACCGGCCCGCCGGCGGCCGAACCCGTCAGCCTGCCCGAGATCAAGGCCTATCTCAGAATCGAGTCGTCGCACGAAGACACTTTCATCGCCGGTCTTGTCACGGCCGCGCGGCAGCATGCCGAGAGCACAACCGGCCTCGTGATGATCACGCAAAGCTGGTCTGTCCACCTGGATTGCTGGTCGGAAAGTGGCTTGATTGAATTGCCAATTTCACCAGTCCAGTCTGTGGACTCCCTCACCGTGCATGGTGCGGACGGGGCAAGCGAACTTGTCGATCCGGCACACTATGTGAGCGATCTGACGTCACGGCCAGCCCGGCTTGCCCTGCGGTCCGGCCATGTTGGCGCGGTGCCGGGCCGCCTGCTTGCTGGCCTTGAAATTGCCCTTACCTGCGGCTTCGGCCCCAGCGGAAGCGATGTCCCCGAACCGTTGCGCCAGGCCATGCTGCGGCTCGCCGCGCATTGGTACGACACCCGTAAGCTGGATGAGGCGGATGCGCGAAAAACCGCAATACCCTTTGGGATTTCCTGCCTTCTCGCACCCTATAGGGACATCCGACTATGACCGTGCCCGCTCCGCCCAGGTTGGGCAGGGGGTTCGAGAAGTCCTTGAGGCGGGCGATCCAGAGCGCCCATCGCGAAGCCGCGCGGCACACGGCTGATGTCCCTGAAATGAGCGAAGACCTGCCGGTGTCTGAGGCCTCTGCGCTCGCCGGCACACTAAGGCGGGCGGCGCTGGAGAAGGCGAGGCATCGCCTTCGAATCGCTTTGACTCGACGATTCTGAAGATTCTGTAAACGGAGAACCAAAACACCATGGTTCACGCGATTGAAGCCGTTCGGGCGGCAGTGTTTACCCGGCTGTCCGACGACAGCATGTTGTGCGATCTGCTTGGTGGTCCGCGTGTTTATGATCACGTCCCAGAGCGCACCGGTTATCCGTATGTCTCGCTTGGCACCATCACAACGCGAGACTGGTCCACACAACTCTCACACGGGCATGAACATCTGGTTACCCTGCATGCCTGGTCCATGGCCCGCGGTCCCTCGCAGGTACACACCCTGCTGGCCCGTATCGACGAGCTTTTGGATGGCGCTGATCTGACGCTTGCGGACCATCAGCTGGTCAATCTGACCTTGGTGTTTTGGACGGCGATGCGCGACCCGGACACCGGTGCCTATCACGGCTTGGTCCGCCTGCGCGCGGTCACCGAGCCGGATGTTTGATGCTTCACTGAAAATCCATATCCAAAGGAGACCTCCCCATGACCGCCCAGAAGGGACGTGACCTGCTATTGAAGATCGAGGATGCCGTGACCAGTGACTTTGTCACCGTCGCGGGCCTGCGCTCTCACACGCTGAGTTTCAATTCCGAGACCGTCGACATCACCCACCAGGACTCCGCCGGCGCCTGGCGCGAACTGCTTGCTGGGGCCGGCCTTAAGACGGCCAACATTCGCGGTTCCGGCATCTTCCGCGATGCCGCTGCCGACAGCCAGATCCGTTCCGACTTCTTCGGCGACGTCATTCGCGCCTGGCAGGTGATCATTCCCGGCTTCGGTACTGTCGAGGGGCCATTTCAGATCACCGCCCTGGAATATGGCGGTGAGCACGACCGCGAATTGACCTTCGACCTGGCGCTGGAGTCGGCAGGTGAACTGACCTTTGCGGTGGTTTGAGTTTTGTCCCCCCACCCCTGACCCCTCCCCCTGGTGGGGAGGGGTCAGGGGTGGG
>JANQIR010000273.1 GCA_028282065.1 Aestuariivirgaceae bacterium
AGGCCACGGCGTCAAGCATGTGCACGTCATCGGCGCCGGTGTCATGGGCGGCGACATCGCGGCTTGGGCAGCCATGCGCGGATTTCAGGTCACTCTGCAGGATAGGGAGCTGAAATACATCGCGCCGGCCATCAAGCGCGCCAGCCAGTTCTACCAGCGCAGGATCTATACGGAAGGCGAGCGCCGCGTGGCGCTTGACCGGCTGGTGCCCGACATCAATGGCGACGGCATCGCCCGGGCCGATCTGATCATCGAAGCGGTTCCGGAGAACCCGGAGATCAAGGCCTCCGTCTATGCCCAGTGCGAATCCGCCATGAAACCGGATGCAATCCTTGCCACCAATACGTCTTCATTGCTTCTGGAAAGCCTGCGTACCAGCCTGAAAGCGCCGCACAGGTTTTGCGGAATCCATTTCTTCAATCCGGTGGCGAAGATGCCGTTGGTCGAGGTCGTCACGCATGACGGGTTGAGCGACGACATTCGTGCCCGCGTACTATCTTTCGTGGATGCCATCGACAAACTGCCCTTACCGGTGAGATCGGCGCCGGGCTTCCTGGTGAACCGGGCGCTTACGCCCTACATGATGGAAGCCTTCGTTGCCTATTCGGAAGGCATCAAGCCGGAGGTCATCGACGAGGCGGCCGAGGCGTTCGGCATGCCCATGGGGCCCGTCGAACTGGCCGACACCGTGGGACTGGATGTCTGCCTGCACGTGGCCGAGGTTCTAAAGCGTGATCTCGACATTCCCTTCCCGGACGTTCCCGGCTGGTTCGAAAAGCTCGTCGCGGACAAGCACCTGGGGAAGAAGTCCGGCAAGGGCATCTACAAGTGGCAGAAGGGCAAACCGGTAAAGGCCAAAACGAAAGATGCCGCCGACCCGGATCTGGCCGACAGGCTGATCCTGCCATTACTCAATGCGGTCGCCGATTGTCTTCACGACGATATTGTAGAGGACACCGACGCTGCAGACGCGGGAATCATTTTCGGGACGGGCTTTGCGCCGTTCCGTGGTGGCGCATTGCACTATGCCAGGACCCGCGGCGTCGACGACATCGTGACATCACTCGGCCGCCTGAAGGAGAAATACGGCGAGCGGTTCAACCCGAGCAAGGGCTGGAACCGTTTGCGGGAGGAGTGACCTGCCCGGCAAGGTTATATCTCTGAGTATTTATCCAAAATAGATTTACGCTCTATTCCAGTTTCCAGATGTGTTTTATTTAGTTAAATTTTGAGTTATTTTTGCTGTCGTGATGACTTCACATGACATCAAGATCGCATTGGAACTTTCACCTGCATTTTACGAGGCCACGCTCGATCCGGATCGCTGGCCTACTGTATTGAACCGTTTGCGCAAGGAGTTCGACGCAGATGTGGGGCAGTTGACCTATGCAAATCTCTCCGTACCGGAAGTTATCATGAGCTACCAATCGGGCCTTACCAAGGAACAGTTCGATCGATGGCTCGCCTTCGACGACCATGAGCATGGCGACCCCAGAAACAGACTGGCGTTTCGAAGCCCCAACAAGCCAACGCATTGCCGCCTGCTGGTTTCGGAAGAAGAGTTTCATGCCTCCAGCATCTACCGGAACGTTCTGAAGCAGATAGGGCTGGAGTACACGATGGGAGTGATCATACCCTTCGAAGATCAGAATTGGGGTGTCGTGCTGAGCCTACTACGTAAAGCCGGGACACCGGGTTTCTCAGATGAAGATCTGGAAAGGCTGCATCTCTATCTGCCGCATCTGAGACAGTCCGCATTGGTTGCCGGGAAGATGCACATGCAGCAAGCCTTCTCCGACGTTTTCACTAAAGCCTTCGATGAGCTGCGCCTTGCGACAATGATCCTGAATGGCAACAAGGTATTGCAATACGCGAATCCTGCCGCGCAAGCGCTTCTGCAGAGCGGTACCGCGCTCTGGGTTTCTCAAGGAAGAGTTGTGCCTGCCGACCATTCAGTGGCGCCGAAATTCAGTTCTCTCGTCTTTCGTGGCACGAGTAGCGAGCCATGCAATGCCCGCAAAGAAACATCTCATCTGGTGATCCCGAGAACGGACGGCGGACCCAGCCTCTATGCGTCCATCACACCGGTTGCAAACTCGCCGAAGCTTGCCGGATTGCCGCTTCAGAGCAATTTCTATTGCGTGGTCTTCGTCAATGACCCCTCCGCCAGATACGAAACGACGGCTGAGCACCTACAACGGCTCTACGGCCTGACCAACACGGAAGCGGAGATCATGCAACACTATGGACACGGCAAAAATGTTCGTGAGATTTCCGAGCTTGGCAATCGAAGTCAGGAGACCGTGCGGACACATTTAAAGGCCGTGCGCGACAAGAGCAGCGCCCGCTCCCAGGCCGACATAGTGCGCATCGTGACAAATCTGTCGTCCTGAGCCTGGTGAAACACTTCCCGACCGGCGTGCCTCCCCCGGCCGGGGGAGGAAAACAACCGGGATTGCGTGCATCGTTCCAGTTGCCGGGTGTGCGAGCGCCAATGCGCGCGAAAGACACCCAACGCCAAGCAACCATATGGAGACACAACATGACCAGCGCTACAAGATCCGCAAACATGGGCAGCCAAACAGAAAGGAAACGGAACACATTGAAACTCGGCTTGGCTTCGGCTTTGTCGTTCGCCATCATCGGGCTTTCCCAAGGTCCAAGTCACGCCCTGAGTTGCTCGATCAAGACCAGCACATTCACTGTTCGCGCCACGTCGGGTGACGCGACCGGGAAATACTTGATTTCCACATCTCAGTGCGACAGTGGCGTTGCGACCGGTGGTGGCATTCAGTATGAAGCCGGGGCGCGCGACGAGCGAACGTTGCGCATGTCGTCATGGCCCAATAACGAGACATCGTGGACATGCTATGGTGGCGTCAATAATCAAAGCAACAACGTGGCCGTTACCTTCAGATGCCACGTGCAATGCTGTTGGGATTGAAGCGCGCCGGCCATACGGTCGTTTGCCCGCACTTCCGGGCAATATCATCCATTGCCGACGCGCAAGGCGGAGCCCATATGGCCCCACTGCGATTTGCCTCACCTTCTGACGACAAGCACATCGCAGGGCGGGTTCTTCAGCAGTTCGCTGGTGAAGCTCCCCAGATAGGTGGGCGAGAAGGTCGGCCGGCCATGAGCGCCCACGGCCAGCAAGTCCGGCTTGGTCTCGGCGATCGTCCGCTGCAGAGCCTCGATCACAGCCGCCGCCATGGGCTCGGGCCGCTGGCATTGGGACGGTAACCCGGCGCCTTGCCACCAATCATCGAGCTGCTGTGCGGCCTGCTCGAGAAACGGCCGCAATTCATCTTCGGTTCCGGCCGGCGTCAGAAATCCGCGAAACGGTACATGAACCGCATAGAACGTGGTGATCGGCGCGTCCGGCGCAAGCGTTGCGGCAGCGCGCGCCGCAGCCACACAGGACGGCGAAAGGTCGATGCCGCACACAACGCTGCCATAGTCCTTGTCCACCGGATCACGCACCAGCAGGACCGGCCGTGTGCTGGCGCGAACCAGGCGTGTCATGGTCGTGCCGCTGAGAAGGTCACGCAAGGGTCGAGGACGATGCACACCCAGCACGATCAAAGCGGCATCAATTTCGACGGCTATTTCATGGATCCGGGTCAACGGGTCGGCGACTTCCACCCGGCTGGTGAAAGGATGTTCCGAGATCGATTGGCAGTAGGTCCGAAGGCGTTGTTCGGCCGTGGCCTTCATCTGCCCTGCCATGTCGGCCGGCAAATCCGCGTCGACAATGCAGGCAACTGTCACATCCGCGCCGGTCTTTTCCGCAAGGGCAAAGGCGCGGCGCACAGCACGTTCTGACCGGGCAGAGAGGTCGGTGGCAACAAGAAGCGGTGTCATGGCATTTCCGACTGGGTAAGACTTCGTTCAGTCCACCCGATATGTGGAAACGTCAGCAACGCTACAAGATGTCCGATCCACCTACAGACGCCATCGGTATGTGGCCGAGGGTCGCACGTGACGCCACGGAAGTCGGGACAGCCCCGGACGTCACTCCGCAGGTGCTGCCTCCGTCTCCACCATCTTCTTCAGATCAGCTAAGCCTTTCTCGTATGGCTCGCCAATCCAGCTGTCGAACATCAGACCCATCCAGCGCGACAACGGGTTCATGCCCAGATCGGAGTTGAACGACCAGGTGACCTTGGTCCCCTGCCCCTCCGGCGTTAGGTCGAAAGCCGCCTTGGCCTGACCCATGTCGCCAAAATCCAGCGCGGTCGTCACGTGCTCGTTCGGCTTGCTTTCGGTAATGGTCTGCGCGCCCTTGCCGACGCTTTGATGGTCGCTCGACCAGGTCATCTTCTGACCAGGACCAGCCTCCGGTCCCTCAAATGAGGTCTGCATCTGCGGATCGATCTTCGACCAGGGCGACCATTTATGAAACTGCTTTAGATCGTTGACCAGCGGGAACACCTTGTCCGGCGGCGCATTGATCACAACTGAGCGGGATACATTGGCTTCACCCGGCAGCAGAAATGCCCCACCCACCGCCAGTACCGCTATGCAGACAAGCGCCAGTAGTATGTTCTTCAAAAGTCTCACAGGCTTCGTTCCCCCATTCCAATCACAGGCCTTACCTGACACCGCTTGATGGCAAGGCAATGAAGCCCTTACCCCATCGCGCGCAATCGCACCATAGCAATAATGCCGAGCGCCGGACCGATGGACAGGCTGGCCAGAACAATGGGCCAGCCAAAGGCCTGAGCCGCGACCGGTGTGATCTGCACGGTAAAGAACGTTAAGGCGAATCCGAGCGCGGTCTGGAACGTCATCAGACTACCTGCCTGCTCCGGCGGCGAGGCATCTGCAACCAATGCGGAAAACTGCGCGGAATCCGGAATCACCGACAATCCCCAGATCAACACGATCAGGAATGTCACCCAAACGGGACCACCGAATGTGAGACCTGCCAGGACTGCGCAGGTTCCGCTTACGGCCATGGCCATGATCGCAATTTCGGCCTTGCCAATCCGGTCGGCGGCAATTCCTGCAACGGCACAGATAAGCGCCCCGGCTCCGATAGCCGCAAATGCGGTGATTTTCGCCAAAGTCTCCGCGTCGTCAGACGGTATTGACTGGCGATAAGATGCGGCAACAGCCACGCCGATCCACGCCCACATGGCATAAAGTTCCCACATGTGGCCGAGATATCCACCGTAGGCCAGCCGAACACGCCGGTTGGTCCAGGCCGAAACTATAACCTTGGGATCAAACCTGGCGGCCACGCCATGATGCGGGCCCAGTGCCGTAAACAGGCACAATACGCCCGCGATGGCGGACGCGGCCGAGGCCGCCGCAACCGTCATGCGCCAGTTCGCCCCGCCACCCAACGCAATCAGATGCGGCAAGGCGGAACCGAGCGTCAAGGCTCCGACCAACGCGCCGACAAGGAAACCACGATCCTTCAAGCCCCACCCCACCGTGATCTTCATTCCGACTGGATAAACACCGGCCATCAATGCCCCCGTGGCGAAGCGTGCCGCGATCGCCACGACGCTGCCCGGCACCACCACCAACAGCACTGCATTGATGATTGCTGCAGAGATGGCCGATGCGGCAAAGACCCGGCGTGGATCGAAGCGGTCGGCGATACCAAAGATGGCAAACAGCAATGCGCCCGCGACAAAGCCCAATTGCACGCTGCTCGACAACGCAGCCTGCCGGAATGCGGATATCTCCGACTCGCGCAGCATGTCCGGCAGAATAGCGGCGGAAACGAACCACAGGGACATAGCGGCCACTTCGGCAACAAGCAGCACTGTGATGGACCGGAATTTCATGGCGCGCGGGCTGAATACGGCTGACGAAACGCGCCGCCAGGCGGCAACGTGGAAGAGGCAAATGTACCGTGGAACCAGATCAGCCGCCAGCCGGTTCTAGCCGATCAAGCCGCCGCCGACCCCTGCCCGGCCTCTGCCTCGCGGATGATTTCGCGGGCCAGTTCGTCGGCCACCTGGTGCGGCGGTGTGCCGGTACGCCTGGATGCCTGCAGCACCTCGGCCGTGCGCTCACCTATCGCCATGATCCGGGCGCGCACCCGGTCTGCATCCGCATCCGGGTCCCGTTCGGCGGCAACAGAGATGATGCCACCGGCATTTATCACGTAATCCGGAGCGTAAAGGATGTCGCGGGCCTGCAACCGGTCGCCGTCAGCAACGGTTGCAAGCTGATTGTTGGCGGCTCCCGCCACAACCGAGCACTTGAGCTCTGGAATCGTGCGCTCGTTGAGCACGCCACCAAGCGCGCAAGGCGCCAGGACATCCGCTTCGGCAACCAGAATGCCATCTGGATCAACCGCCGTGGCGCCCAGTTCATCTACACACCGGGCAACATTTTCCGCATTGATGTCTGCCACCAGCAAGCGCGCGCCGGCCTCATGCAGTAACTTGCACAGTTCGTAGCCGACGCTGCCGGCGCCTTGCACAGCCACAGTCAGGCCGGTCAGGCTGTCGGTCCCCAAACGGGCGCTAACCGCCGCTTTCAACCCCTGCAAGACGCCAAGCGCGGTGCGCGGCGAAGGGTCCCCGCCACGATATCCCTCAGCTTGCGGGATTCCACCCACATAGTTTGTGGACCGTTCGATGGCCCGCATATCGTCGACATCAACGCCGACATCCTCCGCCGTAATATAGCGCCCCGCCAGGCTTTCGATAATCCTGCCGAATGCCTCAAACAGCTCCGGTGTCTTGTCGTGCCGCGGGTCGCCGATAATCACAGCCTTGCCACCGCCATAGGGCAGGTTTGCCATGGCGTTCTTCAGGCTCATTCCAAGCGATAACCTCAGAGCATCACGAAGCGCACCTTGGTCATCGGCATAGGGCCACATGCGGCAGCCGCCGAAGGCCGGCCCCAACGCCGTGGAATGAACCGCAACGAAACCCTTCAAGCGGGTCTTGCGATCAAAAAACGCATGAACGAACTCGTGGCCGTCGAAATCGGCCATGGAGAAAACGGACATCTCAGTTGCCCCATCAGCATCTGCATTCCGGCGCAAGCGGTGCAGCATTTCAAAGCGCCGCCCTGTTCATAGCACGCATCCGCATGACGACACGGTCGATATTCACATCAGATTGACCGTTGGCGCCGGCGGTCGCGGCGGGCTGGTGAGACGAGCCCGGAATGAATTGTTCCGGCAGGTCGGCAAAACGCATGCGCATGGGGGTGGCCGTTCCTTCACCGAAGGCGATGGCTTCCCGGTTGCCAATGGAGGACAAGAAACTGGTGGTGCTGGCCGATGAATCGGCGATGGCGCTGCGAATGATATCCTGGTCGCGATCGTTCGCAAGCCGCATGGCAAAGACAGTCGAGCATTGTGACAGGATGGTGGGGTCCAACTCGCCTGGGCGCTGGGTGACAATTCCAAGATAGGCGCCATATTTGCGGCCTTCCTTGGCAATCCGCGCAATCGACTGACGCGTCGGCGCAAACCCCAGTCTGTGGTCCTGCGGCACATAGCGATGCGCCTCTTCGCATACGACGCAGATCTCAAATCCGCCACCGGACCACATAGCCACGTCAAACGCCATCCGGCATAAAACGGACACCACGGAGTTCACCACTTCCGAAGGCATTCCGGCAAGCTGGAATACGGTGATCGGCTTGTTGTTGTTGGGTATGCGGAATATGTTCCCGATCACCTGAGATATGTTGTCTTCAACGGTTCTGGACGTGAACATAAACCGGTAGCGCGGGTCGTTGACCAGCGCCTCCAGCCGGTTCTTGAGCAGACGTAAAACGGACCGGTCATGGCGGCCTTCCAGTTGCCCTATAGACTCTTCGACCAACGCGAACAGTTCGGTCATTCTGTAGGGAATGGGCGTATCCGCCGTGATGGTCGAGGCTTCGATCGGCTTCTTTATACTGGAACCGGATTGGAGTGACTTCTGGTTGAAGCGTGCTTTGGCCACCGGGATCAGATCGCGCAGTGCATCGATCTGTTCTTGGTCCGCATCCCTGCCACGGAAGATCACTTCGGCAAACTCTTCAAGCTGGAACAACCAGAAGGGAAGCTCCAGAGTATCCGGGCTAATGGCAACGGAGTTATTGGGAAAGGCACGGGAAAACTCGTTGTGCGGATCGAGGATCAAGACCCGAAGGTCCGGCCTGGTCCTGGTGACATTGTGCAGCAACAGGGAGACCGCCGTCGATTTACCGGCACCGGTTGTTCCAACCACTGCGAAATGCCGCTTCAGCATGTCATCGACACAAACGACAGCGGGAATGCTCTCGTCCTGCGATAGCGTTCCAATGGCTGCGGTGCGACGTCCCACAGGGTTATGCACGGCCGCCAGGTCGGCCGCCCGGATCCTGTGTGCAACGGCGCCCAGCGGCGGATATGTTGCAATTCCCCGGCTGAATACAGGCTTGCCGTCAGGCGCGTCACGCACCTGCCCGACAAGTTCGACCTTAACATGCATCGAGTTCGGCTTGTCTTCCTGCCAAAGAGCGCTAGCCGCATTGATCTTGTAGACGAGGCCGACGATGCGGCTTGTCTCAAGACTAATCGAGATCAGCTTACCGATAGCCCAGAAATCAGTGGAGGCAGACGTCAGAGCTTCGGCGACAGTGGAAATGATGGCTGTCGATCCATCGCAGGAAATGACACGTCCGATCATCCGCTCCGTCGGCTGTTGCAACGTGCGGCGGTCTTCTTCCGGCGCCGCGCCGAATTGGCTCACGCGATTGAGTACTGTCACTGACGGCCATCCCTTCAAACTTTCTTTGAGCCCGATACAATATGGTAACGCTGTCCCGTTAAAACTGAGTTCGTGGACGAGATTAACAAATGGTTTCACAAATCCGGAAAATGTGAACTCTATACGTGGTGGTGGCCCCTGCCTGCGCATCGATGAACCGCCGTGATGATTTTGCATGGCAGCTATGCGCTTGACTGGTCAAGTCCGGTGGTGCCAACTGGGCTGTGAACAGGAAAACCCTGTTTCGCCCCATACCTGACGGATCAGCCCTTAATGCCAGGAAAACTGCCCGCGCTGGCAAGCAATGCCGCGTTACTGCTGACGGTGACCACCCTTATGTGGGGTGGCAACGCGGTGGCCGGCAAGCTTGCCGTAGGCGACGTCTCTCCACTGCTCCTGACATGGTTCAGATGGACCCTCGCGTCGGCCGTTCTGGTCGTTATCGCGCGCGACCAGTTGCGAAAGGACTGGCCCGTCATCGTCAGGCATCTGCCGTACCTGTTCGTAATGGGCGCCATCGGTTTTGCGGTGTTTAACGCCCTGCTTTACAGCTCGCTGCTCTATACCACGGCCATAAATGTGACGATCATTCAGGCAGGTATGCCGATGTTCATATTTATCCTGAATTTCATCGTGTTCCGCATGCGCATTCACTGGTCACAAGCGGCCGGTTATTCCTTTACGCTGGCCGGTGTTCTGCTCGTCGCGCTTGGGGGAGATTTCGGCAGTCTTGCCGGCCTGAAAGTCAACTTCGGCGACGCCATCATGCTGGTGGCGGCATTTGTGTATGGCGCTTATTCGGTCGCATTGCGCGCAAAGCCGGACATTCACTGGTTGAGTTTTCTCACCACCATCATTGTCGGTGCAGCCATTACGTCCATTCCGTTCGCCGCCTATGAAGCCACGACAGACGGATTCATCTGGCCTGTCACCTCCATCGGCTGGGCGGTTGTCGTGTATACGGCAATCGGGCCGTCAATCCTTGCGCAAGGCTCGTACATTCGAGGCATCGACCTGATCGGAGCCAACAAGGCGGCGCTGTTTCTCAATCTCGTCCCGATCTTTGGAGCCTTCCTGGCGGTCATTCTGCTCGGTGAACAGTTTCATTGGTACCACGCGGTTTCGCTTGTCCTGGTGATCGGCGGTATCGTCATGGCCCAACGGCTTTCACAACGGGCCTGAACTCGCAGGAGCCGCCTCCGTCCACCACCCCACCAACGCCGCAGCGATACCGCACACGGCAAAGCCGGCAACCAATGGCAGGATCGTGCCATCATAGGCATAGCCGATCAGGCCGCCGAGCATCATGGAAATGAAGGTGGTGAAGGACCCGACCACCGCGGCGCCGGTGCCGGCAATATGGCCCAAGGGCTCCATCGCCAGCGCATTGTAGTTGGCAAACAGCAAACCCAGGCAGAAGAACGCGATCAGGCAATAGGCCATCAGACTCCACAAGGGCGGATGCCCTGCGAACGGCCAGATCGCGGCAAGATATACAAGCGACAGCGCGGTCAGACCGTGAAGCGCCCAACGCGACAGAAGCCGCATGCCAAAGTGCATGACCAAGCTCGCATTCACCAGAGAGGCTACGCCGATCGCCAACGCCAGAGCTGCAAAGTAGAGCGGAAACTGTGTGCCGAGCGCATATTGCTCCTGCAGGATCTGCTGTGCCGAATTCAGGTATCCGATGAATGCCCCAAAAATCAGGCTGGCCGCCAGCATGTACCCCAATGAGACCCGGTACGAACAGGTTTCGACAACAGCTGCCAAGATCGGTCCAATGTTGAACGCACGGCGTTGTTCGGGGGCAAGCGTCTCTTCCTGGCGGATGGCAAACCAAAGCGTTACCAGAACGGCCAACACCAGGAACGCGACGAAAATGAGCCGCCAGTCTCCCACCAACAGGATCGCCTGCCCAAGCGCTGGAGCCAGAGCCGGCACGAGAATAAACACCGACATAACGAAGGACATGATGCGGGCCATGGCCCTGCCTTCGTACAGGTCGCGGATCAGCGCGATGATCACCACCCTGGGGCCGGCCACTCCAAGGCCCTGCAATACCCGCCCTACCAACATTTCCTCAAAGCTGGCCGCAAAGACCGACAGGATACATCCACCCATAAACAGCAGCATGCCCAGATAGATGGCGGGCTTTCGCCCGATGCTGTCGGACAGCGGCCCGTAGATCAGCTGTCCGAACGCAAGCCCCAGAAACAGGCTGGAAACAACGAGCTGCGGGGCATTGGGATCCTTTGCGTGCAAGTCCGCACCAATGTCGGGGAGCGCGGGCAGCATGGCGTCGATGGTCAGGGCAACGAGCGATGTCAGCAGAGCCGCCAGGGGCACGAACTCGGCAAAGGCAAGGCGGCGAGTGTCTGAGTTCTCTGCCAACGCCCGACGCCTGTTCGCGCAGTTCAGGCGCAGCGCGCGGTCATCGACCACGTTCCACCGCCGTGACGCGCCGTGCCGGGGACGATGTGGCCACGCTGCCCGGTCGGACACGCAAAGTGCCGCAAGGCCGATGAGGCGACCTGTTCGACCACCTGACGGTCGCCCGACGTCCCGCCCAGCGGACGGTTTTTGCCGGACACCTGCATCTGGTAAACGTTTGCGGAGGCCTGAAAGCGGA
>JANQIR010000188.1 GCA_028282065.1 Aestuariivirgaceae bacterium
CGGAAGCCGCACCACCTGAAAAGCACTCTTAAAGGGGCTGGGTCCCGTGCGGAAATCACCAGTACCAGGAGGCTGGCTCACCATTGCGTTGAAGCCGTGGTTAAGGATGTGCCTCGATGATGAGGGCGCCTGGGCCGGCCTGCCGAACGGAGGATGATGATGGCAAAAGTTATTGGTATTGATCTCGGCACGACAAATTCCTGCGTTGCCGTAATGGACGGCTCGTCCCCAAAAGTTATCGAAAACGCGGAAGGTGCACGTACCACGCCGTCGATTGTGGCGTTCAGCGGCGATGGCGAGACCCTTGTGGGAGATCCCGCAAAGCGTCAGGCCGTGACCAACCCGCAAAACACCCTGTTTGCAATCAAGCGTCTGATCGGACGCCGTTATGACGATCCGGCAGTTAAGAAAGACAAGGCTCTCGTTCCCTATAAGATTGTCAAGGCGGACAATGGCGATGCCTGGGTGGAAGCCGACGGCAAGTCCTATGCACCCTCGCAGGTGTCGGCCTTTACGCTGCAGAAAATGAAGGAAACGGCCGAGCGCCATCTTGGTGAGAACGTGACACAGGCGGTGATCACAGTTCCCGCCTACTTCAATGACAGCCAGCGTCAGGCGACCAAGGATGCCGGCAAGATCGCCGGCCTTGAGGTGCTGCGGATTATCAACGAACCGACGGCGGCTGCACTGGCCTATGGCCTCGACAAGAAAGAGGCCGGCACGATCGCCGTCTATGACCTCGGCGGCGGCACGTTCGACATTTCCATTCTGGAAATTGGCGACGGCGTGTTCGAGGTGAAATCGACCAACGGCGACACCTTCCTCGGCGGTGAAGACTTCGATGCCCGTATCGTCGATTATCTTGCCGACGAGTTCAAAAAGGAACAGGGCGTCGATCTGCGCAATGATCCGCTGGCCTTGCAGCGCCTCAAAGTGGCCGCCGAAAAGGCCAAGAAGGAGTTGTCCTCCTCGACGCAAACGGAAATCAATGAGCCGTACATCACGGCTGATCAGTCCGGGCCGAAGCACCTGACGTTGAAATTCACCCGGGCGAAACTGGAATCGCTGGTCGACGATCTCGTTCAGCGCACCGTCGACCCCTGCAAGGCAGCCTTGAAGGATGCCGGCCTGAATGCCGGTCAGATCGACGAGGTCGTGCTGGTCGGCGGAATGACGCGCATGCCCAAGGTGATCGAGACGGTCAAGACCTTCTTCGGCAAGGAACCGCATAAGGGCGTTAACCCGGATGAGGTCGTGGCGATCGGCGCTGCCATTCAGGCAGGTGTCCTGCAGGGCGACGTCAAGGATGTCCTGCTGCTCGATGTGACGCCACTGTCGCTGGGTATCGAAACGCTCGGCGGTGTCTTCACCCGTCTGATCGACCGCAACACGACGATCCCGACGAAGAAGAGCCAGGTGTTCTCCACAGCCGACGACAATCAGACGGCAGTGACCATCCGTGTGTTCCAGGGCGAGCGCGAAATGGCCCAGCACAACAAGATGCTGGGGCAATTCGACCTGATGGGTATTCCGCCGGCGCCGCGTGGTGTGCCACAGGTTGAGGTGACGTTCGATATCGACGCGAACGGTATCGTCAATGTCTCCGCCAAGGACAAGGCCACCGGCAAGGAACAGCAGATCCGTATCCAGGCATCGGGCGGTTTGTCCGACGACGAAATCGACAACATGGTCAAGGATGCCGAGGCGCATGCGGCAGAAGACGCCAAGCGCAAGGAACTGGTGGAAGCCAGGAACCATGCCGAAGCCTTGATACACTCCACCGAGAAGTCCATCGCTGAGCTGGGTGACAAGGTAGCTGAAGCCGACAAGTCGACAATCGAGGCCGCTATCGCCGACCTGAAGGCGGTTATGGAAGGCGACGAGGCGGACGCCGACACGATCCGCGACAAGACCAACGCGTTGGCGCAGGTTGCCATGAAGCTTGGTGAAGCCCTCTACAAGGATGCCGATGCGGACGGTGAGGATGGTGGTGACACAGCCGGCCCTGAAGCCGGCCCGTCAAGCGCCGATGATGTCGTCGATGCCGACTTTGAAGAAGTCCGCGATGAAGACGACAAGAAGTCGGCTTGACCGGAACCCGTGAACACCCTCTAAACCGGCGGCGCGGGGATCGCACAGGTCCCCGCTCCGTCACAATGGTTCAATCTGGGCGCATGGTGTTCTAGGCTGGAGAGGCCGATGCGAGTGCGAAACTGTATTGCGGGTTTGGTTGTTGCGCTGGCCGGGGGGGTAACACCTGCCGCGGTGTCTGCGCAGGACGCAGCGCTTTTAACCGCGGAGCAACTTCGCCCGCCTGCCGAGCTCCTGCTTGACTGTAATGAAGCGCCATCGGCTGCGGTGACGCAACTGCCGGAAGCCCTGGCCAAATGGGCGACGGTATATTGCACCAAGTTCGGGCATATTCTGTCTTACCGTGACGGATTTTTCGGTACGGTCCCGGGTACGAAACGGCGTGCGACGATCAATGCGGCGCGAATTGCCGGCGTACCAGGCCAAATCGGCCATAAGGTTCACTTTACCGCCATCCGTTACTCCCGCGTGGATCGGGCAAGTCAGGCCAAAATCATTTCAGGCAATCCGGGTTTCTCACTGCCGATGAGCCGTTCTCAAAAGCTCTATTTCCTGAGCCTGCGTGTAAACACCGGGCACAGCCTGTCCTTACTCGTTATTGAACCATCGTCCGATCCCTTCTGGGTATTTCCGGTGCGCAATCATAAAATCGGACAGCCCGGTTTCTTTATTGCCAGTCTCGAGCACATAAACAAAGCGAAGAAGAACTGATGGCAAAACGGGATTACTATGAGGTTCTGGGGGTTGCGCGCGATGCTGACGAGGCCGCGCTCAAATCGGCATTTCGCAAGCAGGCGAAGAAATATCACCCCGATGCCAACAAGGGCGACGACACAGCCGAACAGAAGTTCAAGGAGGTCGGCGAAGCCTACGAAGTCTTGAAGGATCCGCAAAAGCGGGCGGCATATGACCGTTTTGGCCATTCTGCTTTCGAAGGTGGCGGCCAGGGCCCCGGCGGATTCGGCCCGGAATTTTCCTCATCGATGTCGGATATCTTCGAAGACCTGTTCGGCGAATTCATGGGGGGAGGCCGCCGTGGTGGCGGCAGCAGAGGCGGCGCGGCGCGCGGCTCTGACTTGCGGTACAACATGGAAGTATCGCTGACTGACGCCTATTCCGGCAAATCGGCGCAGATCAGGGTTCCGACGACGGTCACATGTGAAACCTGTGCCGGTTCTGGCGCCAAGCCCGGCACCAGTCCGTCCGTATGCCCGACCTGTAACGGACAGGGAGCGGTACGCTCATCTTCCGGCTTCTTCACGGTGGAAAGGACCTGCCCGACCTGCCAGGGCCGCGGCGAGATCATTGCCGACCCTTGCAGCGACTGTGGCGGTACCGGCCGGGTGACACGCGAGCGCACGCTTTCTGTGAACATTCCCGCCGGTGTTGAGGATGGCACGCGCATCAGACTGGCCGGCGAGGGTGAGGCCGGTGTGCGTGGTGGCCCCTCCGGCGACCTCTACATCTTTCTGTCGATCCAGCCGCATGAGTTCTTTCAGCGCGACGGTGGCGACCTTTTCTGCAGGGTTCCGATTTCGATGACCGCGGCCACGCTTGGCGGTGAAATCGAAGTGCCGACGATCGATGGCAAAAAGGCACGGGTGACCATCCCCGAGGGTACCCAGACCGGCAAGCAATTCCGCCTGCGCGGCAAGGGCATGCCGGTGCTGCGATCATCGCAAAAAGGCGACATGTATATTCAGACGACCGTTGAGACACCGGTCAACCTGTCCCGCAAGCAACGCGAACTGTTGCAGGAGTTTGAAACCCAGGCGCGTGACAACTCCCCTCAGTCGGCAGGGTTCTTCGCCAAGGCCAAGGCTTTCTGGGACGGTTTCGGCAGCTAGCCGGAACCCCCTGCCCATGTTAGGGGGAGGGCCGGGATGGCGGATAAAGAAAGAAGCGTCATTCCGGCGAATGCCGGAATCCAGATGTGAACCGGCGATTCCGCGCAGCCGCCCAACTGGATGCCGGGTCAAGCCCGGCATGACGAACTTGTTGCAAAGCGGCCCGCCAAGATCACATCCCGTATCAAACTCCTCCTCGATCCTTCCCAATTCTGGAGAGGATAGGATTCCGTTGCCGCCGTTCACTGACCTTCGGTTCACATACATCGTGCAGGGGCCAGCGTAGACGCGAGCCTACGCGCCGGCGTCCCAGCCGCTGATCGCCTTGACCTCCAGATAGTCCTCCAGGCCCCATTTTCCGCCTTCCCGGCCGTTGCCGGACTGCTTGTAGCCACCGAACGGACTGCCGGCGGGCCGCTGTGCGCCGTTCAACTGCACCATGCCGGCCCGCAGCTTGCGGGCCACCTTCTGCGCACGTGCCTGGTCGCTGCTTTGCACATAGGAGGTCAGGCCATAGGGCGTGTCGTTTGCAATATCGATGGCTTCGCCCTCGCTGTCGAACGGAATGAGCGATAGCACCGGCCCGAAAATCTCTTCACGCGCGATCGTCATGTCGTTGGACACATCGGCGAACACCGTCGGTCTTACAAAATATCCGCGGTTGAAACCGTCCGGTCTGCCAGGTCCACCCGCCACAAGCCTGGCACCTTCGTCCATGCCCGTCTCGATGAGCCTTTGAACCTTGTCGAACTGCATCTGCGACACAAGCGGGCCGATGTGATTTCCCTCCTCACGCGGGTCGCCAACCCGGCATTTCTCGGCTGTTTCGGCTGCGACCTGCACGGCCTCGTCATAGACAGGACGCTCGACCAGCATACGCGTCGGCGCGTTGCAGGACTGCCCGGTGTTGTTGAAGCAGTGCAGAGCGCCGCGTTTCACCGCCTTCGGGATGTCCGCGTCGGCAAACACGATGTTGGGGCCCTTGCCGCCAAGCTCCAGCGTTACGCGTTTGACGGTATCGGCGGCGGCTTTCGTCACGGCGGTTCCGGCCCGGGTCGATCCGGTAAACGACATCATGTCGATGCCCGGATGGCTGGACATGGCTTCACCCACCGTCGGGCCGTCACCGTTGACAAGGTTGAACACGCCGGCCGGGAAACCCGCTTCGTCCACGAACTCGGCGAACAGCAAGGCGGAAAGCGGTGCGATTTCAGACGGCTTGAGAATAGCCGTGCATCCGGCGGCAAGCGCCGGCACCGCTTTCAAGGTGACCTGATTCATCGGCCAGTTCCAGGGCGTAATGAGGCCGCAAACCCCGATCGGTTCATGTACGATATATTCGCCGGGAACCTTTTCGTGCAGCACATGCTCGAAAGTGAAAGCCTTCAACTCCCGGATGAAGGCCTTAATGTGTCCGAGCCCGGCCGCGGTCTGCGCGTGAACGGACAACGAGATAGGCGCGCCCATTTCATTTGAGATGGCCTGCGCCATTTCATCACTGCGCCGGGCATACACGTCAGCCAACTTCTCCAGCAGGTCCAGGCGCTGTTCGCGGCTGGAATGGCCCCAGGTCTCGAAGGCGGCTCTGGCGGCAGCGACGGCCTTGTCGACATCTGCCTTGCTACCCAGCGAGATTGTCGCAAAGACCTCTTCGGTGGCCGGGTTGATGACATCAAAATCGTTTGCGGTTTCCGGCGGCACCCAGCTGCCATTGATATAGAATTCGGTTTTCCTCAGCATAGCTGTCCTCTCCTGCCGGACCGTTCACCTCATACCCTGCCGTGCAGGGCGCGTGAGCATTGTTCTGTGATGGCTTGCCGGCATATTCGCGGCCGGAACGACGCCGCGCAAGACAAAACCACCGGACCGTGGGCATCGCAGCCATGCCGTTTTTGCATGACGGACCGCGATGCGATGCTTGACGCGCAAGGAGGTGCCGCAAACCGGGCCGCCGGGTTTACCAATTCGTGACCATGATGACAGGAAATCTCCCCTCAGGGTAAGTGTTTCCTAAGTTCCTGCTGGCATTGTCATCCCCGATCATGCAAACGCCAGGCGATCATGCAAAAAGAGACAGAACCATCGGATTTCGGCGGCAATTCAACGCGCAGAACGGAGATTAAACCGGCCAATTTCGTGCCGTCCCTGCGTTTTGGAATAGCTGCGTTTTGCGTCATGCTCGCCTCGGCGCTGAGCAGCTTTGCGCTTTTTCTGGTGTTCTCGCCCGGCGATGCAGAACCACGCGGTATCGTCGCGCTGGCAGGTATCGCCCTGTCGCTCTATTCCTTTTCCGCGATGATTTACGTGTGGCACAGGGCCTACCGGCAGATGCTTGCCGCGCAAACCGCCCTGGTGGCGCTGAAACAGGCGCGCGCCCAGGCGGATGCCGCGAACAGGGCAAAATCACGCTTCCTTGCAACGATGAGCCATGAAATCCGCACGCCGATGAACGGCGTCATCGGCATGGCCGGTCTGCTGCTGGAAACAGATACCACGGCGGAGCAGCGCACCTATGCCAAAGCCATAGACACGTCGGGCCGGGCACTTCTGTCGATCGTCGATGAAATACTCGATTCGTCCAAGATCGAGGCCGGCCAGGTGGAACTGGCCCAGGTGTCCTTTGATCTGGCGGAATTGGCGGAGAGCATTTCGGAACTGCTCGCACCGCGCGCCCACGCCAAGCAGATCGATATGGCATGCCGCGTCTCGAGCCGATTGCCGCGCATGGTGATTGGCGACCAGATGCGTCTTCGCCAGATCCTGCTGAACCTGGCCGGCAACGCAATCAAATTCACCGACGAAGGCGGTGTCACGATTGCCGTGACGCCAGGCAGGGTCAAATCCGGCCAAAGCGTTCAGGATAGAATGGCAGTGCGCTTTGAGATCATCGATACGGGAATTGGCATCTCAAAGGCCAATCAGTCGAAGATCTTTGACGCCTATGCACAGTCTCGCGATGTCGGGCATAGGCGGCCTGGCGGCACAGGCCTGGGCCTGGCGATTTCGAAGGGTCTTGTGGAGCGGATGGGCGGATCCATCGAAGTCATCAGCGCGCCCGGCAAGGGCAGTACGTTCCGGTTTGAGATACCTCTCGAACCTGAACCGGGTCAACGTGCCGTTGAGGTTCCTGATCTTTCAGGCGAAACGATACATCTGGCTGTACCGTCCGGCCCGTGTCTGGAAGCCCTGCAGTTCTACGTAGAGGAATTCGGTGCCAGGGCGTCCGTGCTCGCCAGCGCCAAGGACCTGCATACACTGCTCAATAGCGTCGAGCCAGGCCGCCCGGTCGACGAACTGCCAAATGTCATCTGTGATTCGGCCTATTCCCAGACGCTCTGCGCATGGCTCGACAATGGTGACAAGACCGGTGCCGGAGCGCACATCTGGTTGCTCCTCCAGCCTGAAGAGCGCCGCCAGTATCGCGACCTGATGGCACGTGCCATCTCCGGATATCTGTTGAAGCCGGTCCGCCGTGAAACACTGTGCTCCCGGGTGATAAACCGGCAAAGTGACATCCTGACCCGTGCAATTTCCGGATTGCGCAACAAGATCGATGAGCAATCTCCGCAGGCGGAGCGTAAGCTGCACGTCATGCTGGCGGAAGACAACGAAATCAATGCCTTGCTGGCCAACACCATGCTGACAAAATGCGGGCACAGCGTGTTCAGGGTGACCAACGGCGTTGAAGCGGTTGAACATATACGCAAGGTCTTCGAGCCATCAGGCTACGGTCCGCAACGGCCTGATCTGATCTTGATGGATATGACCATGCCGAAGCTGGACGGCCTGCAGGCAACCCGGCAAATTCGAAAGCTCGAAATAGCAGGCAGACTGCCACGCATACCCATCCTGGCGCTCACCGCAAACGCGCACGCCGACGATCAGCGCGCCTGCTGTGAAGCGGGCATGGACGGTTTCCTGTCCAAGCCGTTCGACCGGCCGGACCTCGAAGAGGCAATCGAGTACCTGCTGAAACCCGATAGGGCGGCGTAGACAGGCTGCCACCGGCGCGGCCGGCAACGGTTCGCGGCAGACCTAGAGCATTTTTTGTGAAACCTGAGTCACTAAAAATGCTCTATCTCTTTGATATTGAGCATGTTCTTATCCGAAAACCGCACACACTTTTCGGGAA
>JANQIR010000029.1 GCA_028282065.1 Aestuariivirgaceae bacterium
GCGGTGACCGGCACAAGCCCCCAGATCCAGGAATAGCCCTCGCCGCAGGCCCCGTCGCCCTGACCGCCGCCGCGGCGGCCGCCAAGGCCAGCGAAAGCCGGGAAGTCTACGAATACCATCACGGCTACGGCGGCCGCGACAACGCCATTGCGGCCTGCCTGCACAGGGCCAATCGCCGGACCGTCAAGCAAGGTGGCTATGGTGTATCGATGCGCAAGGTCTACTACGCCGATCACACCAATCGCGGCTGGCGCGTTTCAGTGGGCGTTCGTCAGCGTCTGGCAAGCAGAAGCCGCAAGAACAAGGCGATCTGCACCGTCAGGCGCGGCAAGGTGACGTCGTTCACCTGGAGCTGAGTTAAAGATCAGATTTTCGCATACGTCTTTGGACGCACCCAAAGGGTCCGGCAGGTCGCTATCCTCCAGGCCCTTTTCTTTTGGCTGAATGGTGCGGCCATGTTCGCCGATCTTGCTACCAGCCAACAGGCCCTCTCGCTGTCTGGTTTCTGAGAACTGTCGCCCAACCCAGTAGTGGTACCTGCGCGGTGACAAAGCGCCGGTTGCTCAGGTGTTGCCGCTGCCCGAACCGCTACCGCTTCCGCTTCCGCTTCCGCCGCTGCCACTTCCACCTTGACCACCACTGCCGCCCTGGCCGCCAGAACCGGAGCTTCCCGAAGAACCACCGCCGACGCCGCCGCTCCCGCCGCTGTCCGAACCAGGCCCACTGCCGCCGCCGGCACAACGTCCCGCTCCGGGAACCTGAAATGCACGACCAAGCGAGCTTTGCGACCGGATATAGGGAAACGCCACGAAGAGCTCCCGGCGCCTGACAATGAAATCGGATTCCGCAATTCCACGAACTTCGCCGTCGGATCGTGCAGCAACCACCTGGCACGCCTGCGATGCCGTTCGGCAACTACCCGCCGAGCCACAGGTTTGCGTCGCACCTTCGAACATCATCAGATACATCCGGCGGCTTCCAAGTACCGCAAAATCAAACTTGGTACCTCTGATGCCGACGGTCGCCGTAGGCGCCTTGATACTATAGGCGTTCTTTCGGCTCTTTCCGCTCAGAAAGCGGAAAACGCCTCGTGATGCATTTATGACGAAGCTGTTCGCCCTGCCGCCTGAGTCCATTGCAAACTGGTCGATGGTGAGTGTCGAACCCGGACCGACAACCAGCCGGGTACCATCACGAAACAGAATCTGGGCTTCGCCACCTGCGCTGGTGCGCACCACATCACCGGCATAGACCGGTTTGCCGGCCGCAAGCTCACCCTTGCCCGCACCCTGAATGATTCGGGCAGACGGCGTGACCTTAACAGCTTCGCCGGCACTGTTAGCCGCATGAGCATGCCCCACAACCACGGTTGCAAGCGCGCAAACGACACTCAAAGCAAAATGAAAACGTTGACCCATAGTCAATCGTCACAGACTCCCTTGGCGCATAAACGAACCCCAGCCGCGCTCCCTGGCGCATAGCGCCATTTCCCGCCTGAACGTCAGATGAACGTTGTACAGAAAGATCGGAACCGGAGAACCGCGCCACCAGGGAACTGCTCCATACAAGGTCCTACATCACGCGCATAGAGCAAATGCATCTCTTTTACCAAAGCGACAGGACCGGTCGAGCGCCGATTGAAGCTTACCGCGCGGGTCAAACCGCACACGGCACATTGGACACCTCACCCGTCCTCGTAAAATTGCCGCATCATCCCAATGGGTTGCAGCAATTCACCACTTTTGAATTTCTCCCAAAACTCAGGCGATCCCAAATCCGAATAGCCTTCGAATTGGTTCAGATCGCCAATATCTATGTTCCGAAACCCCATCCACCAGTCAGGAAAGCTCCGGCTGGACGTGTCTTTCCGTTCCAGCAAAATGACGGAGTGGTGCCGGGCATCGGCAAGCAGACGTTGATATAGATTGTCGAGTTCGGCCTTGCCGCCTTCAAGCAATTGCATGAAGTTGGCCCACTTCCCGTTTGGAGAGACCTTGTAGATCAGTAACCCTGTAATTTCATCTCGGCGATTGTTTTGTCTGCTTGTATCGAGGATGCTAGCGAGACTACTCTCACTCATCATGCTCGAAGCTTGACTTACATAGATCAAATATTGCATCGGCACCCTCTGGGCAGCATAGCAGAAAGGACCGTCGCTGTCATGATTTCATGAAAGTGTCAAATAAACAACTGCTAGAGTCAGGACCCTAGAGCATGGTCTAATTGTCATTGTAAAACGACTTCATGAGATCCAGCGGATCTGATACCTCTCCTTCATCGAACATGTGCCAGAATACGTCTGATCCAAGATCAGTATATCCCTCAAAGGCGGCGAGGTCTTCAGATTTCACATTTTGAAATCCCATGGACCAGTCGGGGAAGTTTCGCCGCTTGATCTGGTGGCGCTCCAGGATGATTTTCGTATGGTGCCGTTTGTCCGCAACGATACGCTTGAAGACTTCATCAAGCTGCTCCTTCTCACCTTCCAGAAGCTGCATGAAATTGGCCCGTTCGCCAGATTCTGAAAGCTTGTAAATCAGCAATCCGGTAATTCCGTCACGCGAATTGTAGTCGCGGCTTTTTTCTAAAATAGCGCGAAGTTCCCGCTCGCCCATCGGATGCGCCGCCTGGCTGACATAGATCAGGTATTCCATCGCCTTACCGATCGCGTTTGAGTTGCCCGTCAGACTTTCACAAAAGTCTATTCCACACCGTCAGACGGTACAAACGTAGCACCAGGCGACGCGGATCACGGGCAATTGGAACTCTTATACATACCCTATTTGAAATATTTGATAATCACAAATTATATTCGACAGTTACAAATTTTTTGACTCCTGCACCAACCCTGGATAGGGTTTTGGGATCGCCAGCAAAGATGGGAAACGGTGCGTGGCCAGCAAATCCAACACATCGGTTGCACAATCTGATGAAATCGCGCCGGCCAACAATCCGCAGCCGGCCAGCGCAAGAACCAAACGGCCTCGAACGATCCAGTCCGTTGAACGCGCCCTGTTTTTGCTGGAAATCCTGGCGACCGCCGATGATGAACTCGCCCTTAACGAACTGGCAGCGCGCGCCGGCTTGAACGTTTCGACATGCCACCATCTGCTGGCGACACTCCACAAACACGGATTTGTCGGCCAGTCGCCCGCCAGCCGCAATTACTTCCTCGGCTCCAGGATCACCGAACTCTCAGACAGCAGGATCAGGCAGTTCAATCTGGTGGACGTCGCCATGCCCGCCCTGCGGCGGCTCAACCAGGATACGCTTGAAAGCGTACATCTTGCCGTGTTGCAGGGCCACTCGCTTGTCACCTTGGCCAAATTGGATTCGCGCCTGCCGATCCGGGTCGGATCCGATGACATCGGAAAGACCAATGCTGCCCATGCCACGGCGACGGGCAAGGCAATCCTTGCCTGGCTGCCGGAAGCCGAGATCGCACGGGTCATTGCCGAAACCGGCCTGCAGCAGTTCACAGGCAAGACGATCTCCACCATCGCCGGTCTGATGGAAGACCTGAGACTGGTCCGGCGCAACGGTTTCTCACTTGACGACGAGGAATTTCAGCCCGGCGTCGTGTGCCTGGGCGCCGCAATCCGCGATCACTCGGGCGCCGTCATCGGATCCGTCAGCTGTTCCATGCCGCGCATGCGCGCGGAAGGCAAACACAGGGCAAATGCCGAAGCCGCGGTGAGATCCTGCGCCGCCATCATTTCAAGCCGCTTCGGCCAACCCGGCGAAACCACAATGCAAAGAACACCTTAAACAGATCCCGCAACCGGGAATTGACAGCGCTCAGGGAGGAACCAACAAGTGCCAATGCCAACCAGCGTAAAAACCAGCAGCGATTATCCGATACCGGAGACCATGCAAGCATGGGTATTGGGTGATCCCGGACAACTGACACTGGAAGACAAACCCGTACCATCACCGGCGCGGGCGGAAGTGCTTGTACGCATCGACGCCGTCGCTATTTGCGCCACGGATCTGGAGATCATCCACCATGGCCCTCCGGCCCAGATCAAGGGCGGCCAGCCGTTCAACAAGGGCTTCACACCGGGACACGAATATATGGGAACGGTCGTGGCTCTGGGCCCTGGTGTCGATGAATATGCCATAGGCGAACGGGTCACCGTCGAAATCCACGCCGGTTGCGGCCAATGCAAGCGATGCCGCCAGGGCATGTACACCTCCTGTCACAATTACGGAAAGAACTACGGGGATGTCGACAAGGGCCACCGCGCCAACGGCTTCACCACCGATGGTGGCTTCTGCGAATACCAGGTCAACAACATCAACACCCTGGTCCATGTCGATGACACCATGAGCGACGAGGAAGCGACCCTGGTGGTCACCGCCGGAACAGCCATGTACGGACTGACGGAACTGGGCGGCCTGGTGGCCGGAGAAAGCGTCGTGGTGACCGGTCCAGGCCCGATCGGACTGCTGGGTGTCGCCGTTGCCAAGGCGCTGGGCGCCCAGCCGGTCATTCTGACGGGGACGCGCGACAACCGGCTGGAAATCGGCAGGAAGCTCGGTGCCGATCACGTCATCAACGTACGCAAGGAAGATCCGGTCGAAGCCGTCCGTCGCCTGACCGAAGGCAAGGGCGTAGACTATGTCGTTGAGTGCTCAGCCGCTGCAAATGCCGTCAACGAGGCGGCTCAAATGGTCAATCGCGGCGGCAAGATTTGCCTGGCCGCATTCCCCCATGAAGCGCCGCCCGTCGATATTGCCCACCTGGTCCGTAACAACATCTACATTTACGGCATCCGCGGCGAGGGCAAAACGGCAACGCACCGCGCCGAAGCTTTCATGCGTCAGAAGCGGTTCGATGCCACGCTTATTCACACCCATACCTTCGACATGGAGGACCTGCCCGAAGCCCTGAGATACGCCAAGGACCGGGTGGAGGACGCAATCAAGGTGGTTGTCAAGAACAAGCACGCGCAACAACAGCAAGTGGCAGCGGAGTGACTTGATAACAGGAGGCTTGCAAGATGCTGACCTGTGATCAGTATCATATGCCGCAGACCCTGAAAGAGGCCCTGGTCCTGTGGAACAATGCACCCGACGGCAGCCGGCTCGTAGCGGGCGCGACCGATATCCTGCCATGGGCGCGGGAAGGCCGGGCCGGCGATGTACACTTGCCGGCCATGATCGACGTCACCAAGGTGGCCGAGCTCAATGGCTACAAGGTTGCAGACGGCCGCGTCCGGCTTGGCGCAAACGTCGTCTTCCAACAGTTTCTCGAAGACGACACGTTGCGGGAGCACTTGCCATGCATGCCATACTGTTCGGTATGGTTTGCTGATGATCAGATCCGGCAACAGGCCACACTGGCAGGTAATATCGTCAACGCATCCCCGGCCGCAGACGGCACACCGCCGGTGCTGGCCATGAACGGTGAAATTGAACTGGCCCGTCTCGAAGGCGAATCCGTCGCAGTGCGAACACTTGCCGTGCAGGACTTTGTGCAAGGTCCCGGACGGACCGCCTTGCAGCCCGGCGAAATTATCACCGCGGTGACATGTGACAGCATGGCCGGCTATGGCGGATCGTTTGAAAAGGTCGGACAGCGCCGCTCGCTGGTCATTTCTGCTGTCTGCGCGACGGCTCTCGTCATGACGGATCCGGCCGGCCAGCGGCTTGAAGACATCCGCCTCGCAATCGGCGGCATCGGCCCGGTGCCGCTGCGCCTGGCAGACATTGAGGACAAGCTAAGGTCGAAGACCATCAGCCGTGAACTCATCACCGAAGTGAGCATGCAGCCCCCCGCCCTCGTCGCGTCACGAACCCGACGCGAATATCGCCGCTGGGTCGTGCGCGGCTTTGTTCAAGCGGCAATTGAAGATGCCCTGGCCGACGCGGGTCATCCAATCGCACCGGCCCTGCCGAAGGAGGCAGAACATGTCTGATTTCAAACTCGATATGGAAGTGAACGGACGGCGGGTCAGCAAGCACACCGCCGGTCATCTCCGCCTGCTGGACTTCATCCGCGACGAGCTCGACCTGACCGGTACCAAGGAAGGCTGCGGCGCCGGCGAGTGCGGCACCTGTTCGGTCTTCGTCGACGGCAAGTTGGTGAAATCCTGCCTGATGCCGGTTGCAAAGGCCAACGGCGCGAAAATCGAGACCATCGAAGGTCTGGCGGGGACCGGCGTTCTGACCCCGGTTCAAAGAGCCTTTCACAAGACCGGTGCCAGCCAGTGCGGTTACTGCATCCCAGGCATGGTCATGGCGGCAACGTCGGCCTTGCGCGAAAATCCCGGTGCGAGCGCCGAAGAATTGAAAGAGAGACTCGGCGGAAACATCTGCCGCTGCACCGGTTACACCAAGATTTTCGAAGCCGTCGAGATCGCACGCGACGTCATTGCCGGCCGCGTTGGCACGCAAGCCCTCGAACCGGAAGGCGCCGGCGACTCCTATATCGGCAACAATGTCCGTCGGCTCGACGCGCCCAGCAAGGTCTCAGGCCGGCTGCGCTATGCCGGCGACATGACCATGCCGCACATGCTGCACATGCAGGTGCTAAGAAGCCCGCACGCCCACGCCAGGATCGTTTCCATTGATACCAGTGAAGCCGAAGCCATGCCCGGCGTGGAATGTGTCATCACCGCCGATGATGTTCCCGGAGAAGACGGCTTCGGGGTCTTTGTGCATGACCAGCCGATCATGGCCCGGGGGAGTGTCCGCTATGTCGGCGAAGGCATTGCCGCGGTCGCCGCGGAAAATGTCGAAACGGCACGACGCGCCCTGTCGAAAATCCACGTCGCGTATGAGGAATTGCCCGCCATATTCGATCCGGAAGAGGCCATGCAACCTGGCGCTCCCGTCATCCACGAGTATGCGAGTGACAATATCGTAAAGCACATCCCGATCCGGAAGGGTGATGTCAAAAAGGGCTTCGCCGAAGCGGATCTCATCGTCGAGGAAACCTACCAGACCCAGCAGGTCGAGCATGCCTATCTCGAGCCGGAAGCGGGCATTGCCTATGTCGACCACGACGACGTCGTGACGGTCATCTCCCCCAGCCAGAACATCACCCATCACCGGCACATGCTGGCGAAGATCATCGACAAGCCGATCAACAAGGTACGCTTTATTATGAGCCCTGTCGGTGGCGGGTTCGGCGGCAAGGAAGACATGATCTACCAGGGCATGCTGGCGCTCGCAGCCATGAAGACCCATCGCCCCGTGCGGCTCGTCTACACCCGCGAAGAGTCGATCATTTCCACCGCAAAGCGTCATCCGGCCCGTATCACCTACAAGATGGGCCTGAAGAACGACGGCAAAATCACAGCCATACAATTCCACATGGTATCCGATGGTGGCGCCTACGGAATGTCGACCGAGGGCGTCATGCGAAAGGCTGCCATCCTGTCCTGCGGGCCCTATGATGTCGCCAATGTGCAGATCGATACGATCGGCGTTTACACAAATAATACACCCTCTGGCGCATTTCGCACATTTGGCGCCATGCAGGCCCAGTTCGCCACTGAATCCCACCTCGACATCTGTGCCGAACGGCTCGGGTTGGATCCGTTCGAAATCCGCCGCATCAATATGATGCGTGATGGCGCGTTCACCCACACCAAACAGAAGCTCGGATCCGTGTCGCTGGATGAGGTGCTGACGGCCGCGGAGACATCCTCAGGCTGGGAAGCCGGGGCCCCGGACATGCGCGGCCCGGCCCGCAAGGATCTGGGTGGCCCAGGCACCCGCGAGCCATGTTCGCTAGGCGCCAGATTTGAAGCATCCTCCGGTAAATCGAAACGGCAGGTGGCGTGATGCAAAGGAAGATGCGCGGCCGCGGCATGGCGGCTAGCTGGTATGGCATCGCCCGCACAGCCACCATCGACCGGGCCGGAGCCTGGGCGGAGCTGGATGATGGCGGAACCGCCAAGATCGTCACCGGCGTCACGGAAATCGGCGAGGGTATTCTCACCGTGCTGGCTCAGATCGCCGCTGAAGAGCTCGGTGTGAAGCCGGAAGATATCACCATCGGCGACAATGACACCGCCCGCTCGCCGGAAGCCGCACATGCCGGCGCCACCCGCCAGACCTACATGATCGGAAATTCGGTAGCGCTCGCCTGCCGGGAGGCCTTTGCCCGGCTGGTGGCGGAACTGGCCGATCATTGGGACGTAGAGCCCGATAGCATCAAAGCCTTCGACGGCGAGATCTGGTCGGAAGGATCTAACTTCAAGACATCCATGGAAGATGCTGTCGATGTCTGCAAGAAGCGCGGCGTAGTGCCTGTCGGTTCCGGTTCTTTCACAGCACACGGAACCGGGCTCGACCCTGAGGACGGTTCGGGAAGTCCCTGGCAGGCCTATGTGTATGGCTGTCAGGTCGCCGAAGTGGAAGTCGACACGGTGACCGGCGAAGTGCAGGTCTTAGGCATATGGGCGGCCCATGACGTCGGCCGCGCCATCAACCCGCGCGGTGTGGAAGGCCAGATCGAAGGCGGCGTCGTCCAGGGACTCGGCCAAGCGCTGATGGAAGACTATCAGCTTGAGGACGGCCATACGAAAACCCATGGGTTCGCGAAATACATCCTGCCGACCTCGCTCGACATCCCGCAGATCAACACCGTCATCGTGGAAGATCCGGACCCCAAGAGCCCTCTGGGGGCAAAGGGGATAGGCGAGCCGGCCCTGGTACCCACCGCGCCGGCAATCATGAACGCCATATACGATGCCGTCGGCGTGAGAATTACCGCGCTTCCGGCAACCCCGGAAAAGATACTTGCCGGGTTGGCGAGCTTGAAGGATCGGAAGCTTCAATCCGTTGAAGCGGCGGAATGAGCCGTTGGACTGGGCGGCACAACAACGAAAACACGCTTCAAGAGTGCAAAAGTGGAGGAAGACAATGTTGAAACTTACCCGTAGAACCCTTTGTGGCGCGGCGGCGGCGCTGTTGCTGTACACCGGACTGGCATCTGCTCCAGCGCGCGCAGATTTCCCCGAAAAGCCAGTAGAAATGACCGTACTGTTCGGCGGAACGGCCAATGCCATCGGCCAGATACTTGCCGATCTCATGTCCAAGAACATGTCCCAGCCGGTCGTAGCGGTGAGCCGCACGGGCGGCGGCGGCGCGGTCGGCTACAGCCACGTTCAGGCCACCGCACCGGATGGCTACAACATCGTCTGGAACTCGAACTCCGTTTCCACCGCTCATCACAAGGGCAATATGCCGTTCAACTATGAGGCATTCACACCGATTGCACGGATTTCCACCGAAGTACCGGCTCTTGGCGTACGCGCCGACGCCGGTTGGAATTCTCTGGCAGATATGGTCAAGGCCGCAAAATCCGCAGACAAGAAACTGAAGGTCGGCATTTCCGGCAAGGGAGCCTTCACACACCTCACATCCGCCGCGCTGTTCGACGCTCTCGGCATCGCCGACAAGGTCGTCTACGTGCCATACGGCAAGGGTAAGGCCCCGGCCGAGCTGCTTGGTGGGCGGATTGATGCCGCCATCCAGTGGCCTGGGCAGTTCGTGTCCCATGCCAAGGCCGGTACGCTGAAAGTCCTTGCCGTAACCAGTGCCGAACGTATCGCCATCATGCCGGACGTCCCGACCGCCAAGGAACAGGGCGCGGACATCGACATCACCATGTGGCGCGGCCTGGCAGCACCAAAGGGCACGCCCGCCGACGTTGTCGCCAAGCTCGAGAGCGCCGCAAAAATGGCGGTCGACAGCGATGCCTTCCAGGCAGCCTCGAAGAAGATCGGTTTCACACCGGCCTACATGGGCAGTTCAGATTTCGGCACCTTGATCGCCAGCGATGACGATCGAATCTCCAAGCTCATGGGTGAACTCGGCTTGAAGAAGTAGCGCATAACACGGCGCACCACTATGCCGTCCCTCGTCCGCGATCGGGTCACAGGCTTGGTACTGCTCGCCATCGCTCTTGTCTGGTCTGTGCTCGTTTACAAGACGATCCCTCCCGGCCAAGGCGATGGCGATGTTGGCGCACGCGCCTTCCCTCTACTGCTCGGGCTCATTCTCGCAGGCCTGTCAGCCGCAATGGTTTTTGCATCTTTGTGGAGGAAGTCCCATGCACCTGACGGCGGACGTATCGAGATAAAGCCGGCCTTGGAACGCCGGCTGGAGTTCAGCATTGTCGCCAGCGTCGTCGTCAGCATCATCGCCTACGGTTATCTGATGCAAAAGATCGGCTTCCTGCTGGCAACTCCCATTCTTGTCACAACCCTTATGATGGCTGTCCTGAAGTCGCGCAACTGGATCACGATCGCCAGCATGGCCGCCGGATTGACCTTGGGTTGCTGGCTGATATTCGGCAAGCTGCTCGGTGCATATCTGCCACGCGGCACCTGGATCTCACTGGGCTGACCGTCTTATGGAAGCTCTGCTCACAGCCCTGTCCCTGGCATTCAGCTTCGATGCTCTGATTGCAGTCTTCATCGGAACGTTCATCGGTCTGGTCTTCGGTTCGATCCCAGGCCTGACCTTCACGGTCGCGCTGGCTCTCGTCCTGCCGGTGACGTTTGCCCTGCAGCCCGCAACTGCCATAGCCTTGCTTCTGGGCACCTATATCGGCGGAATGACCGGGGGGTCGGTGTCCGCCATCCTGCTTGGGATACCGGGAACACCATCGGCCGCCGCGACGGTGCTGGACGGCTATCCCATGACCCGGCTCGGCAAGGCGTCCCTGGCGCTGGGAACGGCAGTTGCCGTATCGGCCATTGGCGGGCTGTTCAGCTTGGTGGTCATGATGCTGTCGGTCGATTTCGTCGCCAAGATGGCCATCAGGTTCGGACCTGCGGAGATCTTTGCTCTTGTCCTGTTCGGCCTGTCGACCATCTGCGGCCTGGCCGAAAAATCGCTGTTACGAGGCCTGATTGCCGGCGTCATCGGCCTGATGGTCATGACCATCGGTCTCGACCAGCTTGAGGGCGTTCAGCGCCTGACCTTTGGGTCGACCACCATGTTGCAGGGCGTCAATCTGCTGGTCGCCATGATCGGCCTGTTTGCGGTGCCGCATGTGATTTCGGTTTTCAACACGTACAGGCTGGATCGCCAGACCCAGATGCAGGCTGCAGACGTCAAGGCCGAGTTTCCCTCCTTCAAGATGCTCAAGCAACACTTCGGCCTGACAATGCGCTGCGCTGCATTGGGAACCGGCATAGGCGCAATTCCGGGAACCGGCGGTCCGATTGCGGCATTCCTGGCATATGACCATGCGCGACGGTTTTCCAAACGTCCGGACAGCTTCGGAAAGGGTAACGTTGAAGGTGTGATCGCGCCGGAAACCGCCAACAACAGCGTGACCGGCGGCACCATGATCCCGCTTTTGTCACTCGGCATACCGGGCGATCCGGCGACCGCCATCGTACTTTCCGGCCTGCTGATCCACGGCCTGGTGCCCGGCCCTATGCTGTTCATCGAGCACCCCGCCCAGATCTACGCGATCTATCTGGCCATCATACTGGCCTACATCGCCGTGGTCGTGATCCAGTTCTTCGGCATCCGCATGTTTGTGCATGTGCTGCGGATCCCGCCGCATCTGCTGGGCGTTGCAATCATCGTCATGTGCGGCATTGGGGCCTTTGCCATCCGCAATTCCGTGTTCGACGTCTACACAATGGGGATCGTCGGCCTGTTCGGATATATCATGATGCGCGCCGGCATTCCCACCACACCGGTTATCCTGGGGCTCGTCCTGGGCCCCACTCTGGAACGTGAATACCGCACCGCCATGACCCTTTCGGAGGGCAAGTTCGACATCTTCTACACCTCACCCGCTGCCCTGCTGTTCTTCGGCCTTGCCCTGCTGATTGTGGTGCTACAGTCGATGGCCAATCTGCGTCCAGCGTCTGAGAAGGCCGCCTTGAAGGAAAAACCCAATGCTTGACACCGCGATCACGGAAACCGAGTTGAGCGCAACCATGCGCGCCCGCGCCAGAACCATTGCCGCGGCCGGTGGCCTGAGAGCTGCCCTGGCATCCGGTGAGATCGATCCGGTTGTCGACACCACATTGTCCGAAGCGCTGGTCCTCGGCCTGCTCAAGCAGGGTGTGTCCAAGTATTTCGCCATTTTCGGTCACGGTTCGACGGATCTTGGTGAAGCGCTGCGCGTCTACGAGGAAGAAGGCCTGACCCGAACCATCAACTGCCGCAACGAAGTGGAGATGGCCCACGCCGCAACAGCGCTTGCCTGGCAGTATGGTGAAACACCGGCCGTGGTCACCTCGATCGGACCGGGGGCGTTGCAGGCACTGGCGGGGTCCCTGGCAGCCGCCTCCAATGGCGTCGGCGTCTATCACATCTACGGTGACGAAACGACCATGGGCGAAGGCTACAACATGCAACAGATCCCCAAACCCGAACAGGGCCTGTTCGGGAAGCTCACCGCGACCATGGGACAGTCTTACGTCTTACATACACCAGGCGCATTGCGGGAATGCCTGACCCGCGGAACCGTGTGTGTACACCATCCCTACAAGGCCGGACCGTACTACCTGAACCTGCCGCTCAATACCCAACCGCAGAAAGTCCGCATCGCTCTTGCAACGCTGCCGGACCGCTTCGAGGCACCCGAAATGGCGCCAGCGTCCACGCAACCGTTGGACGACGCGATCGATCTGATCTGCCGCTACGACCGCATCACGATCAAGGCCGGAGGCGGAACACGTGGCCACGATGCAGTGGTCACTCAACTTGCCGAACGCATCGGCGCCGCCGTCGTCCTGTCGCCAGGCTCCACCGGAATACTGCCTGATGCACATCCGCAGAACATGCATGTCGGTGGCTCGAAAGGTTCGATCTGCGGAAACTACGCCATGGAAAATGCCGAGTTGCTCATCGCCATTGGAACCCGCGGTGTGTGCCAGGCCGATTGCTCCGGCATCGGATACCCGTCCGCCAAGGCCGTCATCAATATCAATGGTGATCTGTCTGACCTCATGCACTATGCCAACACACTAGGCCTGGCCGGAGACATTCCGGCAGTCATCAGCAGGCTGCTGACCCGCATCGGTGAAACAAACCAGGTCGATATCTCTCATAAATCGGAATGGCTGAAGGAGTGCGCCATCCGGAAGCAGGCCTGGAACGCATTCAAGTCCGAACGCTTTGCAGCCGCTCCCATTGCCGACGACGCATGGGGCAAACCGGTCCTGGCCCAGCCAGCTGCCATCAAGATCGTCGCCGACTTCGCAAAACAAAGGGACATCGCCAAGTTCTTCGATGCCGGCGACGTGCAGGCCAACGGCTTCCAGATCGTCGAAGATGACCGCACGGGAGACACCTTCACAGAGGCCGGGGCATCTTACATGGGCTTCGCCGTGTCCGCCTTGCTGGCTGGTGCGATAGCCGACAGGCCGCGCTATAGCATCGCCTTCACCGGCGACGGCTCGTTCATGATGAATCCGCAAATTCTGATAGATGCCGTGCAGCACGGCGCAAAGGGCATGATCGTCATCTTCGACAACCGTCGCATGGCGGCGATCACCGGCCTTCAACATGCACAGTACGAGAACGCGTTCCGAACGAACGACGACGTTGCTGTCGACTATGTCCAACTCGCCTCGGCTGTCGGTGGTGTAAAGGCCCTCTGGGGTGGAGAGACGACCGGTGAATTGCGCGATGCACTCGAACAGGCGCATCGGCATGACGGTCTGTCGGTAGTTCACGTTCCGGTCTATGCCGGAGACGACCCGCTCGGCGGCATGGGAGCGTATGGATCCTGGAACGTCGGCAACTGGGTCAGCGACGTACAGGCCCACTATCTTGAACAGAAAATCTAACCGGATTCAATTCATGAAGAATTCTTCCTAAAGGCCAACAAGAAAACGACAAATGCCAAATGACGAACAACCACACGGCATCGCCCGCGGCCTGACCAACTACGGCGACCGCGATTTTTCCATTTACCTCCGCCGCTCCTTCGCAAGCTCCATGGGCTACTCCCGCGAGATGCTGGGCAAGGCCATCGTCGGCATCGCCTATACGCCTTCAGGTTTCAACAACTGTCATCGCCATTTCCCGGAGATGCTGGAGGCCGTCAAACGCGGTGTGCTGGCCGCCGGTGCCTTGCCCGTCGAGTTCCCGACCATTTCTCTAGGCGAGGTATTCCTCAACCCGACCAGCCTGAAATTCCGTAATCTCATGTCGATGGACACCGAGGAGATGATCCGTGCCCAGCCGATGGATGCGGTCGTATTGATGGGTGGTTGCGATAAGACAGTGCCGGCCCAGCTCATGGGCGCGGCCTCAGCCGATCTGCCGGCCGTTCAACTTGTTGCCGGCCCGATGATGACATCCCGTTATGGCGAGGAACGGCTTGGCGCCTGTACCGACTGCCGCCGGTTCTGGGCAAAATACCGGGCAGGCGAAATCGACGAGCCTGGCATTCGCAATATTGAAATGCGGCTGGCAACGACGGCCGGCACCTGCGCCGTGATGGGAACCGCGTCCACCATGGCCTGCATTGCCGAGGCACTCGGCATGTCCCTGCCCGGCACGGCGGCAATCCCGGCTGTCCATGCCGACCGCCTGCGTGCCGCCGAGGCCACTGGTGCCACCGCCGTCGAATTGATTTCCAACCCGGTGAGGCCGAGCGAAGTCATTACCCGGACTTCCATCGAAAATGCCCTGAGAGTCCTGCTGGCACTTGGCGGATCGACCAATGCAATCATTCATCTGACCGCGGTTGCCGGACGCCTTGGTATCGACATCCCGCTCACATGGCTCAATGAACTGTCGGACACAACACCGGTTCTGGTGAACCTGAAACCGGTGGGGTTGCACTACATGGAGGACTTCTTCTTCGCCGGCGGGCTCGGTGCCGTCTTGCGGGAATTGAAACCGCTGCTCAATCTGGATTGCATGACGGTTGCCGGCGAGACACTTGGAGAGCGGCTGGAACGTGATCCCGGCCCGGTGGACCGCAGCGTCATCGCGCCAGCATCATCACCGCTTGAACCCCAGGGCGGCCTGGTCGCCCTGTTCGGATCGCTCGCGCCACGCGGCGCAATCCTCAAGCGGTCCGCCGCCGATCCGGACCTGTTTGAGAAGGAAGGCCGCGCCGTAGTCTTCAATTCTCTGGAAGACCTCGCTACCCGTGTCGATGATCCGGAGTTGGACATCACGGCCGATGATTTCATGGTGCTGCAGAACGCAGGTCCAACCAGCACCTCCGGCATGCCAGAGGCGGGCTATCTGCCGATCCCGAAGAAACTGTCGGCTGCCGGTGTAAAGGATATGGTGCGCATCTCGGATGCGCGCATGTCGGGCACCGCATTTGGAACCATCGTTCTTCATGTGACCCCAGAAGCTGCGGGCGGAGGGCCACTTGCGTTTGTACGAACCGGGGACCGTATCCGCCTGTCGGTCAAGAACCGGAGGATCGACCTGCTTGTCGATGACGATGAAATGGCCCGGCGGCGCGATGCCTGGACAGACCGGCGGCGCGACCCATCCACCCTTCGCGGATACGACAAGCTCTATGCAGAACAGGTTCTGCAGGCCGACAAAGGGTGCGATTTCGGCCTGCTGAAACCGCTACAGAATGGATAGGCAGCCGTTCCGCTGGGTCGTTCTGTTCGGTTGCTGGCTGTTGTATTTCGTGTTCGGACTGAGCGTTACGAGCCTCGCGCCACTGGTGTCGACCATCATCGAAGACCTGCAAATCACAGCCTCTGCAATGGGGGCTGTGCTTGGAGCCTGGCAGTTCGTCTACATCTTCTGCGCCATTCCCGTCGGCCTGGCATTGCACAGGTTCGGCCCCGGCCGCATGCTCATTCTTGGAACAGCCATCATCGCGGCGTCGGGGTTTTTGAGATCGTTTTCCGGCGCGCAGCCGACGCTTCTCGCGGCAGTAGCACTGTTCGGCCTGGGCGGACCGATCATCTCCGCAGGCGTACCGCAAACCATCGCCAAGTGGTTTTCCGGCAAGGAGCGCGGCCTGGCCATGGGTGTCTATATCACCGGACCGGCGCTGGCCGGCGTCGTGACCTACTCGTCGACCCATGGAATTTTGATGCCCTGGCTGGACGGCAATTGGCGCAACGTTCTGCAGGTCTGGGCCTGGGCCGCGGTGGCGGCCGGTTTGATATGGCTGATGATCTGGTTGCTTAGCCGTAAGCTCGTGCCTGAATCCAAAGGTTCGGCCGGCATAGGCCAGGCACCCAGCGCAAATGTGCTTGGCGAAATCCGCGAAATCCTGTCCAGCACTCCGGTTGTAATCTTACTCGTCACCGGCATCGGAACCTTCACGCTCGATCACGGATTGCGCAACTGGACCCCGGAAATCATTCGCACCGCCGGCTGGTCGGTCGAACAGGCCGGCTACCTGGCCGTCATACCGGTCGTCATGGGGATCATCGGCGCCCTCATCTTCCCGCGGCTGGCAACACCAGCGAGAAGAGCGAATATCATGCGAAGCCTGTTTGCAATGGCGGGAACAGGCTGCGTTCTGCTCTCAACCGGCCGGCCGGCAGCGATGGTCGCCGGTCTGGTATGTATCGGGCTGGCCAGCGGCGCTATGATGACGACGACCCTTCTTGCCCTGATCGAACAAGGGGCCGTAGGACCGCAACGCGCGGGCCTGGCCGGCGGTCTTTACTTCTCCGTCGCCGAAATTGGTGGTGTCGGAGGTCCGGTCATGATCGGCATATTGCGAGACACCACCGGAGGGTTCGACATTGCACTCTGGCTGCTGGGCGCAATCGCTGTGATCCTGATCGCCCTCAGTTTCCTCTCGCAGCGGCGCACCGGCCGGACCTGACCGGTGGGCGGGCGCTTCATGCCCGCTTGTGCAAAGGCTTGGCCTTGTCCGTCGCACCCGCGGCAGCACGGCTGTGTGCCGATGCAACAATCCTCTCAGCTTGCCCCTTCGCCTGTTCGATGATCTGCGCCGCATCTTCCTGGGCCTTGATCAGTAACCTGGAATAGTCTGCCGCTTCGGCCGTCTCGCCGCCCATCTCCCGGGCGATTTCGGAGAGTTTTGCCGCCGCATCCTGATAGTCGTCTGCGAGTTCCCGTAGGAAATCCATCTGCAGATCCGTGAATTTCTCTACAGAGGTGCAGGCCTGCCACCGCACCGGCAACGTCCAGTATTGCTGACACCTGTGCATATAGAACGACATAAGCTCGACGTTCCAGCCATAGAGTTTTCCAAGCACCTGTGCCGGATCAATATCACCGGTATCCGGAAAGGTCTTCTCAGACCCGCCCACGGTATCGCACTTTCCATCTTGCATTGTCTTGCTCCCGTCGCACACGGCCCATAGCACCTTGCATCGGCGGCCGCGTGCCTAGTCATCTGGGTACGGATTGTTCCTGCAATTTGTAACCCTGATGACACACCCGAGATAATACCATGACCTCGATCAAATCCGCAGCAGGCTGTGGATAAGGTGATGACGGCGCATGTCGGTCCCAAACCTCAAGCCTGACCGTCCACATCTTCGCATTAGCACTGTTCAGGACCGCACAGCGTCCATGAAACCCGGCGCAGATGACACGCTTCGCCTTGATCCACCGTGCACCGTCCGGCCTCACCAGACCCTTGCCCTGAACCCAGACCAAACCGAAATTGCCACGTGAAGCGCGGAACGCCACATCCCCCTCATCGAGCAGGATGACCTTGTGCCCGGAACGGACAACACCCCAGGCGATGCTGACGCCGACAAGGCCCGCGCCAATGACGATGACGTCCGCCGTTTTCATCAACTACTCCCTAGTGTGGTGGATTTGAAGTTCGTCTGGAGCCCGCTGCCTCTAATGAAACGAACTTCGAATTCGGGGCACTAGACCGTTTTCGAGATTGAATTATTCATAACCGGCATGTCGAATGTAATTTTGGCACTCGGTTGCAGATAACTGGTTGATGATTTCACCGACTTTTT
>JANQIR010000034.1 GCA_028282065.1 Aestuariivirgaceae bacterium
CTGCCGCTGCACCGGCAATGGCATAGCCCTGCTTGCCTGATGACCGGTTGGCGATGTACCGCACCGGGTCGATCGGCTCATGCGTGGGGCCTGCCGTGACCAGGACCTTGCGGCCCTGCAAAGGTTTGCCGGCCGCGCGATCCCCACCCAGCCGATCCAGAACAGCTTCGAGGATCGCGTGTGGTTCCGCCATGCGCCCCGGCCCGTATTCGCCACAGGCCATGTCGCCTTCATCCGGCCCGATGACCGATACGCCATCTTGCTGAAGCGTTATGAGATTCCTTTGCGTCGCCGGGTGCTGCCACATGCGCACATTCATGGCAGGTGCGATCAGCACCGGCGTGTCCGTCGCCAACAATGCCGTTGTAGCCAGATCGCTGGCCAGTCCGTTGGCCATGCGGGCCATGATGTCGGCCGTTGCCGGCGCGACAACAAGTAGATCGGCCGATCTGGAAAGCTCGATGTGGCCCATCTCGGTCTCGTCTGTCAGATCGAACAGGTCGGTGAAGACCTTCTCGCCAGCCAGGCTGGCGACCGACAATGGCGTGACAAACTGCTCGGCAGCCCGGGTCATGATGACGCGCACAGCGACACCGCGCTCCTTGAGCCGTCTGATCAGCTCAAGGCATTTGTAGGCCGCGATACCGCCGCCAATGATCAGCAGGACTGTCTTTGCACTGCTCAAGCGGATCATCTCCGGTTTTGTCCCGCACCCTTATACATCACATTGCCGGGCGCGGCGACGCCTGCAGGTTGAGATGGTTGCCGGCCCCGGGCAAAACAAGATCTGTGCAGGGGCCGCTCATGTGGCCATCGCATAGGCGATAACCACAAGCGCGATTGCGCCGACCCAAAGCGCCAGGCGGCCGCTCTTTCCCTGCCGGCCCTGCGCATCGAGCAGGGCGCGGGTCGTCGTCTCATCCAGCCGGATGCCGCCCTGTTCCGCCATGGAAGACAGCATCTGCGCAGTCCGTTGCGCCTCCGACAGGGCCTCTGGGAAGGCCGCTGCCAGCCGGCCAAGGGTGAGTGCGCCTTCGGCGGCGTCTTCGATGCGTCCCTGCGGTCCCAGCCGCTGCTCGATCCAGTGCCTGACAACCGGTTCCGCTGTGGTCCACATGTTGAGCTTCGGATTGAGGCTGCGCGCCACGCCTTCCACCACCACCATGGTCTTTTGCAGCAACAGCAGTTGCGGTTGCGTGTGCATATCGAACTGCTCGGTGACCTGGAACAGCTGGGTCAGGAGCCGGGCCATGGAGATATCTTCCGCCGGTTTGTCCATCAAAGGTTCGCCGATGGCCCGTAACGCCTGCGCGAACACTGCCGGGTCCTGATGGTCCGGCACATACCCCGCTTCGAAGTGGACATCCGACACCCGCGTGTAGTTGCGGGTGATGAAGCCGTACAGGATTTCCGCCAGGAAGCGCCGTTCCTTCATGCCCAGGCGCCCCATGATGCCGAAATCCACCGCGACCAGGCCGCCTTGCGCGTCTACGAACAGGTTGCCCTGGTGCATGTCGGCATGAAAGAACCCGTCGCGGATGGCATGGCGCAGGAACGACTGGATCACCGTGTCGCCCAGCGCCGGCAGGTCGATGCCGGAGGCCTTCAGTGCATCAACGTCGGAAAGTGGAATTCCATCGATCCACTCCGATGTCAAAATGCGTCGCGACGTCCGCATCCAGTCCACATCCGGTACGCGGAAACCCGAATCATCGGCGGTGTTGGCAGCCATTTCCGACATGGCGGACGCTTCCATGCGAAGATCCATCTCAAGCTTGACGGAGTCCGCCAGGGTCCGGACCGCATCAACCGGACGAAGGCGGCGCATCTCGGGAATCCACCGTTCCGCCATGCGCGCCGCAAAGAAAAAACTGTCGAGATCGGTTTGAAAGCGCTGCTCGATCCCCGGCCGCAGGACCTTGACGGCCACTTCCCGTTCCGGGTCATCTCTCCCGACCACATGGGCGCGGTGCACCTGGGCGATGGAGGCAGCGGCGATCGGCTTCCCGAAGCTGTTGAAGAGCGTATCCACCGGACCTCCAAGGCCCGATGCGATCTCTGCTTCCGCGGCGCTTTGCTCGAACGGCGGCAGCTTGTCCTGAAGGTCGGACAGCGCCTTTGCCCGGGCCGGGCCGACAATATCGGGCCGCGTGGCAAGGAACTGGCCCAGCTTTATGTAACTGGGACCGAGTTCGGTCAGCGCCGAGGTGAGCGGATGACCGTCTGTGTGCTTTGCCGTTCCGGCCACAAGTTTTGCCAGCCTGAGTGCGGCGCGAACCGGTGCGGGCGCTTCGCCTGCCTGATCGGCTGGCAGCAGTACGTCGTACCGGGCCATAGTCAATCCGGCCCGCGCCAGCCTGAATATGTGTTTCAGGGCGGAGAACACGTGATCGTCTCAATCTGTCTTGAGCTTGATGCCGTAGAGCTCAAGCCGGTGATCGACGAGACGGTAACCCAGCTCCCGCGCTACGATTTCCTGAAGCCGCTCTATTTCTTCATGCCGGAATTCGATCACTTCACCTGATTGCAGGTCGATCAGGTGATCGTGGTGGTCGTCGGTTGCTTCTTCGTATCGTGATCGGCCGTCGCGAAAGTCGTGCCGTTCCAGAATGCCCGCATCTTCGAACAGCTTGACCGTCCGGTAGACCGTGGCAATGGAGATCTTGTCGTCGACGGCCGAGGCGCGCCGGTAGAGTTCCTCTACGTCGGGGTGGTCCTCGGACTGTGACAGGACCCGCGCGATCACACGGCGCTGCCCCGTCATGCGCATCCCCCTGTCCTGGCAGGCCTTTTCGATCCTGTTCATCGCCAATTCCTGAAATTCGACCCTGTGTATAGAGCATATCGCCGGAAGGTCGACACCACTTTTTCAACAATCAACATGTCGCCTGAAGATACGGCCGTTGCCGACATGTCATGGAGTGAAGCGTTCCAGGTCGAGCACCATGGTCACGGCATCCGACCGGCCGCCTCCAGGCAATTTGTAATACGCCTTGCGTAGTCCGCTTCTGACAAAGCCGGCCGTCTCGTACAATCGGATGGCGGCAGCGTTGTCTACGTCAACTTCCAGATGCAACGATTTGGCGCCGGAGCGTCTTAGCAAACCGGCTGCTGCGTCGGTGAGCTTTCGGCCGATTTTCCGGCGCCGCGCGGCCGGGCGGGTGCAAAGTGTCACGATTTCGGCCTCGTCCGCCGCCTGACGCACGAGAATCATGCCGAGTAGTGGCTGCGAACCGCTCTGGTCGAGGGCCGTCAGTGCCACCACACCTGGCCCCTGCAGCAACTGCTTGAAGTCATGTTCTGTCCATCCGTCGGCAAAGCAATCAGCGTGCAGTCCGGACAAGGCTTCGGCTTCTTCCAGGTCGGCGCGCTTAATGTCGGCAGCTTGCGGTTCCAGCGCCACGAGCTGTTTTTGCGGTTTTGCATCTGGCGGGCGCAGGTAGAGCGGTCTGGGAGGGATCTCCGGTTCCGCCAGTCCTGCGCCGAGTTGCGCGACTATGGCAGCATCCGGCCATGGACCGATGGCGGTCCTGATGGCATCTGGCAGGTGTGTCAGCAACAAATGAGCGCCTGAACCGCATAGCAGGACAGCCTGCCCTGCAAGGCGTGTGACCGCGTCTTCAATGGGCAGAACCATCGGCGCTGCAAGCGCAGAGCACTGCGCATCGAACAGCTGCAGGTAAACGCAGCCCCGCCTGGCATCGCAAACCGCGGCAATGTGCGTTCCGTCCGCAATGGCCCCGGCATTGTGGGCGATCACCTCAAGGCTGCCGATACCGACGACCGGCTTTTGCAACGCCAGTCCCAGGCCGCGCGCCATGGCAAGGCCTATGCGCACGCCGGTGAAGGTTCCAGGCCCCGTGGTGACTGCAATTCGGTCGATCTGGTCAAATCGCAGCCCGGCTGCCGCAACGGTGCTGCGCATCATGCCGGGCAGCCGTTCGGCATGACCGCGTTCCATCTGTTCGTGTGAGCGTGCCAGAACTTCGTCGCCGTCACTGTCATAGACAGCGGCGGAGCAGACTGATTGGGTAGTATCGAGACCAAGGACACGCATGATGATTGCGGCTGTAAACAGCCGGAAGCCGTCCCTGTCAACCGGATGTGGCGTTCAATCGCGCTTAGACAGGCCGCACTTCGCTGACTTCCGGAATGAAATGCCGCAGCAGGTTCTCGATGCCGTGCTTCAGCGTGGCCGTTGATGAAGGACACCCGGCACATGCACCCTTCATGTGCAGGAATACGATGCCCTCCTTGAACCCGTGAAACGTGATGTCACCGCCGTCTTGGGCAACGGCTGGCCTCACGCGGGTGTCGAGAAGCTCCTTGATCGTTGCGACGATCTCTTCGTCGGCCTCGTCGAAGAATTCCTCTGCCTCATCGCCGTCGCCTGCGTTGTCGGCCATGGCCGGATCGCCAGACAGATAGTGCTCCATGATGGCGCCGAGAATGGCCGGCTTAAGGTGCTGCCATTCTCCATCGGCCTTGGTGACGGTTATGAAGTCGCTACCCAGGAACACGCCGGTCACACCGGATACCGCAAACAGCCGCTGTGCCAGCGGCGAGTTTTCCGCGTCTTCCATCGACCGGAAATCGCTCGGTGTGTTCGCTGCGACCGTTTCGCCGGGAATGAACTTGAGCGTGGCGGGGTTGGGAGTGGCTTCGGTTTGAATGAACATGCCGCTTCAGTATCCTGCTGTCACCGGCGGCCGGGCCGGTCCTTCGTTCTAGTGTTTAGAATAATTCCAAACTTACTGTATGTCCAGTTACTCTCCACAATGTCAGGTGGAAATCGGTATGACGGTTTTCAAGCGCCACCTGGCCGTTCTCGGTGAAATCTGACGATGGCTACCCGATAAAACCGACGATTTTCTTGACCGACTTGTAGACCGGCGCCGCGATCTCCCGGGCCCGGTCGGCGCCGTCCGCCAGAACCGCATCGATATGCTTCCGGTCGTCCATCAGCCGCCGGATCTCCTCGCCGATCGGCACAATCCGCTCGATCGTGATATCCGACAGCGCAGATTTGAATGCCGAGAACTGCGCGCCGCCGAACTCCTGCAGTACATCGTCCACCGTCCGGCCGCTCAAGGCAGCGAAGATACCCGCCAGGTTGGTGGCCTCCGGACGTCCTGCCAGTCCGGCTGTTTCCGACGGGATCGCATCGGGATCGGTCTTGGCCTTGCGGATCTTACGGGCGATGTCATCGGCGCTGTCCGTCAGATAGATGCATGCCATGTCCGATCCGGAATCGGACTTTGACATTTTGCTGGTGCCGTCTCTGAGCGACATGACCCGCGTCGCCGGTCCCATGATGACCGGCTCGGGAAGCGGAAAGAACGCTTCGCCATGTCCCGTTTCCTTGATGGATTTGGCAAAGTCGTTGTTGAACTTCTGGGCGATGTCGCGCGACAGCTCCAGATGCTGCTTCTGGTCGTCGCCCACCGGCACATGCGTGGCGCGATAGACCAGAATGTCGGCGGCCATGAGGTTTGGATAGGCATAAAGGCCGACTGAGGCGTTCTCCTGGTTCTTGCCCGCCTTGTCCTTGAACTGGGTCATGCGGTTGAGCCAGCCGACCCGTGCGACGCAGTTGAACACCCAGGCCAGTTCGGCATGCTCCGCGACCTGGCTCTGGTTGAACACAATGTGCTGTGTCGGGTCGATTCCGGCCGCCAGATAGGTCGCCGCGACCTCCCGCGTTGCCTTGCGCAATTGGCCGGGATCCTGCCAGGTGGTAATGGCGTGCATGTCGACGACACAATAGATGCAGCTGAAACTCGACTGCATTTCGACGAACCTGGCGATGGCGCCGAGATAGTTGCCGAGATGCATGGTGCCCGACGGCTGAATGCCGGAGAACACCCGCTGTTCGAATGCGGTCATGTACGAATTCCCGTGACAGGCTGGATGAAGTCTTCTCTGAGGGGCTATATGCCCGCATTCCCTCTGAAAGCCAAGTCCGCTTAACCCCTGCGCATCGCCGTTTTGATCTCGTCCAGTTTCAGCACGCTGAGCGAGGCCGCCAGCGCAAAATAAATGGCGGTGCCGATGGCGACCAGCATGGCCAAGCCGGCAACCCGCACGGCGAAATGGGTTTGTGCAACATATAGCTCGCCGGACCACACGGTGAGCGTCAGCAGAACCGCACCCATGACCAGACTGGAAATCAGGATGCGCGGCAGCCGGTAGCGCAATCGCTCGTCGGTCTGGTATGCGCCGCGCTGGCTCAAGGTCGTGGCAAGCAGCGCGGCATTGACCCACGCAGACACCGTCGTCGCGATCGCGATGCCGACATGCCCCAGGACCGGCATCAGGGCAATTGCTCCGATGACATTGATTGCGACGGCGACCCCCGCATACATCATCGGCGTGCGCGTGTCTTCGCGGGCGAAGAATCCCGGCGAGAACACCTTTATCAGCACGAAAGCCGGCAGGCCGGCGGCAAATGCGGCCAGCGCCTGCGCCGTCGCCAGCGTATCGGACGCCTCGAACTGGCCGCGCTCGAACAGCACCTGGATCACCGGATAGGGGATCGCCATGAGGGCGATTGCCGCCGGCATGGTCAACAGCATGGAAAACTCGATGGCCCGGTTCTGGCTGTTGTGCACCCCGTCATGGTCTTCTGCCCTCAGCCGCCTGGACAGTTCCGGCAGCAGTACAATGCCAATGGCGACACCGACGACACCGAGCGGCAACTGGTAGAGCCGGTCGGCATAGTAGAGCCAGGAAGGCGCACCGTCCTGAAATGAGGCGATGAAGGTGCTGATCAACAGGTTGATCTGTGTGATGCCCCCCGCAATGACCCCTGGAATGCCCAGCGTGATCAGACGCCGCACCCCGTCCGTCATGCGCGGGCGCCGCAGCTTTAGAGTAATTCCCGCCCGCACGGCGGCAAAATACAGAACGACGAACTGCAGCAATCCGGCAAAGGAGACACCCCAGACCAGTGCCTGTCCAGAGGCCGGCGTACTGCCCCATCCAAGCGAAATCAGCACGGCCAGAACAACAATCAGAACGATATTGAGCAGGATCGGCGCCGCCGCCGCGGCGGTGTATCGGTGAAAGCTGTTCAAAAGGCCACTCAACAGTGCCACCAGCGACATGAAAAGCAGATAGGGAAAGGCAATCCGGGTCATTAGGATTGCCAGATCGAATTTCTCAGGTTCTCCGGCGAAACCGCCCGCCAGCAGATACATAAGCAGCGGCATGAACAGTTCCGCAAGGGCGATCAGGATCAGCAATACGAACAGCAGGCCGGAGAAGACCTCTTCGGCGAAGTTCGCGGCCGCTGCCCGTCCTTCGCCTTCCAGACGCTTGGCAAACAGCGGCACAAACGCCGCGTTGAAGGCACCCTCGCCGAATATCCGGCGGAACAGGTTGGGGAACCGAAAGGCGATGACATAGACGTCCATCACCATGCCGGCGCCGAGCACCGACGCCATTAGGATGTCGCGGATGAAGCCAAGCACCCGGCTGACCATGGTCAGGCCGCCGACGGTTGCTGCTGATTTGAAAAGCGACATGTGAATCTTGCGGCTGCAAAGCGCTCTATGGGAATCATCAGTTGACCTAGACATACCATGCCGCAACCATGATGCGGGGGATTTCATTGTTGATGCGCAAACGGGTGTTGGGAGCGTTCATGGCCTACGAAGTGACCGTGGAATGGGGCGATTGCGATGCTGCCAGCATCATCTTCTACCCGCACTATTTCCGCTGGTTCGATGCCTCCTTTCAGAAGCTCCTGCGCGAACGCGGTCTCGACCAGCGCAAGTTGCAGGACTGCTATGGCATTGCCGGCACTGCGCTTGTCGATACGGGGGCCCGTTTCAAGGGCCCGGCAACCTATGGCGACGCGCTGGAAATAGTGTCCGAACTTGGCCAGTGGCAGGCGCACAGCTTTGTCGCCGCCCACAAGGTGTATAAATCCGGCCGTGTCATCGTTGAAGGATTTGAGAAACGGGTCTGGCTGGTGAGAGATGCTGAGACCGGCGCGCTTTCGGCGCAAGCCATTCCTCGGGATTTCCGCGACTTGTTTGCAGCTCCATCCGAATAGAGGAATTGGGACCAAACGTACCGGAGACTTTGCTAACCTCAGATCACGCCGGGGCAAATTGGTTTACCCGAACGCGGCAGGAACGCGTGGAGAGCACTCATGCTGGCGCCAGAAATCAACGAACTGATCACATCTACCGGTCCGGGTACGCCATGCGGTGAGGTTATGCGCCGCTACTGGCAGCCTGCAGCCCTGTCCGATGAACTGAACGGCCCAAGACCGGTCAGGCCGGTCACATTGCTCGGCGAAAGGCTGGTTCTGTTCCGTGATGAGACCGGCACTCCCGGGCTGATGCACCGGCACTGCCCGCATCGCGGTGCCGATCTGTGTTACGGACGGCTGGAGGATGGCGGCCTGCGCTGCCCGTTTCACGGCTGGTTGTTCGACACATCGGGAAAATGTGTGGAAATGCCCGGTGAACCGGAAGGCAGCACGACGCATGAACGTATCGGCAACGAGGCCTATCCGTGCGTGGAGCGTAATGGCATCGTCTTTGCCTATATGGGTCCCGGCGAACCGCCTGCCTTACCGGACTATGACTGCTTTGCGGCACCTGAGAGCCACGCCTTTGCCTTCAAGGGCCTGATCGAGTGCAACTGGCTGCAGGCGCTCGAGGTTGGGATCGATCCGGTACACGCCTCCTTCCTGCACCGTTTCCTGCAGGATGAGGACACGGCGGATGCCTATGGCAAGCAGTTCCGCGACACGTCCGGAAATACCGACATCCCCGTGACCCAGATCCTGCGTGAGTATCCAAGGCCCGATATCAACGTCGAGCAGACCGGTTATGGCCTGCGCATCACCTCGTTGCGCGAATTACCAGGCGATGCCATGCATGTGCGGGTGACCAACGAGATATTCCCCAATGCCATCGTGATCCCCATGTCCAACGACATGACACTGACCCAGTGGCATGTCCCGGTCGACGATGTGACATGCTACTGGTATGCTATCTTTGCGGCCTTCCACCAGCCCGTTGATCATCAAAAGATGCGCGAGCAGCGTCTCAAGCTCTATGAGCTGCCGGATTATGTGCCCCGCAAGAACAAGTCCAACGACTACGGCTACGATCCGCGCGAACAGCAAAGCGAAACCTATACGGGCATGGGGCTCGACATAAACGTCCATGACCAGTGGGCTGTGGAATCGCCCGGCCCGCTGCAGGATCGCAGCCGCGAGCACCTGGTAACCTCCGACAAGGCGATCATCGCAAACCGCCGCATGTTGCGCTCGGCCATCGAAGCGGCCGGCAACGGCTCCGCGCAGCCGGCAAATGGCACAGACCGGCCGATTGCCATCGACACGCTGGTCGGCCAGGAAGGTTGGCAGCAGGCCTGGCAGGACAACGACCGCGCCCGGCGGCAGGGCTCGCCCTGGGCCGGTGAACGCAAGGCCGCCCCTTCGTGACGGCGCACGGCGGTACAGGCGGGCATTCCGGAAGGAGCGGGTTTGCTGCGCGCCACGGCCTTTCCAACGCGGACAGGCAACGCCTGTGCGACGACATCGGCCAGAGGATCGAACGTGAAGGCCTGCACTCGATCCGTCTGGCTTTCGCCGACCAGCATGGCGTGCTGCGGGGCAAGACGCTGATGGTGCCTGCCGCGATATCCGCTCTCACGGACGGATGCGCCATGACCTCGACGCTGCTGTTGAAGGATACATCGCACCGCACCGTGTTTCCGGTCTGGCAGCCCGGTGCCGGCGTCGGCAATCCACTGCTGGAAGGCGCCTGCGACTTTATCATGCTGCCGGATCCGGAGACATTCCACGTCCTGCCGTGGGTGGAAGGCACCGGCTGGATGCTGTGCGATATCTACATGCCCGACGGTGAGCCGGTTCCCTATTCCACCCGGCGCATCCTCAAGGACAGCGTGGCGAAGCTGGATGAACGCGGCTGGTCGTGCCGGACGGGTCTGGAGCTGGAATTTCACATTCTTGCGATCACGGACCAGAACTTGCGGCCGGAACAGACCGGTCAACCGGCAACACCACCGTCCGTATCCCTGACGACCCACGGATTTCAGTACCTGACCGAGGTGCGGGCAGACCAGCTCCAGCCCGTCACCGATCTGCTGCGCAACACCTGCGAGGGTTTGGACCTGCCTTTGCGATCGATCGAAACCGAATTCGGTCCGAGCCAGGTGGAGTTCACCTTCGATCCGGCCGGCGCAGTGGAAACCGCCGATACCATGATGCTGTTCAAGTCGGCGGCAAAACAGGTCTGCCGTCGCCAGGGCCTGCACGCCACATTCATGTGCCGCCCACAAGTTCCCGGGCTGTTTTCGAGCGGCTGGCACCTGCATCAGTCGATTGCGGACGGCGAGGGCAACAGCCTTTTCATGCCGCAGGCCGAGGGCGATCATCTGTCGGTCCCAGGTATGAACTATCTCGCAGGGCTTCTTGAACATGCCGCACAGAGTATGATCCTGGCCGCGCCGACGCTCAATGGATACAAGCGCTACCGGCCACACACTCTGGCGCCGGACCGCATCAACTGGGGGCTCGACAACAAGGGAGCCATGCTCAGGGTCATTGGCGGTGCTGGTGAGCCCGGCACCCGCATTGAGAACCGTATCGCCGAACCGTCGGCCAATCCCTACCTGTTCATCGCCGGGCAGATTATGGCCGGACTGGATGGCCTGGAACGCGCCCTGGACCCCGTTGAGCCGTCCCACTCCCCCTACAGCGACAATGCGCCGGCCGTTCCTGCCAACCTGATTCAGGCGGTGGATCTGTTCCGTGGTTCAAGGTTTTTCAGAGGCCATCTGGGAGACCGCTTCGTTGACTATCTGTGTGCGATCAAGCAGGCGGAAATCGACCGGTTCCTCAGCGAGGTGACAGATTGGGATCAGCGGGAATATTTCGACATATTCTAGAGCGCTTTGCAGTTAGGTTGAATCAATTCTGTTTGCCGTCCCGGCGGATGCATCCGGTGCCGGAACGATCGCAGCAACAGGTGGGCCCTATTGCA
>JANQIR010000048.1 GCA_028282065.1 Aestuariivirgaceae bacterium
ACCGCTTCCACCGCAAGCGCCGGCGCGAATATCAGTTTCAGCTTCCACGCCCCGGTCTACGGTGGCGGTTACTACCACCGCCCGTACTACGGCTACCGCCGCTGCCGCCGGGTGTTCGTCGGTTACCGCAGGTACTTCAACGGCTACTACTGGAGGAAGCGCGCTATCTATCGCCGCCGCTGCTACCGGGTGTACTGATCGATCCAGACGATATGATCAAACAGACTGCAGGCTCTCCGGGACCCGCTGACCCTGCCTGATCCGACCCAATCCCGGACAGCCTGCTTACAAGCCCCCTTGAGGACCCCTCCCTCAAGGGGGTTCTTCATTTGCCGGTACTGCGCGCTATTTAAGGATGTAAGTCGTGAGAAGGTGCCAGATCAAATAACCGGCAAATGCAAAGCCCAGTGTCCGGCCGATGCGCCTGCCCCAGATCTCGATTGGATCGTCTTTTTCAGATGCTCCCGCGCCGGAGCCGGCCCCCAGGAGCTTTTCGGACTGCTGGGTCATCCGGTCAAGATCCGCACGCGCCCTCCTGGCCTTCCTTTCCTGGCGATCGGAGGTCCCGGTCATCACTGCACCGTCCGTGCCGCGGATGCATCCTGCGCGGCATCCTCCTCAATCCTGGCAATATCATCATCGGACAGGCCAAAATGATGACCGATCTCGTGAACCAGAACATGGGTCACAATGGCGCCCAGCGTGTCTTCCTGCTCCGCCCAGTAGTCCAAAAGAGCGCGACGATAGATCAGAACCTCGCTGGGCGCATTTTCCTCGCTCTGCCGCTCGGCTCCGACAGACCGGTCCTGAAACAGGCCAAGAAGATCGAATGGCGTCTCGCAGCCGAGCTCTTCCATCACTTCATCGTCGGGAAAGTCCTCAATCCGAATCGTCAGTTCGCCGGCCAGCGAGCGGATGTGGTCTGGCAGCGAACGATAAGCCTGGTCTGCCAGAACCCGGATTTCCTCGCTGGAGGGGGACAAGGAAAAGCCCCAACCGCGAGATGAATACAAAGACGCCATTTGTAGACCTTGTCCGTGCCGTTCTGCTTCGTCAAGGCATGTTCTCAATTTCCGGCGCCGCACGTAACGCCGTTTGGTACCTGACGCATCAAATGCTTACCCGTGGTACTACCGCCAGCATAGACGTTACAACCACAATTCTCGGCTCAGTCGAACATACGGGTCATGGCGGATGTCAACCTGCTGGCAAACGCCTGCGGATCGCTGACCGCCTCACCTTCCAGCACATAGGCCTGGTCCAACAGCAATTCAGATGCATCGCAGATGTCTTCGGCTGCACCATGCGCCTGAAGCCTGGCCGCCATGGCCTCTATCAAGGGATGCCGCGGATTGATCTCAAGCACCGGTGCAGACTTTTCCACCGCGGTGGTCTTCTGCTTTGCCAACAGCCGTTCGAGTGTCCGGTCTAAACCGCCCTCACCGGCAACCAGGCACACGGGCGAGTCCGTCAACCTTTCCGATTTAATGACGTCCTGCACGCGATCGCCCAAAGTCTGCTTAATGGCAGCAACGAGAGTTGCAATCGACGTGTCGTCTTCAGGCTTCCCATCAGTGTCATCATCAGGTTTGGCGATTGCCTCCAGATCCGCCGCGCCCTGGGTCACCGACTTGAAGGGTTTGCCGTCAAAACCGAGCGCGGTACGCACCCAGAAACTGTCGACCGGATCGGTCAGCAACAGGACTTCCAGATCCCTGCTACGAAACCCTTCCAACTGCGGTGAGCGCGCGACCTGATCGGCATCCTCGCCTGCCATGTAATAGATCGCCGTCTGGTTCTCTTTCAGGTTTTCAACATAGTCCTTCAACGAAACCGGTTCATCGCCGGACTTGGTTGTCTTGAAACGGCAGATTTCGAAGAGCTGATCGCGGCGCTCCATGTCCTCATAGAGGCCTTCTTTCAGAACCGGTCCGAACGCCTGCCAGATCTTTGCGTATGTCTGCTGGTCGGCGTCCGCGCACTTCTTCAGTTCGCTCAACACCCGGTTCGTCACCGCCTTGCGGATCTGCGCAACTGTCGGATTGTCCTGCAGCATCTCGCGGGAAATGTTGAGTGGCATGTCCTCAGAATCAATCACGCCACGCACAAACCGCAAATAGGCCGGCAGAAGGTCGGCCTCATCGGTGATAAACACCCGGCGCACATAGAGTTTCTGGCGGCCTCTGCGTTCGGGATCATAAAGGTCGAACGGTTGATCCTGCGGCACAAACAGCAAGACGGTGTATTCGCTGCGGCCTTCCGCCTTGTAATGCAGGGTCAAGGCAGGGTCGGTATAGACCCCTGAGACGTGACCGAAGAATTCCTTGTACTGGTCATCGGTTATGTCCGATTTCGGCCTCACCCAGATCGCGCTGGCGGAATTGACCTGTCTGGCTTCAGCCTCCTCACCGTCACCGGCAAGATAGATCGGATGGGTGATGTGATCGGAATAGGTGCGTACGATCTGCTCAAGCCGCAGATCCTCAAGAAATTCGGCAGCATTCTCGCGCAACTGCAGCCGGATGACCGTGCCGCGCGCTGGCCGGTCCGCTTCTTCATATGTCTGGATGGTGAATGTGCCGGTGCCATCGGACGACCAAATCGCCGCATCGGCTTCACCGGCTTTGCGCGAAATGACATCGACCCGTTCAGCCACCATGAACGCTGAATAAAATCCAACACCGAACTGGCCAATGAGCTGGACGTCGCCTTGCTTGTCCCCGGCCTGTTCCATAAACGCCTGCGTTCCCGATCGTGCAATCGTGCCAAGATTGGCGACCATCTCTTCGGCGCTCATTCCAATCCCGGTGTCGCTTATGGTGAGGCTCTTGGCTTCCCTGTCAGCGGCAATCGTAATCTTGAACCCGCTGTCACCGGCCAGCAGGTCCTGATTGCCAAGGGCGGCGAATTTCAGCTTGTCGCAGGCATCGGCGGCGTTGGAAATCAGCTCACGGAGAAAGACCTCGCGTTCGGAATAGACCGAATGCACCATGAGATGCAGCAGTTTCGCCACTTCCGCCTGGAATTCATGGGCTTGCGGACCTTGCGGTTCGGTTGAGTTCTTCGCCTGTTTTTTCGCCATAGGCTCTGCCCCCCAAAATACATGGACGTTTGACGTTGCGCAGTTGCGTGAATGACGCGGCGCATATTGGGGCTAAAGGCCTGAAGGTCAAGAGAAGACCCTTGCCAAGAGGCGTTGAGCGGCTTTGCCGCGAACGGGACGTCAACAAACAGTGCGAGGAAGGTTCCGAGCGCAGCGAGGCAAGCGCGACCGCGCGCCGGCCGGTCAGGCCGCCCCGCGGAGCCGTCCGTCGCAAGCCGGACTGGCGTGAGCGCTAAGGAAATGCCCAACCAAGAACGGGCAAAAAGAAACGGCCGGGAACTGCCGGCCGTAGGGAACTTTGAACGCTAACTCACCAACTTGGATCAAATGGCCCGGCTCGCACTGAAGAAGTACCGGGGGCTGGGGGGCTGAGATTTCCGAAAACCTCTCCTTGAGCCGGGCCGTTGAGGCAACGATCACAAGATGCACGTTGATTGCGCCAGAAATTTGTCTGAACGTGGAACCATTGTGTTCGTTACAGGCAATTATTGCGGCATACCCTCAGCCGCATCCTTGAGCCGCGATGCCTGCTTGCCAATTCAAGGTACATGCGCCATCATTCGCATGATGTGAACGGGCTTTAAGTGAGGGCATTCAGTTTTGAGTGATACGGAACCGATAGTTCCGCTCCGGCCGAGGGCACCTGGCGCCGCGGCCGAGCGTATGTCAGCCAGACCGGCGGTTCACGAAACCACGCAGCAGATTGCGTTCGACCGCAGGGAACTCAACATCATCCTGGGCATTTACGGTGCAAACGTGGCAGGCGGCGAATGGCGCGACTATGCGATTGATTTCGGTCGCGACAAGGCTGTCTTCTCGGTATTCAGACGCGCCAGCGAAGTGCCGCTTTACAAGATCGAAAAAGATCCCAAGCTTTCCCGTAAGCAGGGCGCATATTCAGTGGTGGCGCAAGGCGGAATGATCTTGCGGCGCGGCCATGACCTTGCCCAGGTTCTTAAAGTCCTGATACGAAAACCAAAGCTCTATGCTGTTTAACGGCGGCTGCAGCGTTAGCGAATGAATGACTGAATTTGGCGCCGAGTCATAATCAAGACACTCAGGGAGGCGTCAAAAAACCCCGGGATGAAAAGTCCCGGGGTTTCTTATTGTGCGTATCTGCGCTGCTATTCGCGGTTGCCGAACAGCTGAAGCAGCATCAAGAACAGGTTGATGAAGTCCAGATAGAGCCGAAGCGCGCCCATGATGGCCTTGCGGCCGGCAGCGACTTCGCCATCACCTTCGTAATACATTTCCTTGATCTGCTGGGTGTCATAGGCGGTCAGACCGGCAAACACCAGCACGCCGATGACCGAGACCACGAACTGCAGAGCGGAACTGGCCAGGAAAATGTTGACGATCGAGGCAATGATGATGCCAATCAGGCCCATGAACAGGAACGAACCCCAGCCGCTCAGATCCTTCTTGGTCGTGTAGCCAAACAAGCTTAGCGCACCAAATGACGCCGCCGTTATCAGGAACACCCGGGTGATGCTTTCACCGGAATAGACCAGGCCGAGGATCGAAAAACTCACTCCGACCATAGCGGCATAGATCCAGAAGGTGGTCTGTGCAGCCGCCACGCTCATCTTGTGAACGCGGAAGGACAGGAAAAACACCATCGCCAGCGGTGCCAGAATCACGACCCATTTCAACGGGCTCGTGTAAAGCAGCGCGCCAAGCTGGGTCAGCTGGACACCAGCCGCCGTCGTTTCGGTGGCGGCCATATAGGTTGCCGCCGCTGCCGCACCTGTAATGGCAAGGCCGGTCGCCATGTAGTTGTAAACGCGCAACATATACGCGCGCAGGCCCGCATCTACTTCCTGAACGCGCGCGCCGGCCTGGGTTTGCGCTGCGGTCCTCACCTTGAATTCAGCCATAAGAATCTCCTGCACACGGTCTAAGTGTGGTTACCCGGCGAATATGGGCAATCAGCCCTGATCTTGCAAGGATTACCGGCTCGACGGTTAACTGCAAGTTTTGCCGGCCAATCATCCCCTATTGCGCCAGTTTGTCCATTTTTTGCGCCAGTTTGATGTCAAGCTGCGTCAAACCGCCGGCGTCATGGGTCGACAATGTCACATCCACATTCTTGTAGACGTTGAACCATTCGGGATGGTGGTCCATCTTCTCGGCCACCAGCGCCACTTTGGTCATCCAACCGAAAGCATCGGTGAAATTCGCGAACACGAACCGCTTGGAAATGGCGTCCCGTCCCGCCACTTCCGTCCAGCCTTCAAGCTGGCCGAGTGCCGCTTCACGTTCGGCTCCTGCGAGTTTTTCTGCCAAATTCTCTGCTCCTGATTGCGATTGTTCTAGAGCATTTTTTGTGAAACCTGAGTCACTAAAAATGCTCTATCTCTTTGATATTGAGCATGTTCTTATCCGAAAACCGCACACACTTTTCGGGAACA
>JANQIR010000072.1 GCA_028282065.1 Aestuariivirgaceae bacterium
CAAGGTTGTCTTCCTAAGACCGCTTGGCCTCCCGACTTCGCCATGTTCGGTTATGGCGGCGCGCGACAGCCTGGACAAGGAAGGTTTCTTCCTGTGCACCGACGGAACGGCGCGGTCCATGCAGGCGGTGCGCCGGTCGGCCGTTCTGGCACACGCCATCGGTCAGCCAATCACGCTTTTCTCAGCCGCGCCGACCCGCAAGTTTCAAAACGCCGCACGAGAAAATGTCGAGAACGCCAAAGCCCTGCTGAAGGCAATCGGTATCGAGGTTGCGCAAACCAAGGTGGCGATCGGCGATCCAACCACGAAGATCATCGAACATGGGGCCAACTACCAGACGATCGTTGTGTCCGATGGCGCACGCAGCAAATTTCACCGGGTTTTCCGGCCGTCGGTAGCGTTCGATGTGTTCAGGGGTTCGGATACGTCGGTAATTGATGTACGTTGAACCCACCTCATCGCGGGCGGCCTGTCAGCCGGCCATTTTCCGATCGAAAAGGAGCAAGTGCCATGGCGCAGTACACGCTTTACTGTTTTGCCGAGTCCGGAAATGCCTACAAGGCGGCCCTAATGCTGGCGCTCGCCCAGCAGGATTGGCAGGCGAAGTGGGTCGATTTCTTCCATGGCGAGACACGCACGGACGCTTACCGCAAAGACGTCAATGAGATGGGTGAGGTACCGGTGCTGCTACACGGCGGCGAGAGGCTCACCCAGTCCGGCGTTATCCTGCACTATCTGGCGGAACAGACCGGCCGGTTCTCCTCGCACGATCCGGCGACAAGGCGCGAGATCCTGCGCTGGATGTTCTTCGACAACCACAAGTTCACCAGTTATATCGCCACCTTGCGCTTCTTGCTGACCTTCATGAAATCAGGCGAGACTGAGATAACAAACTTCATGCGCGGAAGAGCCGAGGGGGCGCTCGATATCGTCAACAAGCATCTGGCCGGGCAGGACTATCTGGTCGGCAACGAATTGACGATCGCCGATCTGTCCATGTGTGGCTATCTATATTATGGGGATGAACTGGGACTATCGTTGGCGCCTTATGATTTCATCGAGGCCTGGCTTGGCCGGATCCGCTCGCAGCCGGGGTGGCAGGCGCCCTACGATCTGATGCCAAAGGCAGCGGGGTAACCCGGTTCCGTCAGATCTTCTGGTTGTATTCGCCAACTTCCGGCTGGCCGGACAGCTCCATGTCGATGGCCTTGAACATGGCTTTCATCATGTCCTGCGATCGCGGGCTCTCACACACGACAACCAGTTCCGGTTTGTTTGACGATGCGCGCACCAGGCCCCACGTACCGTCTTCAAGTACAATCCGGACCCCGTTGACCGTGATAAGCTGACGGACCGGCTGGCCGGCAACTTTGCCGCCATCGCCGGCGATGCGCTGGAAGTGCCGCACGATACGGTCCACCACGTCATATTTCACCTCATCGGCACAATGCGGCGACATGGTCGGAGAGCCCCATGTCTTAGGCAGATCACGATAGAGATCGGCCATCGACTTGCCGCCTGCCCGGTCGAGCATGCCGCATACGGCAATCGCAGAGACCAGGCCGTCGTCATAGCCGCGGCCAAAGGGCTCACGCAGGAAGTAATGGCCGGACTTCTCAAAGCCGGCGATGGCACCCAGTTCGGTCGTGCGACGTTTTATGTAGGAATGCCCGGTCTTCCAATAGTCGGTCTTTGCGCCATTGGTCTTGAGAACCGGATCCGTCAGATAAAGCCCCGTCGACTTCACGTCGACAACGAAGGTGGATTCTGGATATAGCTCCGACATGTCACGGGCCAGCATGACGCCGACCTTGTCGGCAAAAATCTCGTTGCCCTCATTGTCGACCACGCCGCAGCGATCGCCGTCGCCATCGAAGCCAAGGCCGAGATCAGCCCCGGTTTCAAGCACCTTGTCGCGCATGGCATGCAGCATTTCCAGATCTTCAGGATTGGGATTATAGTTCGGGAACGAATGATCCAGATCGCAATCAAGCGGAATGACCTCGCAGCCGATCGCCTCCAGGATCCGCGGTGCGAACGCGCCCGCCGTGCCGTTACCACAGGCACACACGACCTTGAGGCTATGCTTCAGTTCCCTGCCCTCGGTAAGTTCGCGAACGTAGCGTTCTTCCATGTCGTCGATGTAAACCAGACCGCCTCCGCCGCGGGTCTGCCAGCGGCCTTCCAGAACGATGTCGCGCAGCGCCGCCATCTCGTCGGGACCGAATGTGCATGGCCGGTCGCACCCCATCTTGACGCCGGTCCAGCCATTGTCGTTATGGCTGGCGGTGACCATGGCGACTGCAGGAACATCCAGCGAAAACTGCGCGAAATACGCCATGGGCGACATGGCAAGGCCAATGTCGTGCACCGTGCAACCCGACGCCATGAGGCCGACGGTGAGCGCATTTTTGATACTTGCCGAATAACTGCGGAAGTCATGGCCGGTCACGACATGCGGCGACACTCCGCGCTCATGCAGATAGGTGCCAAGCCCCAGGCCGAGCGCCTGCATGCCATACAGATTGATCTCCTTTTCAAACAGCCAGCGCGCATCGTACTCGCGAAAGCCGGTCGGCTTCACCAGCGGCATCCGTTCATATTCCGGTGTGTTGGGTTTCAGATCCGCACGCGGTTTGGCAAGCATGGTGATTCTCCATTCCAGTAAGGCGTTCTTACAGCGAAACCAACGCTAAACCATTAATGACGGCACGTTCCATCGAGGCATTTTTCCTCACCGCTTCAAGATCAGGATATCGCCGCGAAGCTCAAAACCGCGCAAACGGTTGATGAAACTCATGCCGAGCAGGCTTTCATCCAAGCGTCCTTGACGCGTGACGAGCGCGGTGACGTTTCTTTCCACCAATGAACCAAGCGCCACTTCCCGCAGCTTGATGCGGGCTGCACGGGTCTCGCCATTGGCAGTGCGCACCGCTACGGAAAATGACAGGTCGGCAACCGGAAATCCCAGCTTCCGGGCATCTTCATAGGTCAACGTCACGACCGATGCGCCGGTGTCGACAAGCATCGGCAATACGGTGCCGTTGACCTGAACCCGGGCTGTGAAATGGCCATTACGGCCCGCCCTCAACGTTACGGTACCTGCGTCTTCGATGGTGGCCAGCCCGGGAACCAAAGTGCCAGCGACCCGCATGGCAATCGTCTGGAACTGATCCTTGTAGGTATAGAAAATGAGGATTGCCAGGGCGATGCCCAACCACATGGCCAGGTGTCTGACAGCGGACGAAAACCGGCCACGGTACTGGACAAGCACACTGCCTCCAATGGCAGCGGCAAGCGCTGACAGGTAGGCCAGCTCGCCGAATTGGTCCGACGTCATGCCAAACGCATCGCCGGGATTTGCGAATATCAGGAAACTCAACCCGGCCAGGATAATCAGGACAAATCCGGCCCAACCGAGCATTAATCGTTCGCCCGGCGCCGGCTGGCGCCGCCCTTTCGCCTGCGGCCCTTGGTAATGCAGGAGATACGTTGCGAAAGCCCGTCCATAACCTCACGGCGCTCATCGTGTGACATACCCAGCCATCCTGCGATTTCACCGCGGGTACGCCCACAGCCGATGCAGTAGCCCGTATCGGCGTCAATGACGCAGACTTTTATACAAGGGCTTTCAATCTCAAGCCGGGTGTGCGCCGTCATGGGTCAAACCTGTGAATTGCAAACGCCGAAGTCAAATAGGCATTCTACAGGCAAATCACAAGCTTTGGGTGACTACGCTTGAACGCAAGCGGCGGCGCGAAGGCCGCCGGCGTCAGTCGCGCAGGTGGAGTTCGCCATTTTCGACTTTGAAGCTTCGCAAGCGCCCGAGGAAGCTCATACCGAGTAGCGTGCCGCGCATGGCACCTTTCTGCAACACCATTCCGCGCACATCATTGACACGGACATTCTCGATTTCGACGTGGCGCAGCGTCACCTCGGCGGCCTTGGCGATGCCATTGGCCGTGGACACCGGAATATTGAAGTTCAGCCTGAAAGGGTTGATGCCGGCCTTGCGGGCGTCTTCATAGCTCAAAGCGACGGCACTGGCGCCGGTATCGACCAGCACCTTGATCGGCCGGTTGTTAATGTGGGCCGTGGTTATGAAATGGCCGTTGGAATGGCCCTTGATCGTGACGGCGGCCATCAGCCGTACGGGGTCCTGCGCCGAAGCGGTGATCAATTGCTGACCCGGCGCCGTCTTGTTCAACAGCGATGCCGAAACCAGCATGGCCAGCCCGGCCGACAGTGCAAGTCCGATGTTGTGCATGGCTGCCTCTTGCCTTCAGTAAGATTGCAGCCGAAATCCTACGCCAATCCGGTTAATTCTCAGCTTAGAGATTAATTCGAATTTGATCGAAACATCCCTTCCGGCCTAACGAAGGCCATGCCGGCCAGCGCCGGGAGCACGGCCACTGCCTTGACAGTACCGGCCAGCAAGAAAACCGCGGTGATCAAGATGAGGGCGGAGGGATCAAGCATGGCGCGATGCTACAGCAGGCCGATCCTGTGCACCATCGCGCCACGATACTGACTGTGTGTGATCACGCCGGTACCGCGTTGCGCGGCACCGCCGGGGGCAAGGACGTCAGTTGATTCTGGAGGCTCCCTGGTCTCGCAGACCTGGCCATTTGGCATCAGCCTTGCGGATCGAACCGGGGATATCCTTCGCAAAAGCTTCGGAGATGGACTTGTCCAAATTCAGATAGAGCTTGCCGTCGACGATTTTCCAATAGCGGGGATCGCCGTCGAACTTGGCCCCGACGGACACGCCATAGGCGCAATAGCCGCCATATGCGGGAACATACTTAGCCGGGTTCGACTTGAAGGCCTGCATGTTGGCTTTGGAGGAAAAACGGTAGGTCGCCTCCTTGTGGATGACCGAATGGCTGGCATCGCCGGCCACCGGCTTTCCTTGCGTGAAATACGCGACAACGTCATAGCCGTGAACTGCCAGACCGGGAGCCGGCTTGCCGGCCACGAGGACAAGACCGGGGGCCGTGTTGACTTCCGGACCGGCAAGGGCCGGCGCCGAAACAGCCATCAGCACGGCGGCGGCGATCGAGATTGATGTTATTGCTTTCATGTCCATTCTCCATGTTTTCGATCAGGGGTGAGAGGTGTCCGCTCATTGCGGTGTTCACAACCTGGGCAATTCAGGAGATGAGGACAATCCTGCGCGGTGATTTAGGGATAAACTGCAATCTGTTCGGGACGATCGGCAAATTTCCTGGCAATTTCGTCCGCTCAGGCAGCCTGGCGGTCGGTGCGCATACCTGTCGGCGCAATGCCGAACCTCTGTGAAAATGCCCGGGTAAACGCGGCGGGGGAACGGTAGCCGGCACTGCGGGCAACCTGCTTGATGCTCGCATTGCTTTCGGTCAGGTCCGCCAATGCCCTTTGCAGACGCCACTCGCTGACATACGCCATGGGGGCCAGTCCGACCAGCCGGCTGAAGCGTTCGGCGAACCGGCTGCGGGACATGCCGGCGGCTCTTGCCAGCTCTTCCACGGTCCAGGGCTTGGCGGGTTCTCCATGGATCAATTCAAGGGCACGGCCGACCTGCGGGTCGACAAGCGCATCGAGAACGCGGGCGATCTCCGGCGCCTGCCCGACACTTGCCCGGACGGTCTCGATAAAGAAGGCCTCGGACAGGCGCGATATCGATGCGGATGCCCCTGGACCTTCGGCAAGCGCACGGCGTACGACCAGCCGCAGGACATCATCCAGCAGGGCATGCCTGGCCCGCAGGGCCGGCGTCAGCACGATTGCATCCGGCAGCGCCTGCAACAATGTATGATCGGCACCTTTGGTGAAGTTGAAATGACCGCACACCATCTGTGTCGCGGCGTCTGGATTTCCATGTCCCAGCGCGAACGCACCGCTGCCGCTGAAACCGCTTTGCTCCAGTGCCGCCTCAAGCGGCGCCGGGCGCCTGCCGGGCCGGTCAGCAATGACATGCCCCTGCCCGCGTGAAATAACGATCAGGTCTCCTGGCCCTAAATTGAATTCCAACCCCGTGGCCAGCGCGACATGGCATCGCCCCTGAACAACGAGATGAAATCGTGCAGCCTGCTGATAGGCCGGCACCGTGATCGCCCAAGGCGGGGAAAAGTCCGTGCGAAAATAGAACGTGGCGCGCAGCCTGATCGTGTCGAATATGTCGCTTAGAACGTCTTTCATGCAAAATCGTCCAGATGAAACGACTCTCTTGCATATGCGGCGCGTTGGCGTGCAGACAAGCACTACGTTGCCTTGCCAACATCACATCTTGGCGATCTTGCAAAGCGCTCTAGGGTCGACCCTAGACAGCCGCTGCAAGCACGAGCAGCAATACGACTTCCGTCGTCTGCTGCAGCGCGCCGCATACATCGCCGGTCTGCCCGCCAAGCCGCTGCCGGGCGATCCGTTTCACCAGGAAATACACGGCGGCGGCTGCCGCCAGGCCAAAGACAGCCGTCCAAAATCCGATCACATACCAGACGCAAACAACCCAGATTGCGCCACCTGCGAGCAGTGACTGCACTACGGTTTCACGCGAAGGACGGCCCGCCTCGGCCGATCTGCCATCGTCCCGCGCCGGCGGAAGCTGATTTAGCAATGCCGGCATTGCGCCGCGCGACATGGCGCCGGCCGCCGCCAGTACCGGCACCATCGACACGCCGCTCGCCAGGCTGGCAATCACCGTCACCGCCGCCACGCGCAATGCGAAGCCTGCGATCAGCGCCAGGGTACCGAATGTCCCGATGTGGCTGTCGCGCATGATCTTAAGCATCCGCTCGCGATCCCTGCTCGCACCAAAACCGTCGGCGACGTCCGCCAGGCCGTCCTCATGCAGCGCACCTGTCGCCAGCACAAGCGCGCAAATGCAAAGGATCGCTGCAATCGCCACCGGCAGGCCTAAAGCGCCGGCAACCGCAAACACCAGTCCGGCCAGAACACCGAGCAAAGCCCCTGCAATGGGAAAGGCCCGCATAGCCTCGCGCAGTGGCGGCACGAATGCGCCGCGGCCACCCACTGGAACCCGGCTCAAGAACATTAGGCTGGACCGCAAGTCGGACAGCCATGCGCCAAAATCGAACGGCGAACGTTCGTGCGGCGGTTCAAAATCAGGTTCGGTTGCCACCTTCGGTCTTTCCCTTTTACTGCGCGACCGCTATAGGCCACCTGCCAACTGAACACCAGAGAGGATCACGGGCAAGAACATTGAGTGAAAGTAAGACCGACAACCCGTTCGACGATTTCCGCGCTCTTATCACGCAAATGCCAGGGCCGGACGACGAAGCCGCCGACGCGACACGCGCACGCGACATGTCGTTGACCAAGCCGCCGGGGGCGCTCGGCCGGCTGGAGGAAATCGCCGAGTGGCTGGCAGCATGGCAGGGCCGGCATCCACCACGCATCGATCATCCGGTGGTGGCCGTGTTTGCCGGCAATCACGGTGTGGTGGATCAAGGTGTCGCCGCCTATCCGCAAGCCGTCACGGCACAGATGGTGGCCAACTTCCAGGCCGGCGGCGCCGCCATCAACCAGATCTGTTCCACACATGGCATCGGCCTGAAGGTGTTCGAGCTGGCGCTTGAACTGCCGACACGCGACATCACCCAGGCTGCAGCCCTTGATGCGGCGGAATGCGCGGCAACCATGGCCTATGGCATGGAGGCGGTGGCAGAGACATGCGATCTGCTTTGCGTCGGGGAAATGGGAATCGGCAACACGACGATCGCTGCTGCCTTGTCTTGTGCTTTGTTCGGTGGCGAGGCGGCCGATTGGGTGGGACCCGGTACCGGCGTCGACGGCGATGCGCTGGCGCGGAAAGTACGCGCGGTTGACGCTGCCGTGGATCTGCACCGAGCCTTTCTCGACGATCCGTTTGAAGTGCTCAGGCGGCTTGGCGGACGCGAGTTTGCGGCCATTTGCGGCGCCGTTCTGGCAGCCCGCATGCAGCGGATTCCGGTCTT
>JANQIR010000085.1 GCA_028282065.1 Aestuariivirgaceae bacterium
CTGCCGCGCCCCAATCAAGGGGCGCGGCCGAGATCAAAGCACTGTCTCCTGGCTAGGTTGCGCCACCGGGGGCGTCCCTAACCTGTTCAAGCACGGCATCGAGATTGAACGATGCCGGTTTTTGCCGCGGCGGGTAATCTACGAACGACTGAATTTGTTGGGCGACAAGGCCCTGCATCCCGTAAATCAGGTAAGCGTGGGAAATCAGCCAATCATAATAGGTGTTGGAGTTCTCATCCGCCCTTTCGAACGGGTCGCGCCGCAGGTTGAACATCTTGGGCATGCGCAACGGAACGAATGGCTCCGCCCAGCATGCGAGCTGCTTGGCGCGTTGCTCCATGAGGACGACTTTCCAATCCTTGTGCCGGATCGCGATAACGTCTCCATCGTCACTGATGTAGAAGAACGTGTCCCGTGGGCTTTCGTCTGTCTCGCCCGTGAAATACGGCAGCATGTTCTTGCCGTCGATGTGGACCTTGAACGTCTTGCCATTGGCGTCGTGGCCCTTCAACAGTTTCTCGCTGACATCCGGTTCGCCGGCGGCGGCCAGCAATGTCGGCAACCAATCCTGGTGGGACACGATACCATTGAGGACCGATCCGGCAGGTATCTTGCCGGGCCAGCGGACGAATGCCGGCACGCGCCAGCCGCCTTCCCAGTTGGTGTTCTTTTCTGAACGGAACGGGGAAATCCCGGCATCGGGCCACGTGTTGTAGTGCGGACCATTGTCGGTGGAATACATGACGATTGTGTCGTCGGTAATGCCGAGTTCGTCGAGCTTGTCCAGCATTTCGCCGATATGCTCGTCGTGCACAACCATCATGTCATTGTAGAAGCCCTGACCGCTCTTGCCCTCGTGTTTTTCCGGGCAATGGGTACGGAAATGCATGCCGGTCGTGTTGAACCAGAGAAAGAAGGGCTGATCCTTCGCGTGCGCTTCCTCGATGAACTTGAGTGCGCGCTCGGTGACCTCTTCGTCGACCGTTTCCATGCGCTTCTTGGTGAGCGGGCCGGTATCCTCGATGGTCTGACCACCCTTGCCGTCCGACTTGCAGTGCAGGACGCCACGTGGACCATACCGCTCCTTGAACGCTGGATCTGTAGGATAGTCGGGATCTTCCGGCTCTTCCTCGGCGTTGAGATGATAAAGGTTGCCGAAGAATTCGTCGAAGCCATGCATTGTCGGCAGCATTGCATCCTTGTCGCCGAAATGGTTCTTGCCGAATTGGCCCGTTGAATAACCGTGGTTCTTCAAGAGTTCGGCAATCGTGGGATCTTCGTCCGGCATGCCGATATCGGCGCCCGGCAAACCAACCTTGGTCAATCCGGTTCGGATCGGGTTCTGACCGGTGATGAAAGCAGCGCGGCCCGCCGTACAGCTTTGCTGCGCGTAGTAGTCCGTGAAGGCGGCGCCTTCGTTGGCTACACGGTCAATATTCGGGGTTCGATACCCCATCTGGCCGCGACTGTTATAGCTGATGTTCCACCAGCCGATGTCGTCTCCCCAAAGGATGAGGATATTCGGTTTCTTTGCCACGGATAGTCTCCTTTTCCGGTTTTGGCGGTCCGTTTTGCCCCGGTCTTGATCTCTGAAATTCGAAAAGTGGTGACGCGTTTTAATTGCGGCGTGAGGTGCGCCTGGCCGTGCGCCGCGATACCCGTCTGGATTGCCTGCGAACGCTGCCTGCGGTGCTGGCCGGCCCATAGTGATGGCTGAATGTGCCGGGATGGCAGCAATGGGAATCGCGAGGTGACAATTCGTGCGGGTGGCAGCAATGTACCAGCAGGGCTTCCGGTTCCGATGTTTGCAAAGCGCCGTCCGGCGCGAGTGTTCCGGCGCTGGCCGAAGCGGCCAGAGATAGGTTTGCCGCCACGGCCATGCCTGCCGCAGCAAGTGTGTTCATGCGTATCATTCTTATCTTACGCATTGGGTCCTCACCTATGAACATGGCCCGGCTGGCTGCACCGGATCGTGTGTTTTCGCCACGATATTCGCCTTTGGCCGGCGCAAATTGATCAAATGATGAGGTTCGGAAGTTTTTTTTGAAGTCTCCTTGTCGCCGCTAAGCAGACAGCATGGAGACTTGGAGATGAGCGCTCAACCGACCACGCCAAATGCCACCGAACTTGCACAGCAACGCACCGATATGGCGCAAAGGCGCACGCGGTGGGCGGCCGACCGCACGCTGTGGGCCGGCGATAGGACTTTCATTGCCTGGCTTCGCACCGCGATTTCCCTTATCGGCTTTGGCATCACCATCGGCAAGGGCGGTGAAGTGCTCGAAAATCAGGGAATCATCGTAGACAGCTACCAGGGGCCACAGATCGTCGGTCTGGCATTCATCTCGCTCGCCGTGCTCGGTCTGGCCGGAGCACTGATACAGAACGTGCGCATTGAGCGCAGGTTGTCACGAGACGGATACCACCGTGTGGAACCGACCCCACTTGGCATGGTCGTCGGCGTCTTGGTTCTCGGAGTCGGCATTATCGGCGCAATCTTCATATTTATTTGAGACCGAGAATTCTGAAGTTCCCGCAAATGCCTGTCAGAGCTTGATTTTTGCTCTGGAGGCGGACAATGTGACGTCTTGTGGCGGGATGCAGGTAAATGCTGTCAGCTATCGTCGACTATGCTGTTCCGGCGGCGCTCTTTGTGCTTATGCTTATCGCCGGTACGGACGTATCGGCGGCTGACTTCAAGCTGGCCCTGCGGCGTCCGCGTGCCATTCTTGCAGGTGCGGTGGGGCAATTGCTCCTACTGCCGCCTCTGGCGCTGGTGATTGTCACCACAACGGGTCCGACAACCGACATCGCAACGGCTGCCTTTGTTCTTGCCGTGTGCCCGGGAGGCGCCATTTCCAACAGCTACTGCTATGTCGGTGGCCTGGATGTTTCGCTGTCGGCTTCGATCACGGCCGTTGCGACCGTCCTGTCGATAGTGACCATGCCGCTATGGCTGGATTTCGGTTTCGGGTTCCTCGGGCTTGCGGGCGATCTGTCGGGCATGTCAGGCACCAGAATTGTTCTGCAGCTCCTGTTGTTCATGGCCTTACCGCTGCTCCTGGGCATGGCATTGCGGGCAAGGTTCAAGGAGGTGTTAGAACCTTATGGTCGTACATTCCGTCTGTTTTCCATCGGCATATTGGCCGCTATTTTGCTGGCCACCATATGGGTGGAGCGTGGTGTCTTGTCCGACGTTCTCGTTCAGGCACTTGTGTTCGGTGTTTGCTTCGTTTTTTCGGCCATGCTCCTGGGGCAGGCTCTCTCGATTGGATTGGGCGCGCGGGATGGCCCGGTTCTGGTTGTAGAAGCGTCTGTGCGTAATGTCGGCGTCGCCATCCTGATCGCATCTTTCATCTTTTCCGGCCCACAGTTTGTAGTGTTCGTGGCGTTCATGAGCGGCTACGTTGCCGTCGAGATTGTGATGATACTGGCCTATGTCTACTGGATCAGAACGCGCGTGCCATGATGGTTTCAGGCGTCGTTGATGCGGGTCAGAGCATCGGAGTCGAGAATTTTGATTTTTCCGTAGCCGAGTTCAATGATCTTGCTATCTGCCAGATGCCGGAGCGATCGCTGTAACGTCGGCAAGGAATGGTTCAGCATTTCCGCCAACTCATTTTGCGAGATATGCAGCCAGTCGCCGTCACTTGCTTTCAACTCGGATTGCAAAATCAATCTGGATGCAACGCGCTGCAGCGCCGACTCGCGCGAGAGGGAACCATATACCTTGAATAAAGACTGCACATTTGCATAGGTTAACTCATAGAATTCAAGAAGCAGCTTGGGGTCTTCCTCCGTCAATCTCCACAATGCGCTCGCCGGGACGAAAACCATTTTGACATGGTTTGCCGCCCACGCCGAAAGTTGGTGCCCCTTGTTGGCGAAGAGGGCGAGATCCCCGATCCAAAATCCGGGCTCGGCACGATGCATGACCACCTGATCGCCATCGGACCTGTCGACCATGAGTTGCAAGGATCCCTCTGCCAGTCCGTAAAGCCCCGCGCTGGGGTCGCCTGCCAGAAACACGTTTTCGCGCTTCCCATAGGAACGTAGTTGGGCTTCCTTTGCCAGGATGCCTTTGACCTCTTCCGACCTGTCGGCGTACCAGCCGGACTGCTCCATTACGCTAAGCGCGGCGTCTAATTCGCTGATCTTTGCAGTCATGGGGGCACTTTTCATCATTGGACCGGTTTCTATCCAATACTATCCACCATGATGCCGGCTTTGAAAGTTAAATTGATGAAAGTTATGCCGTTATGACGGCACTTTGCCCGGATTCTCCAGCCAACCGAGCACTTCTGCAGCGCCACGGCCGTTCGTTAATCTGAAAGCCTGACGGGAAATTTCTTCGCGCCGGGCCGTTTCTTCGAGAAATCCGGTAAATTGTTCTTGGACAGCGTTTATATCGAACGGGTCGAACGTTGGCGCCTGCAGGAAGCCTGCGGCATGTCCATCTTCGGCCAGCTGGCGCTGATTGTCCGCCAACACTGCCACAAGTGCCGGAAGGCCGAGGGCGCATCGTTCCCATGTGGCGGTGCCGCCGGCGCCATAAGCGGCATCGGCGGCGGCCATGAGGGTGGCTATTTCATTCGTCTGCACATGCAACTGCCAACTGTGTTTGTCACACAGGCGGGTCAGCGCGGCGGCCTCAGGGTGCTTTGCTCCAATCACGACGTCGACTTTTTCGGGAATAAGCTGCGAAGGGACACGTACCAGGGCTTCAAGCGCTGTTCCCGTGGCATTTTGTGTGTCCGCGCCTCCAAGGAAGACCAGCAATCTGTGCACCGGTCCCCGGCGTGGTGTGACCCGGCTTCGCAAGGCTGAAAACTCGTCGCGAAGCAGGGCAAAGTCAGGACCAAGAAGCGTGATGCAGTTTTCAGGAACCAGGCCGCAATAGCGCTGCTCCATGTGCCGGTAATAGTTCTGGTCAAGCAGGCCGTCACATACGTGCGTTCGATCCGCCAGGTCGTCGATTACCAGCAATTTGCTGCAGATGCCGGATACGGGCACCTCCCATTGCCGGTCGAGCGCATAGTGATCGACCACCATCCAGTCGGGTTTGCCAATCTCTTGTTCTATGACCCGGCATGTCTGTTCCGCGTCCGTCGTTTGCGACATGTTCAGCCATTGTGTGTGGTGTAGGGCGGGTTCGATGGGGCCTGTTTGTTCTTTAGGGGCGGTTTGGGGAAGTCTGTGCAGGTCAACGCCGTGAGATGCGACAAGATCGGCAAGGGCAGGGGTCATCGTTCGGCTCACAATGGCGGGTTGATGCCCGCGAGCCAGAGCTGCCCGTGCGAGTGTCAGGCATCGCATGACATGGCCTGTACCGATTTGCGGGGATGCGTCTACTCGAAAGACGAGCTTCACGTCGTATCCTTGTTCATCGCAGCACCGCCTGGCCCAATTCCCGCACAACCGTGTCCTGGTCTTCCTCACTTAGATCCGGATAAAGCGGTATGGACAGGGCCCGGCTGTAGTAGCGTTCGGCGCCGGGCAAGGTATTGTATGTGTTGTGCTGCCGGGCGTAATAGGGCTGGTGGTGTACCGGAATATAGTGGACCTGAACGCCTATACCTGCCGTTCGCATGCGGTCGTAGACATCCTTGCGCGGCGCAGATTCGTCATCCAACAGGACGACGTAGAGATGCCATGCCGATATGCCTTTGCCAGTGCGTGAGAGCGGTGTGACGGGCAGGCCGGACAGCAACTCGTCGTACCGGTCTGCCAATTCAGCCCGTCTGGCCACGTTCTGATCGAGCCGTGACAGTTGCGACAGCCCAAGAGCGGCGGCCATGTCCGTCATCCGGTAGTTCAGCCCGAGTTCGATCTGCTGATAACTCCAACCGCCGTCGGATGGGGTTTCGAACTCATCCAGATTTCTGGTGATACCGTGTGAGCGCAGGCGCTCCATATTTGCAGCAAGCTTCTCGTTGTTGGTCAGCGCGGCGCCACCCTCGCCGGTGGTAATGATCTTCACCGGGTGGAAGCTGTAGACGGTAATATCGGAATGGGCACAGGCGCCTGTGCGTGCCGTTTCATCACCGGCGCCGATTGCGTGGGCGGCGTCTTCGACGACATGGAAACCGTAACGTTCGGACAGCTCTGCGATTGCCACCATGTCGCAGGGTTGGCCGGCAAAATGTACCGGCACGACGATTTTCGGCCGTGTGCCGGCCATTTCGGCCCTTTCAAGCTTGGCAGCAAGTGCCTCAACGCACATGTTGCCGGTGGTTGGATCGATGTCGACGAAATCCACCTCGGCACCGCACAGCCGGGCTGCGTTGGCTGTGGCGACAAAGGTGATCGGACTGGTCCAGAGTGTGTCGCCATCACCCAGGCCCAGTGCCAGATAGGCGAGGTGCAGGGCAGATGTCGCACTGTTGACAGCCACAGCCCGCGATGCCCCTGCCTGCGCCGCCAGGGCCGCCTCGAAACGCGGCACGGCGGGGCCTTGTGTCAGAAAGTCTGACCTTAAAACGACTTCGACGGCATCGATATCGGCCTGGTTGATGGACTGTCTTCCATAGGGAATCATGAAATTGGCAATTCTCGCTTCAGGGCATGGCAAAACCGGCAGCACCATATTACCCGGGCCGGAGAAGAGGCAAGTTGTAACTGGCTATGGGTGAGTGGTGATCGCCATTCTTGAGATATGACGTATGGTATTGTAGTCGTTGCCGGTTGATAACACTGCCGACAGCCACAAAGGCGACTATGGCCCCGAACACTATCAGTTTTGAATCCTGCATGCCGGTGAAGGAACATGGCCGGCAGATTATGTCCTGGCGAAACGACCCGGAAACCCGCGCTGCATCCTACAACACAGCCGAAAAGACCTGGGATACGTTCTGGCCAGAATACACTGGAAACTACTTCAGCAAGCCTGATTGTCCCGGACCATGGTTTGCGCTCACCGATGGGAAACGGGCGGGTTTTGTCGGGTTGCAGCCCGAGCCGCATCCAAAAGGCCTGCGCGGAAAGTGCGTCAACGTTTCATTTCATCTTGCTTCTGAGTTCAGGGGGCAGGGCCTTGCCAGCCGTATCTTGCAGGCGACAACCGGTTTGGCGTGCCGCCACGGTGTGGCGTCGCTTTATGCGGAAATCCGTCAAGGCAACGATGCATCCCTAAAGGCTTTCTCGGATGCCGGCTATATCAGCATCGGCGATGGTGAAAAGCACATTGCTGCGACTGGTGAAACGGTGCGAATTCATCGCCTATTGGTGGAGGCACAAGCCCCCTTTTGGCGTGAAGGCAGAGTCAAGGTGATTGCCGAGGCCGGGTCAAACTGGCGTATGGGGACTGCACCGCGCGATCTTGCCATGGCCAAGTCGCTTATCGACGTTGCAGTTGATGCCGGCGCTGATTTTGTGAAGTTTCAAACATACCGGCCGGAAACAACCTATGTCGCCAACGCCGGGGCCAGCGACTATCTGAGCGATGCGGGCATAAAGAGCGATATCAGCGAGATCTTTGCCGACCTTGCCATGCCGTATGAGATGATTGGTGAACTGTCAGACTACTGCCGGTCGCAGGAAATCGGCTTTATGTCGACACCGTTCTCGAAGGCTGATTTCGAGGCAATCGACCCGTTTGTCGATGTTCATAAGATTGCATCCTACGAGATCTCGCATCCGCATCTGCTTCGGTTGGCCGGGACCAGTGGCAAACCGCTGGTGTTATCGACCGGTGCGAGCGGTGAAGCGGATATCGCGTGGGCGGTGGAGACATTCTACAAAGCCGGTGGACAGAACTTGTGCCTTCTGCAGTGCACCTCGAAGTATCCGGCACCGCTGGAGACTCTGAATCTGAGCACGATATCCTGGATCATGCGCCGTTTCGGCGTGGTATCGGGATTGTCCGATCACAGTCTGGATCCCGTCGCCGGACCGGCTGCGGCGGTGGCGCTCGGCGCTAGTGTCATTGAAAAGCACTATACTTTGGACAAGCGTTTGCCCGGTCCCGATCATCCCTTTGCGCTGGAGCCCGGTGGGCTCAAGAAGATGGTGCAGGCAATTCGCGATGTCGAGCAAACCCTCGGCACCGGCGCAAAGACGGTTCAAGCGGTAGAAGATGAACTGGCGGCCTTCGCCCGACGCGGTATTCAGGCCATTCGCCGAATCGAACCTGGAGAGGCGCTGACCGAAGGCGATGCCTTTGAGATATTGCGGCCTGGAAAGAACCGGCTTGGAGCGCATCCGCGCCATATCTGCGAGATTGAAGGCAGGCCAGCCAATCGGACGATTGAACTGGGCGATGGTATTTATCCGGCAGATTGCCAGCCGAGAACATCGCACGGAGGCAAGAATGGATGACCGGCTGAAGGAAGCCAGCGCCTACTATGACGGCGTTGTTCGCGAAACCAGCAATTTGGCCGTAACCGTGGGGCGTGGCGAAGACGACCTCGAGAAATCGGAGTTCATCTGGCAGGATATAAAGTCCAAATTGCGCTTTGAACGTGCCGGACGAGTGCTTGATATCGGTTGCGGCTATGGTGAGGTGACCAAGCTGCTCCTTCGGCATGCGACGGATCTCGAACTGAAAGTTCAACTCGTTGACGTTCCAGGCGTCATCGACGCGATTGCCGAGAACTTTTCCGCGCTGTTGCCGCCGGACGCCAAGCTAGTGCCGGGTCTGTTTCCGCACGATTTTGCTGATCTGATCGCAAGCGGCGAGACATTTGACTACATTATTGTGTATTCGGTGGTGCATTGTTCCGACGAGCCCAGGCGGATTGTTGACGCGGCGGCCAAGTTGCTGGCGCCGGGCGGCAAACTGCTGGTGGGAGACCTGCCCAATATCGATAAGAAAGGCAGGTTTCTGTCGACCGAGTTCGGCCGCAGGTTCGAAGCGGACTACCGTGGATTACCCGTCGATGAGGTGCCGAGCTACAGTGACTATCGTGACTATGTGAGTCGTGGACTTCGTCAAGAGGAAAACAGGGTCATTTGCGATGAGTTTGTCTTCAAGTTGCTGGAAGACTATCGCTCGCAGGGCTTCGATGCGTTTGTGCTGGATCAGGACGAGCGTTTGCCGTTTTCCTTCACGCGTGAGGACTTGCTGTTGATCAGGGGCTTGTAGGCCGGGGTGTGGCATTGAGCGAGGACTATCAATGGCCCTATCCGGATCCGGCGCGACTTCAGCCATTTGCCGAGACCGGCAGCGCTGAACAGATCGAAGCGCACACGGCCGCTATCGAAGAGTTCTTCAGTGCGCGTTACGGACTTCCTGCGGTCCTGATGCCCTCCGGCAGAGCAGCGCTGGCTGCAGCTTTCCGGTACAGGCAACTCAATCGCAGCAACGTCATTCATGCCCCAATGTGGTCGTCCCACTGTATCTGGGGAACGATTGGGGTCGGTTCCAATCCGACCTTGTCGCTTGAACCGGCGCCCGATGCCATGCTGGTGGTGCACAAATGGGGATACCCGGTGACGGTCGCGGGACGTTATGAATGCTACATCATCGAGGACAGTGTCGATTCATGTTTCGAAACGCCGGAGAGTTTCTTCCTGAACGGCGGTACTTTCGAGATCATATCGTTGCCCAAGGTTATTGCGTCCTACTGTGGTGCCGTCGTCCTGGCGAGTGATGAGAGCCTCAGGCACTTCTTGAAGCAGGAACAGGGTAACAATCCGGTTCTTGGCCGGATCAACTCTGAACTGAAACATCGCGGCGCGATGGGCACGTTGCCGCCTCACGAGACCTGGGACGGCATGGAGCATGCCAATACGAGCCTCGATCTCAACGGTCTCAATGACATCCTGGCAAAACTCGCGAATCTGGATCTCAACATCGCAACGATTAGGAGTAGGTTCGACGCGGTAAAGATAGGCCCCCTCGGAAAGCACGTGCCTAAGACGGCAGCGGGACGGCTTCCCTGCGTGGTGCCGCTGCCGGTGAAACTGTTCAATGACACGGCGCTGGATGGCGTGATGGTACGTAACTTCAACACGTCACAGGTCCAGGACCGCCCAAAATACGAACCCTGCTATCTTCTGCCGCTTCATTTCAGAATGGCAGATAATGTTCACAACGACATCACGGGCCGTTTGACCGAGACCTTGCGTGTGTGATGTGGGAACTGCCGCATTCGGCTACTTTTCCAGGCGCCAATAACCTGAAATCTCGATGCGGGAACTGAAGCCCTTTTTGAACTGGGCGATATTGCGTTCCTTCGGGTCTGCCTGCAGGGGCAACAGTACATCTCCGAGGTTGAACCAAAGATTGCCACGGTCTTTGGCGCGCTCGATCGCGATATATAGCGGGCAATGCGAAATTGGTTTTTCGAACAAGGCGCGTTCATAGACACCGGTTGCATATTGCGATGTGATATCGTCGAAGAAGACGTAGGTGCATCCGATCATGGTGTCGTCGTGCCGCGTGATGATCATTTCGGCCAGACCGTGGCGCAATAGTTCAAACTTCCTGTCCCAGCTTGCCTGTGAGCGGGTAACCCTGCCTGCCATGCGTTGGTGGAATGCCTGAAACTGTGAAAAGACCGCAGGGTCAAGACTGTTCTTGTCCATAACAGAAATCTGCATCGTCCGCCGGCCGGCATTGATCAACGGGCGATAACTCTTGCGGACGTCCTTCCAGATCTCTCCAGTAGGCTGCGTGAGATTAATGACGGCCCGGTGACCAGGGATATAGCTGGCGCCGGCTGCCGCCAGGTGCATTTGCCACGAATTCAGGAGACCGGCGCCGGGGCCATGAAACGGCGCATGTGCGACCTGGAGTGCGGAGGCGGACGAAGCCTGGAGCCTGTCTATCAGGGTCTTGATCATCAACAGCCCTGCCTGGTCACACAAGTCGGAAGGTAGCTTCGGCGCCCAGGCGGGCGCGACCGGCATTCTGAAGTAGTTGATCTCGCCTCCGGCATCGCAGGCATATGCCAATGCAATAGGGTGATCGTCTGCGTTCAATACCGCTACGGAATGATCTTCATACGGATCACTCTCCATGGCGGCGTAATATTCGTGCAGCAGGTGAAACAGCTCGGCGCTGTGCCATTGCTCATCTCGCGCGACGTCCAGAGCGGTGGCAAAGGTGGCAGTATCCTCCTGCGCCGATACTACCCTCATTTCGTTCTTGGTACGCTGGAGAGGTTTTCGCAGACCTTCTCAAAGGCCCGCATTGCGTCATCGATATCCGGCTTGCTCATCGATGGAAGCATGAATTCGTGGGCGAATAGCTGTTCTTCGTGCAGCCGTTCAACTGCGGGGCACAACCCGGCGGCATAGGTCTGAGGCGAATCAGACAGCGGAAACCCGTTGCGTCCCATGGCCATTCGTTGTGCAAACATCGGTAACAGGTATAGCGGCTTGACGTAACCCGCGGCCAGTTTTACACCCTCGTTCTCGCGAAGTTCGTTGTGGGGTAGTTCGGCTTTCACGGCCGCGACAAAGTCATCGCGGTGCAGGCCGTCGGCGGCCTCTGTGTCCCAGAGCAGCACGTGCTGATAGTAGACATGTCTGGTACCGTGGCGCACCGCGGGCACGACGATGCCCGGCAAGCCCGAGAGCTTTTCTTCGATGTAGCTTACGTTCTCAAGGCGGGCTTCCAGCAAGGCATCCAGCTTTTCCAGCTGACACCGGGCAATCGCAGACTCGATCTCGGTCATGCGGAAGTTGAACCCGATCATATTCGTCAGATCTGAGATCCCCTTACCGGCAACCACCGACTCCGCATGATTGCGGATCAGTTGCATTCGTTCGGCCAGTTCGTCGTCATCGGTCAGGATGATGCCGCCTTCGCCGCAGTGAATATGCTTGTGATAGTTCAGCGAGAAGACACCTATGTCACCTAATGTTCCAGCCGGCCTGTTGCCGTAGAGTGCCCCGGGAGCTTGTGCAGCATCCTCGATCACCCGCAGGCCATTCTCACGGGCCAGAGTGTTGATACCATCTGCATCGTAAGGCTGACCGAACAGGTCGACGACGACAATTGCTTTGGTGCGATCGGTGATCGCGGCCGCAACGGAGGCTGTGTCGAGGCAGAAATGTTCGGTTTCTACATCTGCGAATATGGGGGTCGCTCCCCAGACAAGCGGGCAGACGGCAGACGCGGACATGGAGTAGGGGCTGACAATGACTTCATCACCCGGGCCTATCCCGACTGCGCCCAATGCACAATAGAGTCCTGATGTGTTGGAATTCACCGATATCGCATGCTGGCTGCCAAACCGCTGCGCCCACGCGGCCTCGTTGGCGCGCACTTCGGGGCCGCCCAAAAAGTCCTCGTGGTATGCGCCAAGGAACCTGGACAGCACGCCACTGTCCATTACTTGCGATACAGCACGCTTTTCTTCTTCTCCGATTGTAACGTGGGCCGGGAACGGCCGGGTGCGTACGGGTGCCGCTCCATTGATAGCAAGAGTCATTTTGTTCTGCCGGATGGTTCGTTCTGCTGGTGAAGCGCCTTGTAGAACAACTCTGCTCGCTCCCAGTCTTCGGGCGTATCAATATCGTGAACCCTGTGGCGAGGCAACATGATGGCCTGCGAATTGGTGGCATAGAGTGTTCCGGAGACGCGTAAACGATTGGGGTGAAACCAATAGAATTGACCGCAGTCGTGATAGGCTTCCGGCAGGTCCTGAGATCGCGTATTTCGGTGTTCGGGCCAGAACATTTCCAGCGTGCCGTCGGCGTTTCGCTTGAGAGAGCGGAATATTGGCCCATTGAACGTTGCAATGGTGAAGACCGTATCGGCATCGGATTCCGCGAACAGTTCGTATGCTTCCTTCAGATCTTCCGAAGTCATGAACGGTGCGGTCGCGTAGATGCAGCAGGCATGGTGTGCCGGTGTGCCGGCCTGCTCGAGCCAGTCTGTGGTATGGATGAGAACAGGTGCTGTTGCTGTGTGATCGTCGGATAGGTCGGCCGGACGAATGAATGGAACCTCTGCGCCAAACCGTTTCGCTACCGTGATGATGTCGGCATCATCCGTTGATACCAGGATACGGTCAAACAGTCCGGACTCCCTTGCCGTCAGAATGGAATAGGCGATCAGGGGCTGGCCGCAGAATTCGCGGATGTTCTTGTGGGGAATCCGCTTCGAACCACCGCGAGCGGGAATAATGGCGACGTTCATTTCTTCTCACCGCTGAATGCTGCGAGCCGCAAGACTTCAGCAGCTGCATTCACATGCCTTTCTAGTTCGCCTGCGCCCGACTGGCAGCCTTCGCAGGATTTAAGCCAACCTTTCAATGCAGGTGAAAGGTTCTCCCGCCGGTCGACGAAAACGACACCCTCACGCTCGCCAATAGCCTCAAGTCCCGGGACACTAAGGCCCGGTTGGAGACTGATGACGGGTTTTGCAAGCAGCCAACCTTCGTAGAGTAATATGGAAGTCATCCCGGCGACGCCCCAACAGGTGTGCAAGACCTTGCGGACTTCGTCAGGCCCGATAATCCGGCCATGGAGACTGTTCCGAAAGCGCGACCAGTTGGCCTCAACAAAATCTCGGTCCTCGCGTGGGTGGGGTGCAATGAGAACTTCAGTCTGCTCGGCGAAGCCTTGCGCCGTCTGGCAAAACCCCTCCAGCACATCCACCTCTGTATAGCCTCGGTAGGTCGGTGAGCCCGGGCCGCCCTGATCACCCAGTGCTGGTTCGGAGACAAACAGAACGTGGCGCAGGCCACCGGTGCCGTCATTGTCATTGTAACGCCGGCGTTCGGCTGCCAGATTCGCCAATGCAGGTTGCCCGGTCACCGCGAGCACCCTTGCTGGTATATCGTGCGAAACTGCCTGACGGTATGCAAGGTCATCCATCACAGCGTAGACGTCCGGCATGTATTGCGCGCCGTCCTTGCCAATCAGCCTCTTCGCATAGGTTGTCCAGTTGTCCAGGACATGCACGGTGCGGATACCGTTCTGTCCTCCCGCACTGGCAATCTCAAGAGCCAACCGGTCGTCTACTGATGTGGCGAAGATGATCGCATCGGGTTTCGAGTGTTCGACAATTGATGCGGGAGACATGTCTTCGACCTCGATCCACGGCCAGTCTTCCGGGCCTTCCCGGCCGATGTGTCCGTGCCGTACCACTCCCACCCGGATGTCACGTGCCAAGGCAATGTCGACCACCGGAATGATGGCCCGTGCCCCGCCCACGTCTCCGGATACGAACAATAGCCTCATCAGCGTACCGCGCTCTGATACTGCCGGATGCTATCGATAAGTGCCTGCGATTGCCTTGCAGTCAGAAGCGAGCTTGCTGGCTGGCGCTGCTGGTCCCTTGCAGCGAGGAGGTCTTGCAGGCTGGCTGACATGGCCGTGCCCATGCCATGCAGCGCTTCTTCTGGTTGCAGGTGTTGCTTGGCGTTGCTGAGCCGATAGAAGCCGGGGTAAGCAGCGTGTTCGATGCGAGACTCCGTTAGAGCGGTCATGCCGCCGTGAAGGACTGCCTCACGCCCTTCGGCGAACGTGATGGACAAGTCAATGCAATGATAGTCCAGCGTCATGCCTTGGGCGACAACCTCCGTTTCACCGATGCGTGCTGCGAATGATGGATTGTCGTAGTCTGCCGAGGCCCAAAGCAGGTCGTAATCTCCAGGATCTCCCAGGCATGCGAACGCCATGTCTATGATGTGACTTCCGTTGGTCTCCAAGCCACGGGAATAGACAAGCGAAATACCCTTCGGGTTTCCGTGGTCGATTGCCGCATTTCGCAGGGTCTGGTAGGCTGGCATGAAACGGCGCTGGAAGTTCACGCAAATGATTGAACGACGACCGTTTTGCTCCCACATCCGCAAGGCCCTATCGAGCTCGCTGAGTGTTGTTGCAGCTGGTTTTTCCAACCATATCATTTCGATGCCGGCCTCTATGCAGGCTGTCAAATGGGCGCAGTGCAATTCACTTGGTGAGCAAATGGAGACCAGATCAGGCTGAAGCGCCAAGAGCGAGTCCAAATCATTGTGCGTCTCAACATCCAGTGTCTCTGAAAACGCCGCACGTGCGGCGGAATCGGGATCAGCACCTGCGATCAGTTCAGTGCGGGGGTTGGCCGAGATGACGGATGCGTGCGTTTTACCGATATCGTGCAGCGGCTGGCCGTGGTCATAGCACCAAGCTATGTTTCCGAGCCCAATTATGGCGCAACGGACTTTCCTTTGCCGGTGGCCTGCGACCATGATGTTCCATCCCCTAGGCCGACACAGCCTTTGTCGGAAGGCTCTTACAGCAGCAGCGGTGTACGTGCAACGCCTGCCCAAATTGGTGCGACCGGATGGCCATTGTGGTCCTTGGAGAAAGTGTTGACAATTACGTATAGTGTGACAGAACGCGGCTTGGCGCAGGTGCGGATTCATTAGATTACATACTCCCAAATGCCCGATAGCCGAAACCAGCGAAGCAAACCGAAGGCGATCACCGCAGCCCGGCCGTTGTGGCTGGATAGGGTGCGGTATGCCAAATTCGTTGTAGGCCAGCAGATCAAATCGCTGAAACGGGATACAATCCTGGCCAACCGCATGTGTGGACTGACTGAGGCTGCTGCATCTTTGTTTTCCGGCCTTGGCCTGAACGCGGCATTCTGTCAGTACGGCAAGGGTAACCATGAAAACGCACGGAAACTGCTGTCGCAACATGGTCCGAACGTGCGCAGACCTTATCGTGTTCATAAGGCGCTGTGGCTTGCTGGTTTCCTGAACGATGTCGAACTTTGCGATCGGTTGATGCGTTCCTGGAAACATAATGGCGTGCGCGTCAAAGCAGTCACCGACCGGCTATATGCGGGTCTTCGCGGTGAGACGGATGATTGGTTTATTGGCTACCGGGATGCACACCGTCAAAAGCTGCTGGACGCGTACTTTCCCAACAAGAGCGTCCCTCGAGACGAGCGTGATGCGGTTCTTGATTCAGACAAACGCATACTGCTGTTGACGTCTCATGGGCCAGGTGACGAGATATCGTTTGCCAAGATCCTTACGGCTATGCGGGAGGATCCTGCGGTCAGTATGGATCGCATCAGCATGACTTGTGACATCAGACTGCATTCGCTGATGCGAAGGTCCTTCCCGGAAATCGACTTCATCGGCGTCCACAAGGTACGCGAGATCGGTGCCGACGGAACGACTTGGCGAGATTACCGCAACCTGCCTTTCTATGGACTGCACGTGATCATGGATCATGCCGTAACAGATCGGCTGCAAGAGTTTGATCACATGATGTTCGTGCCGGATTTTCTGTATCGTTATCGCAACTTTGTATACCGCGATGATCGGGCCTACCTGTTCGCTGATCCAGCAAAGATTGTCGAATGCCGGGCCCAATTGCCCAACGACAAGTACCTGGTTGGATTGAATTGGCGCAGTATGATCGTCAATTCGGGCAGAGATGCGGACTATCTGACTATTGAGCAACTTGCGCCAGTCTTCGAACTGCCTGATGTGACATTCGTCAATTTACAGTATGGTGAAGCCGGTGGGGAACTGGACTGGGTAGAAGAACGCTATCCGGGCAAGCTGATTACCCTGCCGGGACTAGACCTTACCAACGATTTTGACGGCGTGGCCGCATTGATGATGAATCTCGACTTGATCGTGGCGCCCTCGACAACCGTTACCGGTGTGGCCGGAGCGCTGGCCCGGCCCATCTTGCTTTTGTGCAACTCACTGAATTCGATTAATGGATGCCGGCAACCTGACGGCCGTGATGTCTGGTTTGGCAGTGTGCGGCACATCGTGTCCGAACCGGCGGGAGACAAGGCAAGGCTGGTGGCCAGGCTGTGCGACGAAATTGCTGCTTGCGTAAGAGGTGCAACCGCTGTTTCAAAAGACACACCAAGTGAATTGGACGTCGTTTCGCAAAATTAAGAGGTAACACACCGGCGTGGGCATCTTGACGCCGGGGTCCAGGGCTTAGCCGATGAGCAACGCGCAGTTTGATGTGATTGTTGTGGGCAGTTCGATCACCAGCATGATCGAGGCCATTCACCTTGCCCGCGAGGGTAAGAAGGTTGCGCTGGTGGATCGTCAGGAAGATATCGGCGGGGTATGGCGGCTGGAGTCGTGCTTCGGTCTCGATGATGTGGAGACCACACCGCATATCTTTCTCCCAGATGCCAAGGCCTACCGGCTTATTTCGGAGTACCTGAACTGCAAGTGGGCGCCGTGGCCGCTGAAGCCAAAAATGTTCGTCAGGCGCAATTCAAGATTCATGAACCGCCTTCACATTCCTATCGGACACAACCTACAGAATTACTTCGTGCTGGCCGTCGTAAAGAGATGGGACAAGCCAAGGCAGTCGCTCATCAAGAGGATCCGAAAGTTCACGAAATTCATGTCGGAAAAGATGTGGATTTTGGCGCGCACCGGAAGCCTCAATGAGCCACTTTATCCCGTATCGGGCATGAAGGGGTTGCTGGACGAGGCCCGCGCGGCATTGGACAAATCGAACATTGCGCGGTTTCAGGGCGTCGGGGTGAGCCATCTTGAACTGTCGGACGACATCTCGACCGTGCGGTTGGATGATGGTGATGTCCTGAGTTCACGTGACATTTGCCTCAATCAGCACGTCGACATCAAGAATATCAAGATCCGGGACAAGGACTACTCGCCCGAGTACCAGGACTGCAGCTCACTAAATTACAACCTGATCCTGAAGGACTGCGAGCCCGCGTCATTCAATTATATGATCGGCGTGCCGGAGATTTACCTGGTGAGCGACATTACGGATTTCTATGGATCGATCAGCGAGAAGTTCCCGGGCTGCCGGTTCATCACCACCCGCGTTGGAAGGAAGCTGGCTGAAACGAAAGAACCGGAAGAATTGCTTGCAGTGCTGAAAGAGACCAACGTCGTCAGTGCGGCCGCCAGCGTGGTCCGCGATGACTACGTGTTCTATGCGCGTAAGCGTCTTTCCCGACAGTACATCAAAGACATCACCAGGTCGTCAGGCAAGAGAATCTATTTTTTGATCGCCGGAGATCTTGGAATCATGGATTCGATTAGCGGGCGATATGCCTGACGGCAGCTTTCGTACATTCTTGAAATTGCGATGCTTGCATTCTGAAGGCATGCCGGGCAATACACTGCCTTGCGCTGCTGGTTCAGAAATGAGCTGAACTTTCGCTGTTTGCCCATATCCGAAAAGATGAAAAACCATGGAAGACCTTAACGGCAAGAGCCTTATGATCACGGGTGGAACCGGCTCTTTTGGCAGGAGGTGCACGGCCGCCATTCTTGAGCAGTTCAAGCCTGAGCGCCTGGTCATATTCTCCCGCGATGAGCTCAAGCAATTTGAAATGTCGGAGCGGTTCAGCGATGATTGTATGCGCTACTTCATTGGCGATGTGCGCGATGGCGAGCGGCTGAACCAGGCAATGCAGGGTGTGGAATATGTCATTCATGCTGCGGCGCTGAAACAGGTGCCGGCTGCCGAGTACAATCCCACAGAGTGCATCCGCACGAACATCCTTGGCGCGGAAAACGTCATCAAGGCGAGTATTGCGGCCAACGTTAAGAAAGTGATTGCCTTGTCCACCGACAAGGCCGCCAATCCGATCAATCTGTATGGTGCGACCAAACTGGCGGCAGACAAGTTGTTTGTGGCGGCCAATAACATTGTTGGCAGTGTTCAGACCCGGTTTTCTGTTGTGCGCTACGGCAACGTGGTGGGATCGCGCGGGTCGGTGGTTCCAGTGTTTCACGAGCTTCTGAAAAAGGGTGTGAAGGAAATGCCGATCACCCATAATGAGATGACTCGATTTTGGATTACGCTGCCGCAGGGCATTGAATTTGTTCTCAAGAACTTTGCTCGCATGTCCGGCGGTGAAATTTTCGTGCCAAAGATTCCATCAATTAGGATCACCGATCTTGCAAAGGCCATGGCGCCGGATCTGCCGCACAAGATCATTGGAATTCGTCCTGGCGAAAAGTTGCATGAGGTGATGTGTCCCGAAGACGATAGCCACCTGACGCTGGAGTTTGCGGATCACTTCGTGATTCAACCTACCATCCGGTTCGATGCTGGCGAGCGCGACTTCATAAACAATCATCTTGGCGAGAGTGGCAAGCCGGTTCAGATGGGCTTTTCATACAGCTCCGGGACCAATCCGCACTTTCTGACAATCGATGAAATCCGCGACTACAATCGCATGGCAGGTGAGTAGGGGCAGGAAGGGCACCGCACCGATGCGGGTTCAGTATGATCGCAAAGTGCTCTAACCGGGAAATGTTTCGCGCACCGCTATTCCATGGGCCTTCAAGGCAATCTTTGCTTCCGCAGGCGTTTGCTCGGTGAAGTGGAATATGCTGGCGGCCGCGACCGCTGAGGCGCCGGCGTCCTGTATGGCCTGGCGCATGTGTTCATAGTTTCCGGCGCCGCCGGACGCTATAACCGGCAGATTGACGGCGCGGACGACGCTTTCGACGAGCTGCAGATCGTATCCCTGCATGGTACCATCGCGTTCGATCGACGTAATCAGGATTTCTCCTGCACCGCTTCCTTCCATCTGCTTGGCCCATGACGCAGGATCGTGACCGGTGTCTTTCGTGCCGGCGTGAGAAAAGCAACGATAGCTTCCATCATCCATACGGCGTGCATCGATACTGGCAACGATGCACTGGGCGCCGAATTCACGTGCAGCCTGGCCGACTAGTTCCTGACCCTCGAAATTTGCGCTGTTGATGGAGACTTTGTCGGCTCCACTTCTTAGCAGGCGCCTGATTTGCTCGACATGCCGTATTCCTCCACCCACGGTAAACGGTACGAAACAGTCTTCTGCAAAGTCCCTGACGGAGTGGTGATCTGGCTCTTCGTTATTCTGGGTGGCCGTAATGTCCACTAGGATCAGTTCGTCGACATCACGCGTGTTGTAGACCTTGATTGCCGGTATGACGGATCCAACCCTTCGCCAGCTGTCGAAACCAACACCCTTGACCAAGCCGAAACCCTTCCAGAGCAGTGTAGGTATGATCCTTACCTTCAGCATGATCGGGTCTCACATTAAAGAGACAAAGTTCTGCAGTAGGCGCGCGCCCGCTCTGGAACTCTTTTCGGGGTGAAACTGTGTGCCGAAGATCTTTCCCGCACCGACCATGGCGCATAGCGGTACGCCATATTCGGCATGGGCTAACTGCTGATCCGGATTGGCGGCCTCGAAGGCATAGCTATGCACGAAGTAGAAGTCCGTGCTGGATGGGATGCCTTCAACAATTGGTTCATCAGATGCTGTGATGTAGAGGCTGTTCCAGCCGACATGCGGAATCCGCAGCGTGCAGCCTTGCGTGTCAAGGTGCGTCACCTTGCCTGGAATGAGGCCAAGGCCAGGTGTCTGACCGCCTTCCTCGCCAAAGTCAGCAAGCATTTGCATGCCTACGCAAATTCCAAGGAAAGGCTTGCCGTGACAAAGGGCGGCTGTTCTGAGAGGTTCGCGCCAACCGCCAGCATCAAGGTTGGCCACACACTCGGAGAATCCGCCGACACCCGGTAGGATGATGTGCGTGGCAGATTGAATCTGATCGGGGCTGGAGGCGATCGAACAGTTGCTGCCCAGGGCATGCAGTGCACCGGCAACGGAGTGCAGGTTGCCCATGCCGTAGTCGATGATAGCGATGCTCATGGATTGTCGTAGTTGACCTTCTCCAGGTTGCCGTGCCGGTCCTTTACCAAGACGCCCGAACTGTTGCGCTTGAAAATGCGTTTGGTGGTGAAGCTATCGCAAATGCGTGTGAATTCCTCCACGCCAATGTCGAGAGGCTCCAGAATGTCCGCTAGCGGTTTTCCCAAATACTCACCCGGGAACTTGCCGTCGAGCCGCCTTACGATGTCCAGCCCCTGTGATCGGGAGATACGTCCGCGCCTGATGTGCAGGCATGCTAGATCTGTCGCGCGGCCAAAACCGAACTTCAGGAATTTGAAGTAGTCGTGGATGCCGGTTTGATAATTGTCGAGATTTTCGTAAGTGACCATGGAACCTTCGACCGACTTGTCGTAGCTAACGAAGCCGTTGGCCTGAGCGATCAGTGCGTTGGAAAGTCCATCCCAAGGAATGTAGTAACCTAGGAAAAGACCAGTAACACCGACGCGTGCAAGTTCTTCGTCGGTAGGGTACGTGTAGGGGATCAGGTGCTTCTTCTCGATACCCTCCATGCCTACAATATCGGAAACACGAAGTCCAAGCAGCCCGCCAAATTCTTCCAGCCAGCGCCGGTCGAGAATTTCGGCTTCAGCAGCCGCTGCAGGGCCGCCATATTCGTTTTGTGAGTTTTCGCCCCACACGATCAGCGGCACATTGAACTGTACGGCTGCGCGTACCGGGATGGTGAATATACCAACGTGTTCCGGCCAGGAAATATCGCCTACCTGACGCAAACCGATGGCGTTGAGTTTGGCGCGAACCTTCTTGTTCGGTGAGAACTCGATATAGTCAACACCAAGGTGTTTGATATTTTCGATGTTCTTGCGGCCAAGCTCGGACAGATCGCAGGTGGTTGCCGTCACGCAAAGAGGATTCATGCCCATTTCGAGCATTCGAACCACCTGAAACGTCGAATCTTTGCCACCCGACACCGGTACGATGCAGTCCCAGTTAGCGCCATCCCGGTTCCGGTACGGTTCCAGCACCTTCTGGAGTTCTTGGTATCTTTGATCCCAATCCACCGTAGACCGTGACTGATAGCTCCGGCATGCGTTGCACACGCCTTCGTCATCCAGATACAAATCCGGCTTGGTGTCCGGCATCACACAATTTGTGCAATAGCGCAACATATTGGTAGTACCTCAGGCTTTCCTAGGCCTTGTCAGCGCGTCTTCTCAAGCAGAAACCAGTTGATGTCGTCTTGGGGAAAGCATGGATCGCGGTGGTAGGAAAAACCGTAGTCAATTAGCTGCAGGTCGTCGAACCGGTCCAGAACCTCGCCGCAGAAATCCCGCTTGAACAGGCGGTCGCTGTGACCCCGGTAAGGAATGCTGACGGGTGAAGGGTTGTAGTATTCGGCAATCATCAGGTAACGGCCGGTTGCCGCGTGAAGGCTGTCATAAACGGTTGTCAGATGATCCGGGTTGATATGGATGAGGACACCCTTGATCAGGACCAGATCAAACGCGTCGGCGATTTCGTGGTCCAGCAAGGACGCCTGAAAAACATTGTCCGGCGGGATAACCGTTGCCAGTTGCCTGGCTGCAGTTTCGTTGATCTCGATGCCAAACTGGGCGGCATGCGGATAAAGTTGTTTGAGTGCCTGCAGGTTCATGCCGATATTGGCGCCGAACTCGATCATGCTCGACAATGCCCCAGCGGACCTCAAAGAACGTGCAAAAAACGCAATATTCGATGCAAGCAGTTGCTCGCCGGCATTGCGCTCAATGTATTTTTCGCCAAACGAACCTTGCCAGAAGGCTTCCTGTTCGGTCTTGAAGGTCATGCTGATGTCTTTCGGTGCAGCGGCCACCCATGTCTTGCCAGTTCGCCGGTGGCGCGCGCTTCGCGGCGTGTTGTGCAGGAATGAGCCTGTTTTGACAAGTGTTTTCCGGCCAGACAACGTTGCCCGGACAGACCTGCCCGACTGCCGGCTAGAACAGCAGCTTTTTTACACGATTGCGCTGGACGACACAGGTCACTTTCTTCATTTGGCCACCGGATGAGCCGAATTTCGTGACCTTGACGTCGACCTCAAACGCTTCGTTGTCCAAAGCGTTGACATCGCCGACTTCGTCGAGCCGCAGATGTTTGCCGCCGGTCTTGACGAAGTTTCTGAACGCGCCGTGGATGCATGCTGAAACGGCATTTTCACGGGCACCCAGACCGTCCTTGTAACTGTATGTTTCGCTGTCCTTGCTGGCATGGGCTGACGCGGCGGCGGATTTTGCAAGAGCAGACAACATCATCAAGGCCGTGATGCCTTCAACCAGGTCTATCTCGTTTTGCGCATAGCTGGCACGTTCGGCTTGGGTCATGCAAACAACCGCAGCACAGGCAAATACGGCAAGTTTACATGCGCAACCCCCAGAACGCGTGCGGCGTTCCTCGACTGGATCCGTTACTCTCAAGATGGTCACTGTGCGCTCCGTTCCCCAAAAATGCCCGTGCTGTCTTCGTGCGGCAAGATGCCAGTTGCCGGCTTATTTGGGTTTGATCTCGGTCAAAGGCCGCTTGGGCAGATAGCCGTTGTATAGTTATCTTCGATTGGATCATATTCTGCTGGCCCTGTTGCAGGGAACATGGGAACCTCATTGATGGCATCTATCTGCAAACCCGCCTTTCGTGATACTGGATCGGAAACGCCTTACGGATCTTTGCGTAACGCGGTGATGGCACTTGGTGTCCGGGTGGCTGTCATGGCCTGTGCGCTCACCGTCTTGACCTGCGGTGTACTCGCGCAAGACCAGAGCAGCGGGGCGCAGGCTGCGGGCGCGCGCGATTACCAGTTTGCATGTGCCGCCTGTCACGGCATGGATGGCAAGGGCAATGGCCCGATGGCCAGCGAACTCAAGACACCGCCAGCCGACTTGACCAGAATTTCTGCCCACTTCGAAGGCCGGTATCCTGCCGATCTGATCTACAAGCTGGTTGACGGCAAAACCATGCCGGCCTCGCATGGCACGAGCGAAATGCCGGTCTGGGGTGGCGTGTTCTTCCTTGAGGAAATGGCGCAGGATGACGGCGCAAAGGACGAACAGGCTGCCAGGGAGAGGGCCCGGCAACGGATCAAAGGGGTGATCGAGTACATTCGCACCCTACAAGATTAGGCGGGCACTTCAACCTCTGGGAAACGGGCGTGCTGACAGGCTAGGCAGCACGCCGCGACACCGGCCGGCGAATTGCACCGGCGTGAATGGGGCGTTGCACCGCTTGAAACCATTGCCGCAAACTTCCATATTTGAAGTGTGCCGAATGCCTCGCTTAGGGTTCGGCGCGGAACCGTGGCGGCGTAAGCCGGCATGGTTTCTCCGGACTTGACTAAAGCTGCTTTGTGGAAAGGGCTTTTTTCGGAAATGTCGCGAGTATCTATGTTTTCCAGCCCGTTCATGCTGGGTTTCGACGAACTTGAACGTATTTTGGACAGGGCGTCCAAGACGGCCGGAGACGGCTACCCGCCCTACAATATCGAGCGGTTTGAACGCGCCGATGGCGAACCTGAACGCTTGCGTATCACTCTGGCGGTGGCTGGATTCGGACGCGACGACCTGGACGTGTCGGTAGAGGAAAACCAATTGGTGATCCGCGGCAAGCAGCACGATGATAGCTCTAGAAGTTATCTGCATCGCGGCATCGCGGCCCGGCAGTTTCAGCGGGCATTCGTGCTGGCCGATGGAATGCTGGTGTCGGCCGCCAATCTGGAAAACGGCCTTTTGTCCATCGATCTGGAACGGCCCGAGCCGGAGCGGATCAGCCGGAAGATCGAAATTTCCGGCGATTGATCATCGTTAACCTTTTGACAGTACATTGGGAGCGCCCCTTTCGGCGGCCCCGTGTGAGCCGGCCAATTGATATGGAGGCAATGCTATGAATACGCACCAGAGCACCAAGATTGAAATGAGCAAGTCGGAGTTTGCCGACCTCGGCGGCGGACATATTGCCTATATCCGTAGGATCGGTCCCGGGCGCGCCTCGGTATTGCTTGGCCGTCCGGTGAGCGCTCCCAACGGTGGTCAACTGTTCTGCCTTTACAATGCGGATGGATCGCCTGTGTCGTTGTCGGACAGCCGGGCCTCTGCCATGGCCAGTGCCGTACAGCATGACCTGACACCGATGAGCGTGCATTAGAGCGCCCGATCAGGCCTGTATAATCGTTCCCAAACCAGCGGCGGTTGCCGCTTTTACGGCGTAAGTAGAAATTGCGGTATCCTGCGCGCCCGTGCCGGTCAGGTCGCAAACGGTGATCTGATTGTCACTCATACGTCCAACGGCTTTTCCAGTGACAATGTCCCCAAGTTCCGGGGGTGATGCATCGGCAGGCATTGTGCCTGCATCGATCGCGACGTGCAGTTCGCCAAGGGCGGCGCACTGGCTGACCCGGTCGCAGACATAAAGATCGGCTTTCGCCAATGCACCGGGATCGAGTTCATGTTTACCGGCCTGATCGGAGCCCATGGCGGTGATGTGGAGGCCGGGATGAAGCCAGTCGGCCTTGATCAGGCTTTCGCGGGCAGGGGTGGTGGTGACGAGAAGTTCGCTTGCCCTGACAGCCGCTTCAAGATCGGACACGGCCCGGCAGTCCGCTCCCGTGGCGTCGGTTATGTCCTTTGCGCAGGCATCTGCCTTGTCGAGGTCGCGGCCCCAAACGTTCAGAGTTTTGAACGGACGAACGAGGTGGGCGGCGATAGATTGCAGCCGAGCCTGAACGCCTGTGCCGACGACGGTGGCTGTTGTTACGCGTTCGGGCGCCAGATGCCTTGCGGCCACTGCGCCCGCCGCCGCGGTGCGCACGTCAGTGAGGTAACCGTTGTCCAGTAGCAAGGCCTCGACCAACCCTGTCTTTGCAGCGAACACGATCATGAGGCCATTGACGCTGGGCAGGCCGACCTTGGGATTGCCGAAGAAGCCAGGGCTCATCTTTATGGCAAAACTGTCAAGGCCGGGAATGTAGGCGGTTTTCACATCGACCTCTCCATGCACGTCATGCAGTTCCATAGACATGATCGGTGGCATGATTACGGTGCCTGAGGCCAGTGCGGCAAACGCGCCTTCGACGACCTCAATCGCCTGCAGGTCCAAATGAACGCACTGCCTGAGCATCGCTTCGCTCAGCACATATATGTCACGCATGTCGCTCTCCCACTGAATTCGGATCAAGCAGCTACGGTCAGGTCTCCGAGTTGAACGGGCTGACTGTTGATGATTGACGTGAACATGTCCATGTCGACGTTGCGGCCTGATATGATCATGGCCGATGGACCTTCCAGCCGGATCTTTCCTGCGAGAAGTGCGGCGGGGCCGACAGCGCCGCCGCCTTCGGCAACGATCCGGTCCTCACGGTAGAGATGTTGCATGCCCCTGTAGATCTCGTGCTCCGACAGAAGGACGATGTCATCGATCAGGTCGCGGCACAGCTCGAGCGTCCAGTGGTTGGACTGACCGATGCCACCACCGAGCGAGTCGGCCAGGGAGTGAAATTCCTCGACTTCCACCGGTTTGCCGGCCTCAAGGCTTGCGGCCATCGCCGCGCCGCGATCCATGCTGATGGCGATGATCCTGACAGATGGCCTGATCGCTTTGGCGGCGATCGCAATGCCGGCTGCCAGGCCGCCGCCGGATAGTGGCACGACGATGTTCTGCAGGTCCGGGCGGTCTTCAAAAAGTTCAAGTCCGATGGTGCCCTGACCGGCGATAACATGCGGATGATCGAAGGGTGGGAGGTTTATCATGCCGTCTTCACGGACCAGGCGATCCACTTCGACTTCTGCATCGTCCTGGCTGTTGCCGATCCGGCGGACTTCGGCGCCTAGTGCCTTAATCGCGTTGACCTTCACGTCCGGGACCAGATGCGACAGGCAGATGATTGCCTTCACACCATGGGCCCTGGCGGCGCTGGCCACACCGCGTCCATGATTTCCCGTGGAATAGCAGACCACACCGCGGCGGCGCTCGTCGTCGGTCAGGTTGGCGAGTGCGTTGGCGGCGCCGCGCAGCTTGAATACGCCGATGGGCTGCATGGTTTCCATCTTCAGCACCACGTCGTTGCCCGAAATCGCCGATAGGGACGGCGATGGCACGATTGGTGTGCGATTGATCATGCCGTCTATTGACTGCCGTGCTGCAAGAATATCAGCAAGGGTGATTGGTTGTGAACTCATGCCCGCTCCGTCATTTGCCGCAACAATGGATGTAAACCAAAGTGGGCACAAGCGGTCATAGGGCTTCGGGGGGTGACGGTGGTGCGGCAATTGCCGGGGTGCGAGCCGCCTGTCGCGACCATCCACGGTATAACTTTCAGTCATGCAAACCGGGAGTATGTTTCGTGCGGCGCGCGTGCGAAACCGGGGTAAATTGCGGCATTCTCGTTTCTGAGGGATGTTTGCAATGCCCGCAACGCAAATCGCAAATTCAGCAGTGCGCCGCCGCGGTCGTGACGCCCGTCGGCAGGCACGGGAATCTTCAGAGATCAGATTTCTGCCGGAACTCGACCGTGGGCTTCCATATCTGGATTTGATGCGGCCGGACCAGGTCGAGCGTATTCACGATGCATCAATGAGTGTCCTGGAGACCAAGGGCATAGAATTTCGCGACGACGAGTCGGTTGCTATGTGGAAGGCGGCTGGTGCCAGAACCGAAGAGTACCGCGTGTTCATTGATCGCGCGCATCTGTCGGAACTCATCAGTACCGCTCCCGAAATCTACACGATGCATGCGCGAAATCCGCAGCGGTCGGTGACGCTAGGCGGGCGCAAGCAGATCTTCACGCCGGCCTATGGTGCGCCGAACGTGCTCGACTTCGACGGGGTCCGCCGCAACGGCACAATCGAGGATTTTCATGCTTTTGCCAAACTGGCTCATATGTCGCCGGCGATGCACATGTCGGGCGGCGTTCTGTGCGAACCGATGGATATTCCGGTGCCAAAGCGCCATTTGCACATGGTCTATTCGCTTCTGAAGCACTCCGACAAGCCGTTCATGGGCATGGTGACTGCGAAGGATCGCGCAGAAGACACTGTCGCAATGGCGAAGATCGTCTTCGGTGACGACTTCGTTCAAAACAACACTGTGATGACTTCCATCGCCAATTGCAATTCGCCGCTGGTTTGGGATCAGACCATGCTGGATGCGGTCAAGGTCTACGCTAGCGCAAACCAGGGGGTTCTGTTCACACCGTTCGTCCTGGGTGGTGCCAGCACACCGGCCAGCACGGTCGGTTCGCTGGTTCAGATCAATGCGGAAGCCCTGGCAGGGGTTGCGTTTTCACAGTTGGTGCGGGCAGGGGCTCCTGCTGTCTACGGCCAGTGGCTTGCCACCGTGTCGATGAAATCCGGGGCGCCGATGTCCGGCACGCCGGAGATCTGCCACATGAACATGCTGGTCGGACAGATGGCGCGTTACTACAAGCTGCCATGGCGCTGTAGCGGTGGGTGCACGTCTTCAAAAGTCGTCGATGCCCAGGCTGGTTTCGAGGCGGCCCGCAATATGTATGGCGTGATGATGGCGGGTGCGAATTTCGTCCTGTCGACGACCGGATACATGGAAGGTGCCTTAACCCAGAGTTATGCGAAATTCGTGCTCGATGCCGAACAGATGGAGATGTTCTACAAGTTGGGGCAGGGGGCTGATTTCTCCGAACTGGACGGTGCGCTTGAAGCAATTGGCGAAGTGGAGCCCGGCGGGCATTATCTTGGAACCAAGCACACGCTGGAAAACTTCCAGTCGGCCTTTATGATGCCGGAGCTGATGAACTTCGACAGTTTCGAGCAGTGGGAGGCGGATGGTGCCAGGGACGCTAATGCCCGGGCCCTCGCACGGGCGCGGCAGATGCTCTTGGAGTATGAAGCACCGCCGTTGGATGAGGCAGTCGATGATGCCTTGCGAGACTTCGTGGCACGCCGCGAGCGCGAGTTGCCGGACCTTGTGACTTGATCGCGGCTCGCAAGTTTGGACGCCGTCGCAAGAATCGGGTGGTGCCGCGCGGATTGGGCCTGATATTGCAGATGCCAACACGGCGGAGGTCACAGGCGTGCAGACAGGCAACTCCTCGATCAATCGGACCATGGGCGCTCGGGAATGGGCGATGCTGCTCACACTGTCTGTGTTGTGGGGTGGGTCGTTCTTCTTCGCCAGCGTGGCGCTTGAAGAACTGCCGCCGCTGAGCATTGTCTTTTTGCGGGTCGGTATCGCTGCCATCATCCTGAACATCCTTGTTAGGATGTTGGGTGCGCGAATGCCGGGTGACCGGCGGGTCTGGCAGGTATTCTTCGGTATGGGGTTGATCAACAATGTCGTACCGTTCTGCCTGATTGTCTGGGGTCAGACACAGATTGCGTCGGGACTCGCGGCCATCCTGAACGCGACGACCCCTTTCTTTACCGTCATCCTGGCGCACTTCATGACCTCCGACGAGAAAATGTCCGGCAACCGCATGTTCGGCATCCTGGCCGGATTGGCCGGTGTTGTCGTCATCATCGGGCCAGAGGTTCTGGCCGGGCTTGGCTCTAATGCGCTGGCTCAGTTCGCCATTCTCGCAGCGGCAATTTCTTATGCCATTGCGGGTGTTTATGGGCGGCGGTTCAAGTCCATGGGGGTAACGCCGATGCAGACGGCGACTGGTCAGTCCAGCGCTTCGGCCGTTATGCTCGTGCCGATTGCGCTGTTTGTCGATCGGCCTTGGACCTTTGCCATGCCGGGAATGAACACCTGGCTTGCAATTTTCGGAATTGCCGCTTTGTCCACGGCGCTCGGCTATATCCTGTACTTCCGAATTCTCGCGACGGCGGGAGCGACCAACCTCCTGCTGGTGACGTTTCTGGTGCCGGTATCGGCTATTCTGCTCGGGTCGCTGTTTCTGGCAGAGGTGCTTGAGCCGAAGCATTTCGCCGGTATGGTGCTTATCGGGCTTGGGCTGGTCTTGATTGACGGTCGGGTGTTTGCCCGGCTGCGGACGACGGCCGGGTCCGGCGCTTCCTAGCTGCGCAGAATGTCGGGCAGCGAGAGCTGCTTTGTCCGCCCGCCATCGAGCGTGATCAACTGACCCGTAATGAACCGTGCGGCATCGCTGGCGAGCCAGACGGCGGCATCGCCGATATCGGCCGGATTGCCGATATGGCCAACCGGGTGGAGTTTGGCCAATTCCTCGACAACCAGTTCGCGGTTGGGATGCCGGTCCACATAGGCCCTGTTGAGGTCTGTATCGATCCAGCCTGGCGCAATGGCGTTGGAGCGAATGCCATGGGGGCCGAGGTCGACGGCCAGCGCAACTGAGAGGCCATGTACGCCGCCTTTGGATGCGGCATATGCGGTGTGGTTGGGATTGCAGGCGTATCCCTCAATCGAGCCGACATTGACGATTGCGCCACCACCACGGGCCTTCATGTGCGGTGCGGCGTGCTTCGCCATCAGGAAAGGGCCACGCAGGTTGACGGCCATCATGCGGTCCCAGTCGTCTGCGGTCTGTTCTTCCAGCGGCTTTTCGAACATGATGCCGGCATTGTTGACCAGGACGTCGATGCCGCCGTGTTTGCTGAGGGTCTCCTCGATGAAATTGGCAATCGAGGCCTCGTCGGTGACATCAAGGGTGCACCACTCCAGCGCACCGTCCGCCGGCGGCATCAAATCACCCGCGACGACCCTGGCTCCAGCCTCGGCCATGCGCTCCACGATGGCCCGGCCAATGCCTTGCGACCCACCGGTAACGATTGCGACCTTGTCTTCCAGAGGCTTGGTCATACCGGTTACTCCGCCGTATATCCGCCATCGACCGGCAACGCCGCACCGGTAACATGGCTGGCGGCATTGGTGGCGAGAAAGACGATGACTGAGGCTATTTCATTGGGTGAGGGAATACGTTTTTGAGGGATGCTGGCCGTGTTTCGCTCATGCACCTGGTCCGGTGTCAGGCCCGTGCGGTGATGTTCGGAAACCAGTAATGGTGTGTCCACTGCGCCCGGGCAGACGGCATTGATGCGGATGCCCTCGGCGGCGTGGTCAAGCGCC
>JANQIR010000123.1 GCA_028282065.1 Aestuariivirgaceae bacterium
ACTCGTTTAGCGGATCGCGCTGGCCATAGCCACGCAGGCCGACGGCCTGGCGCAGATGTTCCAGCGTCAGCAGGTGCTCGCGCCATAGCTGATCGATCACGCGCAGAAGGACTTCCTTCTCGACATAGTGCATGATCTCGTCGCCATACTGCTTGCGCTTTTCGGCGTAGAGCTCGTCGGCGAACTCGCTGACCCGGTGCTTGACTTCCTCATCGGCGATGCCTTCTTCCGCCGCCCAGTCCTTGACCGGAAAATCAACCGCCAGCGTCTCGCCAAGCCGCTGATGCAGGCCTTCGACATCCCACTGCTCGGCATAGGCATCCGGCGGCATGTGCTGGGTGATCACATCGTCGATGATCTGATGGCGCATATCGCTGACGGTCTCGGTGATTTCCTCGCCGCGCATGATCTCAATGCGTTGTTCGAACACCACCTTGCGCTGGTCGTTCATCACATCGTCGAACTTGAGCAGGTTCTTGCGGGCGTCGAAGTTTCGCGCCTCGACTTTTTGCTGGGCCTTTTCGAGCGCCTTGTTGATCCAAGGGTGAACAATTGCCTCGCCGTCCTTCAAGCCAAGCTTCTGGAGCATGGAATCCATACGCTCGGAACCGAAGATGCGCATGAGGTCGTCGTCCAGCGACAGGAAAAAGCGCGACAGGCCGGGATCGCCCTGTCTGCCGGAGCGGCCGCGCAGCTGGTTGTCGATGCGCCGGCTTTCGTGACGTTCGGTACCGATAACCGCCAGTCCGCCGGCTGCCAGTACCTTCTCGCGGTCGGCGGCAATCTCTGCACGGATCGCCTCTTCCTTCTTGGCGCGTTCGGCTTCGTCCTCGATACCTTCAAGCTCCGCCGCCACGCGCATGTCGGCATTGCCACCGAGCTGAATGTCCGTGCCGCGGCCGGCCATGTTGGTGGCAATCGTCACCGCGCCTGAGCTGCCGGCCTGCGCAATGATCTGGGCTTCCTGTTCGTGATATCGGGCATTGAGGACATTATGCGGCACCTTGGCCTGTTTCAGGCGTTCGGCCAGCGTTTCGGATTTCTCGATCGACGTCGTGCCGACCAGCACGGGCTGATTCCTGCCGCGGCACTCTTCTATCGTTACCACAATGGCCTCGAACTTTTCCTGCTCGGTGCGATACACTTCATCGTCCTGGTCCGTGCGCGAGACCGGCACGTTCGTGGGGATCTCGTAGACCTCCAGACGGTAGATATCCATGAACTCGTCAGCCTCGGTCGCTGCCGTTCCGGTCATTCCGGCCAGCTTGTCGTAAAGCCGGAAGTAGTTCTGGAAGGTCACGGATGCGAGCGTCTGGTTCTCGGGCTGGATTTCGACGTGTTCCTTGGCTTCCAATGCCTGGTGCAGGCCTTCGGAATAGCGCCGGCCCGGCATCATGCGGCCGGTAAACTCATCGATGATGACAACCTCGTTGTCCTTGACAATGTAGTCCTTGTCGCGCGTGAACAGCGTGTGCGCTCTCAGGGCCTGATTGACGTGATGCACCAGTGTCACGTTCTCAGCATCGTAAAGCGACTCACCCTGCAGCAGCTCGGCATCCTTCAGCAATTGCTCGATATGCTCGTTGCCGACTTCGGTAAGGGTCACGGCGCGCAGCTTCTCGTCGACTTCGTAGTCTTCCGGAACAAGCTTGGGGATGAAGGTATCAATGGTGTTGTAGAGTTCGGACTTGTCTTCAATGGCACCGGAAATAATGAGCGGCGTACGGGCCTCGTCGATCAGGATGGAATCGACCTCGTCGACGATTGCGAAGTAATGCGGACGCTGCACCATCTCTTCAAGATGGTACTTCATGTTGTCGCGCAGGTAGTCGAAGCCCAGTTCGTTGTTCGTGCCGTAGGTCACGTCGCAGGCATATTGCGCGCGGCGTTCTTCATCTTCCAGCCCGTGAACGATGGTTCCCACCGTCAGGCCCAGGAACGTGTAGACTTGGCCCATCCACTCCGCGTCGCGTTTGGCCAGATAATCGTTCACCGTCACGACATGCACGCCGCGTCCTGTCAGCGCGTTCAGATAGACAGGCAGCGTGGCGACCAGCGTCTTGCCCTCACCGGTCTTCATCTCGGATATGGCGCCTTCGTGCAGGACCATGCCGCCAATGAGCTGTACGTCGAAGTGGCGCTGTCCCAGCGTCCGCTTTGCCGCTTCCCTGACAGTTGCAAAAGCGGGTATGATCAGGTCATCCAGCGACGTGCCATCTGCGATTTGCTGGCGCATGTCCGCCGTGCGTGCGCGCAGTTCGTCGTCGCTGAGTTGTTCGACCTCTGCTTCCAGCGCGTTGATCTGGTCAACCGCAGCGCGGTATTTCTTTAGTTTCCGGTCATTGGCATTGCCAAACACTTTCGATGCGATTGAGCTCAATCCGAACATCAACAGGATTCCTTAAAATATAGGAGCCATACCCGCCGGGGTTTACACCCTCTAGCCGCATACGGGAACAGGCGACAAGCAGTTTGTAATCGACTTCCAGGGTGGGGGCAATCTGCAGATGACCGCCATGGGGCCGGACAGGCTAGGCGGCAGATGTCGTGTCCTGACATACCGCTTTTGAATATTGACACTCCTGCCATCATCGTGCATGCCCTGACCCTTAAGATATACACCCAATTGTCGCCGGATTCGTCGGGCAGTGAATTCAATCACGGCCAACCAGCAAAAATTCAGGCAAACACATGAAACTTAATCCCGTTTTCCGGAAACTGGCTTTGGCGTCCGTTATGGCGGGCGCTTTGATGACGTCCCAGGCCCTGGCGCAGGCGCCGGCGGGCGCCGACAAGGTTGTCGTGAAGGTCAATGGCGAGCCGATCACCGCCGGTGAGCTGCGGTTGGCCGCCAACGAGATGCTGCCGTTTCTGGGCAACGTCCCGCGCGAAAGCCGTCTGGCCTTCATTGCACGGGCTCTGGTCGAGCGCAAACTCCTTGCGCAGGCAGCAGTGCGTGAGGGGCTCGGTGATTCGGACTCCTATAAGCGTCTGATGCGTTTCTTCCAGCAAAAGGCCCTATATGACGCCTATTTGCTGGAAAAGGTCATTCCGCAGATCAAGGACGAGGATGTCCGCAAGGTCTATGAGGCCGAAGCTGCCAAAGTGTCCACCGACGAACGCGCCCGGGCGCGCCACATCGTCGTGGCACAGGAAGACGAGGCAAAGAGCCTGTCGGAGCAGTTGAAGAAAGGGGCGAATTTCGAAGAGCTCGCCACCAAATACAATATTGACGGTTCGAAGCGCACCGGTGGCGATCTGGGGTACTTCACGGCAAAGGAAATGGTTCCCGAGTTCTCACAAGCCGTCTTCGCGCTGAAGAAAGGCGAGGTGTCCGGGCCGGTGAAAACGCAGATGGGCTGGCACATTATCCGGCTGGAAGACCGCCGGCCTGGCGGGCCGCCGCCATTCGAAACGGTCAAGGGTGCTTACCGCCAGAAACTGCGTGAAGCCGCCACCGTGAAGCTGATCGCCGCTCTGAGCAAGGATGCCAAAATCGAGATTCTCGATCCGCAATTGAAGCGGCTGGAAAGACTGGCCAAAGAGCGCCAGCAAGGTGTCGCGGCCGGCGGTGCGGCCGCCGTTCCGCTAAGTGGCGGGGATACGGCTGACGGAACCACCGACGGTGGCGGCAAGTCGGACAAGGCAGACTGAGAGGCTTTCTTTGGGGCAGCAACACCAGCGCTCGCCTTTGGCGCCGGACAGTTTTCCAAAGCTGCCTGGTCTGCCCGGGTTGAAAATCGGTGTTGCCGCGACGGGCATGAAATACACCGGCAGACCCGACGTCATGCTGGCACTGCTCGATCCCGGATCGGTAATCGCGGCGACCTTTACCAAATCCAAGACACGGTCGGCGCCCGTTGACTGGTGTGCTGAGAACCTGCCTGCAGGTGATGTCCGTGCGATCCTGGTGAATGCCGGAAATGCCAATGCGTTTACCGGGACCCGTGGAATGCGCGATGTGCGAACGACTGCGTCCGCCGTTGCGAAACAGACCGGGTGCCGGCCCGAAGAAGTCTATATCGCGTCAACCGGGGTGATCGGCGAACCCCTGGACGCAGCCCAGATCACCGCGTCGATCCAGTCGATGATCCAAACGGCGGAGCCGGACGACTGGCAGGCCGCCGCACAAGCCATACTGACCACCGATACGTTCCCGAAGGCTGCCAGTGCAACCGCCAGGTTGGATGGACGTACGGTGACCATCAACGGCATCGCCAAGGGCTCCGGCATGATCGCCCCGGATATGGCGACCATGCTCGCCTTCCTGTTTACCGATGCGCCATTGCCTGCCAGAATATTGCAGGCCCTGCTGTCTCAGAGTGTGGACCGGAGTTTCAACTGCATCACCGTCGACAGCGATACCTCTACGTCCGACACCGTCCTGCTATGTAGCACAGGCGCAAAGCGCGATCGGCCGAAGGGCTTGCGCACCCACCGGGACCCGCGCCTTGAGGGTTTCGCCAAAGCGCTGGACAAGGTCACATCGGCATTGTCGCGACTTATCGTCTGTGACGGCGAGGGGGCCGAGAAACTCATCACGATCACCGTAACCGGGGCAGAATCGGACATCGCCGCCCGGCGCATCGGCCTGGCGATCGGCAATTCGCCGCTGGTCAAGACGGCAATTGCCGGGGAAGACGCCAACTGGGGACGTATCGTCATGGCCGTGGGAAAATCCGGCGAAGCCGCCGACCGCGACCGCCTGAAGATCTCCATCGGCGGCCATGCCGTCGCGCGCCGCGGCCAGGTCGTGCCCGGATATGACGAAGCCCGGCTGGAGCCTCACATGCAGGGTCGTGATATCCAGATCAAGGTGGATGTCGGCATCGGCAAAGGTCGCGCCACGGTTTGGACCTGTGACCTGACTCACAGATACATCGATATCAACGCGTCGTACCGCAGCTAGAGCATGTTCGCGAAAAGTGTGTGCGGTTTTCGGATAAGAACATGCTCAATATCAAAGAGATAGAGCATTTTTGGTGACTCAGGTTTCACAAAAAA
>JANQIR010000141.1 GCA_028282065.1 Aestuariivirgaceae bacterium
ATCAGGTTTCATGACTTTTGACTGTGTCAGTCAAAAGTCATCCTGATCTTGCGGCGGGTTGTCAACTCCCCGATCGCCAGAGAGTTTTGTCCAAATGGCAGGCTTTCCGGCGGTCATTTCACTTTAGGAACGGCAATGATCCGGGGGAGACACCGCCTGCCACACAAACCATCATTCGCTGAGGAACAATGGATCGGTGTCGATCCGGGTAAGACGGCGCAAAGCCTGCTGATTGATTTTGGGCCGGAGGCCGCAGCCGAAAGCCTTTTGCGGGCTTATCTGGCAGAACACTGGAACGCACCGGACGGCGCCGACTTCTGGGTTGAGGTGCGCCGGCTTATCCGTCTTGGCGCAATCGCCCAACTGGATACCGGGTCAGGCCCGGTATGACGAGTGAGGAGGTATGACCGGAACACACATAACCGTCATCCCGGACAGTGGCCCGCGACGAGCGGGCCGCGTGATCCGGGAACCAGATGTGAGCCAATCGCTTGGCGCGACCGCTGCTCTGGATACCGGGTCAAGCCCGGCATGACGGTTCAGGAGGTATGATCGGGAAATCAACAAAGAGGCGAGGAGGGCGGAACGCCCGACAGGGATACACACGACCGTCATCCCGGACAGCGGCCAGCCACTAGTTGGCCGCGTGATCCGGGAACCAGATGTGAGTCAACGGCTTGGTGCGACCGCTGTTCTGGATGCCGGAACATCTTTAGTCCCCGGCGTGAGCGATAAAGATCTGCCCGACCGGGAAGATAACCAAGAGGCGAGGAAGGCCGAAGGCCTGACAGGGAAGTGAAAAAAGGCGTGGAGCGGCGAAGCCGCGACAGGCGCGGCAAACAGAATTGATTCGATCTAACTGCCAAGCGCTCTACTGTGTCTTTGCCACGGCCTTTCCCGGCTGCGGCCGCCAGCGGCTTGCCAGTGAACTGAAAGACAGGGCCGGCCAGCGCCGCCGCGTCAACCACTCCAGATAGGACTCATAACCGGTCCCCATCGTGACGGCCGGAAGCCCGAGCATCTTAAGCCGGTAGTTGGTCAGGCTGATCAGCCGCCGGCGCTCGTGAATTTCATCGAGTTTGGCCGTCATGAACAGCCGCATCGCAAACATCGCGACAAAGAAATATGCAATCGGCCACCAGGCGACGATCTCCCGGCCAAGTTGAGGGCTGACAAGGAGCGGCAAAACCGGAGCCAGCAGGATGGTGGCGACGCTGAGCGAGGTGCGCTGGGTGGTTCGCGAACGCATCGCGGCCTCGCGCCGGCTGTCTGCAATATCGGCGTCGAGCTGTTCGATAATGCTGCGTTCGCAGCCCTGGCGGATTCCCTTGATCAGTTCGTGGCAGATGTGCGGATCAGGTCCCATCGCCACCGGCCTCCGGACCGCTCAGAACAATTCCCTGCCGGGCGAGCTGATCGGCATTCTGCCAGATCCACTGGGTCAGTATGTGGTTGGCGACATCCGAACGGTTGCGCCCGAACAGTCCCCGCGCCGCCATCGCCCCGATCGTGCCGGCGACCATTTCACTGGTGCTGACCTGCAATTTGAATGAGCTGGAAGCGTTTTTCCGCATTACATACTGTCCCGTCTCGCCGGATATTGCGGCACAGTAATGGGCGAATCAATGGAAAAAGCAATCCAAATAAAATCTAATTAGAATTTATATAGATTTTGTTACGCGCGCACCGGTTGACGCAATATGTTGTGTGGAAAAGAAGGGGCCGCAGCCGTTCCGGAACGGTGCGGGCCACCACATTATGGTTAATAAAGGATTAACGTTTTTCGGGCCTGCCGCCGGCGATATTGCAGGCGCCGACCCGCTCAGCTGTTGGACATGGCGTCGAGATATTCGTCCAGATGTTCCAGGTTCTCAAACCGCATCCAGCCTTCGTCGGTTTCTGCTTCGACCGTGCCGTCCGACAGCATGCGCGCCGGCCGGTTGCGGATCATGCGCTCCTCGACGACATAGAGCTCGACATCCTGTGGCGCTTCGGACACGTCTTCCTGCTCATAAGGTTGTGAAAACTCGTCGGCCTGTTGCTCTGGCTCGGACGTGTCATCTGTTGCCTGGGCAGGTTGGGGCGCTTCCATCGTCTCTTGCTCGGGTGCGGTGACATCCACGGTTTCATGCCCGGGCGGTACCGGCTCTGCAGCTGGATCATCGCCGGGCGGAACCGCGCCTGCTTCAGTCTCCGCAGCCTCGACAGCCTCAGCATCGCCTGCCGCGGCGTCTTCAGGAGTTTCCGGTTCGGGTTCGCTCTCGGGATCGCCGCTGGAAAGCGCCATGTCGGACGCCATCTCTTCTGTCGCCTGATCGCCGGTGGTCTTAACCGTGGTTGTGTCCGGCACATCGGTTTCCTCCACGCCGGTCGTGTCCGCGGTATCGGCCAGCTGCAACGGTTCTTGCGCGGTCACATCGCCTGTGGCGTCTTCCACCGGACCGCCTGTGATTTTGGCAGCCGCGTCTTCGACCTCCCTGGCAGCTGCATCGAGCTTGGCATCGACAGCCTCAAATTCCAGTTTGGTTTCTTCACGGCGGTCCTCGATACCCGGACCTTCGTCTGTTTCGGCAGACGTGCTTTCCGTGTCTGCACGGAGGTCGGAGGGGCGCGCGTCCGGTTCTTCTGCGGGCACCTCTGCTTTGCTGGGGACGTCTTCGGTTTTGGCCGCAACGTCCTGTTCGGGCGCATCAGGAGCAACGGTGGTCTCAGGGGCGGTCTCAGGGGCGCTGCCGGATACTGGTGTTGCCAAAACGCGTGCTGCCGGCGCACTTGTGTCCTGCGCTTCGGCTGCCGGTGCTTGTGGTGCCTGCGCTTCGGCTGCCGGGGCCTGTGGCGCCGGGGCGGCAGGTTCAACGCGCGCCGGTGTCGTGCCGGCTGCGGCCAGTCCTGCGGTTGCCGCACCAGCCGCTGCGCCAGCCGCCAGCCCGGTGTTGCTGGACATTCGCCGTGTAATGGCAGGTCCGGTCGTCAGAACATCGGTTTGGTCTTCCATGACGGCGGTCAGGTTTTCCACCGCACCGGTCAGTGCGGCCACGCCGATCAGGACGAGGCCGCCCAGCAAAACTGTCGTGCCGATTTCGACCGTGATCCCACGCAGGACATCGCCTTGCCCGCTCAGGCTCACGAAGATGATCGCCGCACCGGCAGCGATCAGGATGAGTGCAATGAGATATAGCAAGAGCTTCATTCGTAAGTCCCCTCACCCCGAAGTCGGTAATCAGGCCATCGTTCCAGATCGGATGGCGCCATGGGCCAGTCTTGCGCAAAAAGGCACAATATCAAACAAATGTGTGACGGAAACACCTTTGCAAAGCGTTAACGGTCCGTTCACCATAGCGCCGGACGGGCCATAGACTGTGACTAAGTATGACGCAACCTGCGATTGGTGCAACCCGTGGTTCGGCCGCTCACTCCACCACAATGCGCGGGGCAGCGCGTTTTTGCGCCGTTTCGCCGCTCACGCTGGCCCAGACCAGTTCTGCGATCTGCCGGTAAATCATCGCGTGCTGCGAGTCCGGCGCTGTGGCCACGACCGGCTGGCCTGAATCGGATCTGGCGCGCACATCGACGTCCAGCGGTACTTCGCCAAGGAAAGTGACGCCGAGCTTTTCGGCTTCGGCGCGCGCGCCGCCATGTCCGAAGATTTCATGGCGCTCACCGCAATTCGAACATGTGAAATAGCTCATGTTCTCCACGATGCCGAGAACCGGCACTTCCACCCGCCGGAACATGTTGAGGCCCTTGCGCGCATCGATCAACGCCAGGTCCTGTGGTGTCGAAACGATCACCGCGCCGGCCAATGGTGTTTGCTGTGCCAGCGTCAGCTGCGCATCACCGGTGCCCGGCGGCATGTCGACAACGAGAATGTCGACATCTTGCCATGCCACCTCGCGCAACATTTGCTGCAGGGCTGACATGACCATGGGACCGCGCCAGATCACCGGCGTATCCTCTTCCACCATGAAGCCGATCGACATCACCTGCAGGCCGTAGCCGTCCATTGGTTTGAGGATCCGCGATCCCGGCTCGACCGGCTCAGGTCTGCCGGTCAGCGCCAGAAGGCGCGGCAGGGAAGGGCCGTATATGTCCGCATCGAGCACACCGGTCTTCAATCCAAGAGACTGAAGGCCAAGCGCCAGATTGACCGCAGTGGTTGATTTTCCGACACCGCCCTTTCCGGAGGCGACGGCGATGATGTGCTTGACGCCCGGCACGCCGACGCTCCGCTGTGCGCCCTGTGGCTGTTCGCCCTGTGGCGCGGTGCCGCCGGGAGGGGAAGCTGGCTGTTGTGGCGTTGGTGCCTGCTGAGACGGGGCCTTTTCGGCAGTCAGCGCCACCATCACCTTGCCAACGCCGTCCAACGCAGACACAGCCTGTTCCGCAGCCTTGCGAATAGGTTCAAAGGCCTTTGCGTCACCGTCACCGACATTCAGCGCAAACATGACGTTATTGCCCGCCGTGACGATCTCGGACACCAATCCGCGCGAGACGATGTCGTCACCTGCCGGATGTGCGACCTGCCTAAGGGCCGCCAGGATCTTGTCCTTGGAGATATCTGCCATCTTGAGCCCCCTCAGCCCGGCTGAAATTATAGAAGTTGTTCCCGCGTGTCAGGTAGGAACACCTGTCGTGTTTGTCAAACCTAACCGGTGCTGAAACCCGTTCCGGGCACAAACCTATCGGCGGCGCGGGCGCGGGCGAAAGCCGCCGAGTTCGTTGGTGATCTCAAGCGCGATGGACGATACGGCCGCACCCAGCATCGGGATGCGGCTGTCGGTCAGCCGGGCTGTTGGTCCTGATACGGACAAAGCCGCCAACGGCTCACCGTGTTCGTCAAAGATCACGCTGGCCACACAGCGCAGGCCAATTGCGTTCTCCTCATCGTCGATCGCATAGCCGCGCTCCTCGATTTCGGCGAGTTCACGGCCAAGGCTATCGGCAGAACCATGCGTGTTCGGTGTTTCACGGCGGAATTCGATGCGCTCGATCTGCTTTGACAATGACAACGGATCACCGAATGCCAGCAACGCCTTGCCGACGCCGGAGCAGTGCATCTGCGTGCGCCCGCCCGGTCCGGCGATCGCCCGCATCATTTTCTGAGTTTCTACCTGGGCAAGGTAGACGACCTCGCCACGGTCGGCGATGGCAAGGTTGACCGTTTCTCCGGATTGTTCCATCAGCCGCCGCATATAGGGCCGGGCGATCGTTACCAGGTCCCTCGATCGCACGAAGGCAGAACCGACGCGGAACGCCTGTACGCCGATCAGCCAGACCGAACGCTCTGAATCAAAACGTACATAGCGTTCGTTCTGCAACGTCGTGAGCAGCCGGTGTGCTGTCGAATTTGGCAGGCCGACCTCTTGTGCGACCTCACTCAATGACAATCCCTGGGTGTGGTACGACAACGCGTTCAGCAGTTTCAGCGCCCTGCTCAGCGATTGGACCTGCCCTGACGCACGCAATGTTTCCTTACTGGGAACGCGTACGTCCGGCCTGTCTTCCGGACTGTGGGGGCGTATTTTCGACGGGTGATCCAGCATCAGTTGATCCTCTAGATATCCGCGCGCGGGCACTTGCACTTTGCATTATATATATCAATAGACGGAAATTGGATCACAGATCATACCAATTGATTAGATGGCCCGTGCGGACGGTTCATGCAAATAACCGCTTCGCATGGGATCTATCCCGGATAAATGGCACTTTTTCGCAGCTTGCTGCGGACCGGCTAACTTTCCGTCAGTCGCGTCACTTCACGTTGCAATATGGGGATGACGTCCCGTTCAAACCAGGGGTTGTTGGAAAGCCACGTGTTGTTGCGCCACGACGGGTGCGGCAGAGGCAGTGCACGCGGTGTCAGCGTTTCGAACGGTTCGCGCCAATTGAACACAGTTTCTGTCAACGTCCGCTTGCGCAACGCGCCGAGGTGCCAAGCTTGTGCATATTGGCCGATGACCAGAACCAATTCTACCGTCTCCAGCTGCCGCATGACACGTGAACGCCATGCGCCGGCGCATTCGGGCCTCGGCGGAAGATCGCCGCCACGTTTATCCTGGCCAGGAAAGCAGAAGCCCATGGGAACGATGGCGATGCGGCTGGCATCATAAAAGGTTTCCTTGTCGACCCCCATCCATTCGCGCAGACGCTCGCCGGAAGGGTCGGTGAACGGCTGGCCGCTCTCATGCACACGGGTACCCGGCGCCTGACCGGCGATCAGAAGGCGTGCGCCCTTGGCGGCCTGCAGCACCGGCCGGGGCTCATGCGGCAGCGAAAGGCCTTCCGGCCGGTCCCGGCAAATCCGGCAGGTTCGGATCTGTTCCAGCAGTGTTTCAAGATCACTCATGTCAGCAAGCGCACGCGGTGAGTTTGACGCACCAGTTATAGAGCACGCGCTGCGTCGGTGCGCGTCACATTCTGTTCAAGCATTCGCTACCGCATATTTAAGTCAAAGTTTACCGTGATTACGAAGCTTGTCTTAAGCCTTCGCGTTTATATTCGGTTCACCGTGAATAATCCGTTTGCAAGCTGTCACGGGACGGTGTGTGCGTTGCGTAAAGGGGTCGATTCATGCTGGCGTTTTGGGGACGGTCTGACGGTCACGAAGATCTTGAAACCGAACTGGAAGATCACGATACAGGGTTGGTCAGGCCGGCGAAGGCCCGAAGGTCCACCTTGTGGGAGTCGGATGATCCGATCCGCTGGGAACGTGACCTTCTGACACTGTTCGTGCGCAATCAGCTGCGCGTGGCACTGGCGCTTCCGATCCTCGCGGTATTGTTTGCCTTAACCAATCTGTCCTGGATTACCTGGACGGGCGCTGCGGCCTGGCTGGCGATCATCTTGTGCGTACAGGCGGTTCAGATCTACCTGTGCCGGCGATACGACCAGTCGGACAAGCAGCACGCGCCGATGCCGGAGTGGATCGGCATCCTCGCGGCCTCGGAGTTTCTCTATGCATCGTGCTGGTCTTTGCCGCTGTTCGTATTCTGGCAGACCGGCAACGATTTGCAGCACATCTATCTGATTGCCACTCTCATGGCCGTGGTGGCGATCCGTATGATGATCGCCAGCAATTTCATGCCGATCGTTGTGGCAGGAACCGGCTTCATCACTTTCAACATCTTGGTACGATGCATGCTTGAGGGCGAGTCGCTCTACATTGCCCTTGGCATAATGGCGGTCATCGTAGAGTTGTTCTTCATTCAACTGGCGCGGCGTCTCCAGTGCACGGCCAGGGATATGCTGATCTTCAAGAACCAGAAGGAAGAACTTATCAACGAACTCAAATCGGCCAAGGATCAGGCGGACGTTGCCCGGCAGCGGGCAGAAGAGGCCAGCGAGGCGAAATCACGGTTTCTGGCCACAATGAGCCATGAGCTGCGCACGCCGCTCAATGCGATTATGGGATTTTCGGAAATCCTCAGTCACGAGATGATGGGCCCCCATGCGGTCGCCGCCTACAAGGACTATTCCAGTGACATTCACCATTCCGGCCACTATCTGCTCAATCTGATAAACGACATTCTGGACTTGTCGCGCATCGAGGCCGGCAGATTGGAACTGGAGGACAAGCCGGTCTCACTGGCCGATGAGGCCTTCGACTGCCTCAAACTGGTCGACTTCAAAGCACGTGAAAAGAACCATCAGATCTCCGTGCGCTTTCCGGGCGATTTTCCCAAGGTATCAGGCGATCCCCGCGCCCTGCGCCAGATCTGGCTCAATCTGATCTCCAATGCGATCAAGTTCACGCCGGAAAACGGTCGCATCGAGCTGTCCCTGGAGCGCAAATCCAACGGGGCTGCCGTGATGTCTTTGACGGACAACGGTCCGGGCATCCCGCCGGAGGAAATCAAGATCGCCATGAGCGCGTTTTCCAGAGGATCGGATGCCACACACAAGGCGATAGACGGTGCCGGTCTCGGGTTGTCGATCGTTCACGGCCTGGTCAAGCTGCATGGTGGCGAGCTGAGTATCACACGTGGTTTCGGCCAGGGCACCAAGGTGAGCATCGTCTTTCCACCAAAACGGGTGCTGGATGGAACGCGGGTCGACATTCTCAGCCCCGAGAGAATTTGCAGCCCGACACAGCGCCATCTCATCGAATTGACGGCCTAGGGTCAATCCGAACGTAAAGTCCTGTGGCTTCACTCCCGGTTGGACACACCGGCGGATTCAAAGGTTGCCATGCCGCTATGGATTTCTGTGGCCGTCTTCGCCAGGCTTGCCGCAAGTGCAGCGCCCGTGCCTTCGCCGAGCCGCATGCCGAGGTCGAGAACCGGGCGCAGGCCGAGTTGTTTGAGAAGCGCCGCATGGGCAGGCTCGGCGGACAGATGCGCCGCCAGGCAGTGATCCAGGGCTGACGGATCATATTTATGCAGCACGGCAGCGGCGGCGCTCGCCACATAG
>JANQIR010000253.1 GCA_028282065.1 Aestuariivirgaceae bacterium
GCGCCTTCCAGATCAGCAGCTTTACGGTCGACCACAGCCATAGCGCCAAGCTGCCGGAGTTGGTCGGCTTTTGCAGCTCCCGCCACCGCGATGACGCGAGCCCCTCTCAATCTGCAAAGTTGGACAGCCGCCGAGCCGACACCGCCGGAGGCTCCAGCAATCACAACCGTTTCGCCGGGTTTCAGGTTCGTTCTGGCCACCAGGTTTTCAGCCGTTGTGTAGGCACAAGGGAACGTTGCCAGCTCGGCGCTGCCGAGCCTGCTGGTGACTGCGATCGCATTTTCCGACCGTACCCTGGTGAACTCCGCATAGCCGCCATCGCATTCCGATCCGAAGTAGCCGGACCTGCCCGCGTCCATCCAGTCACCGGCGCCCAGTAGCCATGGATCGATCAGGACGCGCTCACCAACGCGGCCAGCATCTACGCCGGGACCAACGGCCGCAATACGGCCTGCGACATCGGCTCCCTGAATACGGGGGAACGACATCAGCGATCTTTTCCAACTTCCACTGGCAGCATCTGCACCGTCGAAGCCGGCCTTGCCTTTGGCCCCTGTTAGACCTTCGCTTACGGCAGCGGAATACCAAGCCGTTCTCGTGTTGATGTCCGTATTGTTCAGGCCGCAGGCTTCCACTTTCACAACGACGTCGCCCTGACCAGCTTCGGGAACGGGCCAGTCGTCACGGTATTCAAGCTTGTCCAATCCTCCATGCCCCGTGAGAACGACAGCACGCATGGTCTTCGGCAAATCGCTCATGGCGCCTCACTCCTTACCTGCAGGCGTCAGACGGTAACCATCGGTAATTTCTACAACAGGCCCTCTTCTTTGAGCACCTTGCGTGCCACACGGAAGCACACGACGGCCTGCGGCACCCCGCAATAAATGCCGACGACGTGAATGATCGCCCGGATTTCCTCTTTCGTCACACCATTATTGATGGCTCCGCGGCAATGGGTTTCCCATTCATGCATCTTGTCGAGCGCGCCAAGCATGGCAAGGTTCATCATGGATCGGGTTTTCGGTTCGATGGTTTCATCGCCCCAGCCGAACCCCCAGCACCAGGCTGTCATGGCCTCCTGAAAGGGCCTGTTAAAGTCGTCTGCCGCATCAAGGTTGTTCTGCACATACTCATCGCCAAGCGTGCCCTTACGCTTGGCAAGACCCTTGTCAAACAGATCACTGTCCATCGTCATTTATCCTTCTAGCCAAGGTCAAATTCCGTTCACGCCATCGACCGCCTCACGCATCCATTGCTGCAGCGCCCTGATCGAGTGTTCGGAGTTGACCCCGCACGCCGGATCGATCACCAGCGGTCCCGGCCGGTATCCCCGGCTGTTCAATCCACGCTGTACCGATTCAACCAAGTGTATGTCTTCTTCGACGGTGGTGCCGCGATCCTGCACGGCCAAACGCCGGATGACATCTGAATCGACCCCTGCGGGTGTGTACCACCCCCGCCAGACAACCACCTTATCGACACTTTCAGGACGCCAGTGATAGGTGTTCAAAACAGAACCCGGATAGACCTGGAAGGAAAAGGCTGGCCAAAGGAACCAGGACGAATATTCCTCAGCATGCTCACTGGCTTCGGTGTCGATCGGATAGCTCATCCTGTCCAGATTCTGGCATTCAGTGGTGTGCCTCAAACAATAGCCACGCGGCTGGATATCGTAGGTTTCCGGCTTGACGACGCCGGTGGCAAAGGTCGGGTGGTTGAGCGCACAGTGGTAACACTCCGAATAATTCTCCACCGAGACCTTCCAGTTGCACCGTTCCGATATCTCGACCCATTCAAGTGGCTCAAGGTCATCGATATGCGGAACGAATGCGCGAAGCTCTTTTTCTACACCGGGAAACCAATCGGCCATCGGCTTGGCATCGGGGTCGAGGTTCACAAAGATAAAGCCACAGAAAACCTCCGTGCGCACCTCGGTCAGGCAGATCTGTTTGCGATCAAACCCTTCCACGGATTTGATGTTCGGGCCGCTGCGCAGCTCACCTGACAGCTCATACGTCCAGGCATGATATGGGCACACAACGACCTTGCAGTTGCCCGTGCCGGAAACCAGTTCGTGCGCGCGATGCTGGCAGACGTTGTAGAACGTCCTCAGATTGCCATCGCGGTCGCGAATGCAGAACAGGTCCTGATCCGCCACCGAAAAGGCAAAGTAGTCTCCATTGTTCCGCACAAGGGATGCATGGCCGGCGAACTGCCATGTGGTAGCCAACGTGCCGTTCAACTCCCTTTTGAAGATTTCGGGGTCCGTGTAGTAGCGGGCCTCAAGTGAGTGAACCGGTTGCGGAGCGGCAAGGTCGGGACGGTTCATAGTGCGGTGTCCTCATCCCAATAGATCCCCAGTGCATGGCGGCGCTGGTGGAACCGTTCAATGTTTGCAATGACATCGGGCGCTGCATCTGCGATCACAAAGGCCATCAACGTTTCAAGCAGAGCCGTAAGTGCAACGGTTGACGTAAAGAACTGTGGCGTCTCCATCGGCACGACGAAGCGATGGAGGGCGTGGGACATGATCGGCGAGGCCAGGCTGTCAGATATGGCGACAACGCTGACGCCCTGCTCCGCCGCCATGGAAACCGTTTCCACGACCTCCCGGCGATAGGGCTTGAAGGTCATCGCCACCAGAACATCGCCCTTTCCGGCCCGAACAAGGGCATCTACGGGCAGCGAGCCGTCGCGCGGTATGGAGGCGACATTTCCAATGGCCATGCCGGCAAGGTAGGCAAATATCCGCGCCTGGGCATTGGCGATCCCTACTCCGAGAACGTAGGTCGTTCTGGCCTTAACGATGAGATCGGCCGCGTCTTTGAGAGCATCCGCCGTTGTTCCCGAAAACAGCGCCTCGATATTCTCAATCGAAGCCGCCGCCATATCACCATAAAGACCGCCAAGACGTCCGCCCTTCGACAGCGACTGCAGCCAGCGGGCGCGGTCCGGGAAATTGTCGCGGCCGGTGCGAAGCTCGTCACGAAAGGGTTTGCGGAATTCCTCGTATCCATCATAACCGACCGTGCGCGCCATGCGGACGAGCGTATTGGGTTTGACGTTAGCCGCCTCGGCAATTTCCCGGATGGAACTGACGCCGACGTCGTTAGGATTGTCGAGCACATAGGCTGCCGCCTTGCGCAGCTCCGGCGTCAGGCCAGCAAGCTGAGCCGCAAGCCGCTGAAGCACGGCAGCTGGCGCCAGATCATTACCTTTTGGTACATTCATATCATTCATGATTGACGATTGTACAAATGTACGTTAGCTCTGTCCATGACAATCATTCCGGCTGAAACAGTTTTTACGCCTGAAACGCCCCGCCGGCGGTGAGGAAAAGACAGATGCCAGACGTTGCTGTAGCGCTGCCCACCAACTCGCAAGATGACTACTACGAAATTGCCGAAGCCACCCTCCCTGGTGCAGGTCTCGGCGGTTATGCTCTGCCGGAAGATGTGCGCTTTATCATCCGCGAGGGCCATGGCGGCCGGCTGACGTCCATGCAGGGCCTGGAATATGTCGACTACGTCTGCGGCGCCGGGGCGACCATCATCGGCCATGATCATCCCGAAGTTGTCGAAGCCGTCAGACGGCGGGCATCGAAGGGGCTTCACTTTTTCGGCACGCTGAACGATGCAGCCGTTGAGCTGTCTAAAGTGCTGGTTGACATCATCCCATGTGCCGAACGCATCATCTATACGACGACGGGTTCGGAAGCGACGTCCTACTGCATGCGCATTGCCCGAGCGGTCACCGGCAAAGCCAAGATCCTGAAATTCGAAGGCGCCTACCACGGCAACCATGACTATGCGGCGTTCTCCCAGTTCCCCGCCCGGCCGGCCAACTATCCGATGGCGACGGCGGATATCGGCGGCGTCCCGCAAGCCTTGCAGGACACCATGTTGGTGGCGCCCTATAACGACCTTGAAACGGTGGAGAGCATTCTTGCCGAGCACGCAGGAGATATTGCCGCGATTATCGTTGAGCCTGTTCAGCGGATCATCTTCCCAAAACCAGGGTTCCTGCAAGGACTTCGAGATCTCGCGGACAAATACGCCGTCTTGCTCATCTTCGACGAAGTCGTGACCGGTTTCCGGCTGAGCCTTGCCGGCGCACAGGGCTATTTCGGCGTCATGCCCGACCTTGCCAGCTATGGAAAGATTGTCGGTGGCGGTGGCCCGTTGGGATGCGTCGGCGGCAAGGCGGACCTGCTCGCCGCTACAAATCCGAACCGCAAGGGCCGGTCCGATTATGCCTATATCAACGGAACGCTGCACGGCAATCCGATTGCGTCTGTGGCCGGGCTGGCGACGGTCCGCGTGTTGCAGGAACCCGGTTTCTACGACGCCTTCCACGCGCGCGCCGAACAGTTTCGAGCAGCATTCACAAAGGTTTTGGAGCGGCACAGTCTGCCGGCCCTGGTGGCCGGCGAAGCATCGTTCTGGCAGTTCCTGTTTGCAGAGAACGCGCCGGCGAACCAAATGGACGTCCTGGCCAGCGACATGAAGCGGTCGGGCGCACTGGACGTCGAACTCCTGCGCAATGGCGTCTACGTGCTGCCGAATGTGCGCCGGTTCTTCTCCGCGGCACATGCGGATTCAGACCTGGACAAGAGCCTAGATGCGCCCGACAAGGCCTGCGCCGCTTTTGAGCCAGATAGGCCACGCGTTCCCCGCGGTGATG
>JANQIR010000214.1 GCA_028282065.1 Aestuariivirgaceae bacterium
GATCATTGCCGTTTTAAAGTGAAATGACCGCCGGAAAGCCTGCCGCCTGGACAAAACTCTCTGGCGATCGGGGAGTTCAGAAGCCGCCAGCAGACGGCCGCATTGGCCTTTAGGCCGAAGCCCTGGACATGCGCCAATGCCTCCCCGACCAAAGATCGAGGAGGCACCATTGTACGGCTGGTACCAGCCGCTGCTGGAAGGGGTTCTGACGCCCCGGAATCAGCTTTGCGCTGATCCCGCCCGCACTTTACGCGGCCAGGTTGCAAATGCAAGGAAATGGTTTGGCGCAATCCGTCATTCTGGGCTTAACCCGGAATCCAGTTGGGTGGTCACACCAAACTGCTGATTCACATCTGGTTCCCGGATCACGCGGCCCGCTTGTCGCGGGCCACTGTCCGGGATGACGGTTATATGGAGGATTACCAATGGCGCTTCCGCCTGTTCCACGCATAGAGCCCATCAGCGAAACGGTCGTAGCAGAAGCGGGTGATGTGCCGGAGCACCGGTGTGCCGAGGATGGCGGCCAGCCAGGCATCGCCCGGTGTGCGCCGCCAAATCTCGATGGCGCAATCGGCCCCAACATGTAGCTGGCCGTCCTCAGTGGTGGCGTGCAGGCGGCGGCGGATATCCTCCAGCGAGGCGCCGTAGCCCGACAGGGCGTCGGGTTCCAGGTTGATGTCGCAAAACTCGATTGCGCCGGCCCGCGCCGCCTTCACCAGCCGGTTCTTCTGGAAATCGATGCCTCTATCGCAGACCGGGCATTTGGTGTTGTACCAGACGGTAAGCTTCGGATGGGGCATGGAGGGTTTTAGCAAACCTGACTTCATCTACTTAAGTTGATTGAGTAAACGGATTTTGCTGAAATAAATACCTTATGAGAAAAAGAGCTTCCTCGATTTGAAACAAATACCGATCCGCTCCGAATTTTCTGCTTGGTGGAGCAAGATGAAGGATTTTGGCTTCACTCAACTGGTCTCTCGAGAGGATAATTTTGCAACTGAATTGACGGAAAGTAGCAAGTGGCGTGAACGCTCGGGTTCGGGGATCTATTCTTGGGTTACGGAGAACCTGGAGTGCTACACGGGTCAGGCTGTAAGCGTGCGCCGGAGGTTGCTCCAACACGCGAAACAGCATCCAGATCTCCTTTACGTTGCTTTTCAAAGCGCCTGTGAATCTGAGCTCGACGCCTTGGAGGAAACACTCATCAAGAGAGTGGAGACTATCTATCCAACGCGGAATATCAAACATGCCTCAAAGAGCGTCTCAAGTGTTCCATTCGATCTGGTTGTGAGTGCTGCGGATCAAGAGCTGTTCCTGTCAGGCCTGGATATTGACAATGCTACCGGCTGGAAAGACTGGCCCGCTCTCGAAGTGCGGCAGGCGAAGCGCTTTGCAAAGCTGAAGAATGACCCTGACTTCAAGGCCATCGTTGGCTGCCTGAACCATTACATAGTCAGATGTGTTCCTGCGCCTGCCGATACCGAAGTAAGGTTTTGGTCCGTATCCTTGTTCTCTCAAACCGGCACGATATTGCGATTGAACGCCGGGCAGCAGGAAGTGTTTACGATCGTCGAGTTTGAAAATGAACTGTTCGCCCGCCCGTTGGCATTGCGGCGCTTGGACCCGACCTCATACGGCCCGCTATACAAGACGGAGTCGTGGGACAGTCTTGTGCCCATTCTGGAGTTTGAAAGATGGCTGGCCGATTGGCGCCGCATCGCTTGCCGTAAGCTCGTGGTGAACTTGATGCGGCACACTACAACCTTGAACTCAGGCAGTCACTGTCCTCAGGTTGTTCGTGCCAACTTCTGAGTCAATCCAGGACAGACCGTTAACGAACGGAACTATTTGAGAACGAAACCTGACCGAATCACTGACTCGTTAACGATTCCCCCTTTGTTCGCAGTCGCAAGTTGCGGAAATCAAGGCTTTTCAACAATTTATCCACACGGTGCGTTAACCATAAGTGAGCTGCAGGGCCGCCAGGAAGCATCCGAAACCTTAACGCGCGGGGTGTTTTGTCAACAGTTCGTAACCGGCTGGCACCGTCAAATCCGGCCGCCGTGTTAACGTTTAGACCGGAACGGGAACGGAGCATGACCGAATCGCTGACCGGCCGATTTTCCCCTCCTGTTCACGGCTATATCTGGTGGGTGCTTTGGGAGGCCTACCATATCTGGAAAGAACCTTTGCCGGGATGCCGTACCTGGTCCTGAGTTTTGGGTCCGGCCGTTAACGTTTAGGCGTATCAGGGTGAAACAGGTGGTGCGTGAGTGCTCTGGAAAAGGGGTGGATCACGTGAGGATTGATGGCCGTGCGGCTCGTCTCGGGTGCGGACGGTTTTGCTGCCGTTTATCCCCCTTTCCAGCCTTGCCCCTCCATGCGTCTTTGATGGCCGCTGCAAATGCCGAAAAGTCATCGTTTGCGGCGCCTGCCTTGCTATTGCTTTATTGACATTCACGCGAGCGGGGCCAATTTCCCCGCTCAGCCATTGAAACGCCAGCTTTGCGCGGTTAAGTGTGTGATCCTGACCAAAGCGCTCTGGACTGGCAATTTCCAGATAATATGACAGTTTCGCACAACGTTACTGCGGTGCTCGGGCCGACGAATACCGGCAAGACCCATCTGGCCGTCGAGCGCATGCTGGCTTCGTCGACCGGTATGATCGGGCTGCCCTTGCGCCTGCTGGCCCGCGAGGTGTTCGACAAGGTGCGCGCGCGGGCCGGGGCGCACAATGTTGCCCTGATCACGGGTGAAGAAAAAATCATACCGGCGCAGCCGCGCTATTGGATTTGCACCGTTGAGGCCATGCCCGGTGATATCGATGTGTCGTTTCTGGCGGTGGACGAGATTCAGCTCGCCGGCGATTTTGAACGCGGCCATATCTTCACCGACCGGTTGCTGCACCGGCGTGGCCGCGATGAAACGATGCTGCTGGGCGCCGATACGATACGTCCGCTGATCGCCGAGCTCTTGCCTTATGCCAAATTCTCCAAGCGGCCACGGTTTTCCAATCTTACCTATTCGGGCCAGAAGAAACTGACCCGGCTTCCGCGGCGTTCTGCTATCGTCGCGTTCTCCACCGAGACGGTCTATTCGCTGGCCGAACTGATCCGCCGTCAGCGCGGCGGGGCGGCGGTGGTCCTGGGCGCGCTCAGTCCGCGTACCCGAAATGCCCAGGTGGCACTCTATCAATCCGGCGATGTCGATTATGTGGTCGCCACAGATGCGATCGGCATGGGGCTGAACATGGACGTCGATCATGTGGCCTTTGCCGCGACGCGAAAGTTCGACGGCTTCCAGTTCCGTAACCTGACGCCGGCGGAACTGGGCCAGATCGCCGGGCGGGCGGGCCGCCATATGAATGACGGCACGTTCGGGGTGACCGCCGAGGCCGCGCCGTTCGATGCCGAAACAATCGAGCGGCTGGAGGGTCACCGGTTTGAGCGGCTGCGTATGATGCAGTGGCGCAACCGCAACCTGTCCTTCAAAACGATCGACCAGTTGCTTGCCAGCCTTGGGGCTCTGCCGAAGCGGCAGGGGCTGACACGGGCGCGGCCTGCCGCTGACGTTGAGGCGCTGGAGCTTCTTGCGCGCGATCAGGACTTTTTACGGCACGTTTCGTCGGGCGAGCAGGTCGAACGGCTGTGGGAGGTCTGCCAGGTTCCCGACTACCGGAACATAACCGGTGCCGAGCACGCCAACCTGATTTCACGGGTGTTCCAGTTTCTGAGCGAGGCCGGAGGTGTTATCCCAGATGACTGGTTTGCACGGCAACTTGCCCATTGCGATCGCAGCGATGGCGACATCGATACGCTGTCCAACCGGATCGCCCACATCCGGACCTGGACGTTCATCGCAAACCGGCCGGACTGGCTGAAAGATCCGGTACATTGGCAGGAGCGGGCACGTTCCATTGAGGACAAGTTATCAGATGCCTTGCATGAAAGGCTGACACAGCGTTTTATCGACCGCCGAACCGCAGTGTTGATGAGGCGGCTGCGGCAGAAGGAAGAACTTATGTCGACTGTTGAAGAAGATGGCGGCATCCTTGTCGAGGGTGAATTCGTCGGGCACATCAAAGGTTTCCGGTTCATGCCCGATGGTGCGGACGGAGCCCATGGAAAAGCGGTCAGGGCCGCATCGTTGAAAGCGGTGGCCAAGGAGATTACCGGGCGGGCGCAGACGGCGTCCGCTGCACCTGATACGGATTTCGTGCTGGTAGCCGATGGCGCGGTGACGTGGCAGGGCGCGGCCATTGGCCGTCTCAAGGCCGGAGCCAACGTCCTGAAGCCGGGTGTCGATATCCTGGCAGACGATCAGCTATCAGGTCCGGATCGGGACGCGGTGCAGTTCCGCCTGGAGAAGTTCCTTTCAAGGCACATTCGTGCCGTGCTGGCACCGTTGATCGACCTGTCGGAAGCCGATGATGTGACGGGACTGTCGCGGGGCCTGGCATTCAGGCTGGTCGAGGAACTCGGTGTCGTGCCGCGCGAGGATGTGGCTTTGGACGTGAAATCGCTTGGCCAGGAAGAACGCGCGACCTTGCGAAAGTACGGTGTGCGCTTCGGGGCGGTGCATGTGTTCCTGCCGGCCATGCTGAAGCCGGCAGCGACGGAACTGCGGCTGCTGCTATGGATTTTGCAAGCAGAGCGGGACGGCCGGATAAGCCGTGATCCCATGCCGGTGCGTCCGGGGCAGGGACTGACGTCCGTGCCGGTTGACCGGTCCTCGCCAGAAGGGTTCTACCGGCTTGCCGGCTTTAAGATTTGCGGCAACCGGGCAGTGCGTGTCGATATGCTCGAACGGTTGGCCGATCTTATCAGGGCGCGGGTGTTCTGGCGCTCGCAGGCACCGGCTGATAAGCGGCCTGAGGGCTCCGTGGAGGGTGGCGGGTTCACGGTCATTTCCGACATGATGTCGCTTGTTGGATGTTCCGGTGAAGAGTTTGCCGATATTCTCAAGGCGCTTGGATACCGCATGGAGCGCCGGGTGATCGAACCACCGCCAGCCGGACAAAGGGGGGCGGCGACTTCTGATCCTGTCTTGCCGGTGTCGGACGACAAAGAGGTGGCCCTGGCACAGAAAACGTCCGCGTTGAGCGGGGCCGGGGCAGAGGCGGACAGCCAGCCCGCAGATGTGGATCCCGGCGTGGCCACGCCAGATGCGGCCACTGGCGCAGCCAGTGTCGAGACGCGGGAGGAAGAACCGGTGGTTCTGGAGGTGTGGTGGCCGAAAGACACCGGACCGTTCCGGAAAGTGCGGCGTGATGACAAGCCGGGCTTCAAGCCGGCAAAGGGCAAGCGCAAAGCGGGAAAACCTCCCGGCGGCAGACGTGAGCAGACGGCGGTGAGATCGAAACCGAAGTCTAAACGCGAACCGCGTCCGGAAGATTCGCCGTTCGCTGTCTTGAGCGCCCTTAAGGAAAACCTGACCGGTGACGGCGAGCGTTGAGTTTCAGCGGCTGGACCGCTGGCTGTGGTACGCCCGTATTGTCAAGTCGCGCACCAGGGCGGCGGGGCTGATCAGCGATGGCTGTGTCAGGGTCGACAGGGCCAAGGTCACCAAGCCGAGCTTTTTGATCTCGCCCGGCAATGTACTGACCGTCGTCATAGGCCGCCGCGTCCGGGTGCTCAAGGTGGAGCAGCTGGCCGGTCGCCGGGGGCCTGCGACGGAAGCGGCCGGGCTCTATCTCGACCTTGCGGCAATTGAGCCGACCGTGCAGGCTGGACAATGAACGGCGTGTTCACTAAATGGAGCCGAGACCATCCTCGGGGGTGGGCTTTTCATTGGGTTGACCGGCAAGGTCCGGCCTGGTGAGCCTGACTGGTCCGATCAAGTTGAAAGGTGTTCGGCGCAGATGACGTATGTCGTGGTTGAAAATTGCATCAAGTGCAAATTCATGGATTGTGTGGAAGTGTGTCCGGTGGACTGCTTCTATGAAGGCGAGAACATGCTGGTCATTCACCCTGACGAGTGTATTGACTGCGGTGTGTGCGAGCCGGAGTGCCCGGCGGAGGCAATCAAACCGGATACCGAACCGGGCCTTGAGAAGTGGTTGGAGCTGAATGCCGAATATGCCAACGCCTGGCCGAACATCACAACCAAGCGTGATCCGGAGCCCGACTCGGAGAAGTTTGACGGCGAGGATGGCAAGTTCGACAAGTACTTCTCTGCCAATCCCGGCGAGGGCGACTGAAATTAACCATCACGCAGAGCATTGGCCGGTTCGGGCTTGCCGTGCCGCTGTGCGAGACGTTTCGGCCTTTAAATGTAATAAAATTTGTGGTACAGTGTTGTTGATGTAGGGATATTCGATCTGAAACACTCCGGGCTTCGAAAGGGCTCGGCATTTTTTTCGCCATTTTGCGATCAACAGCGCGGCAGAGCCCCGGTCATACAAAAGCGGCTTGCACCAACAGATCCAATGGCATGGGACGTTCACCGATCCGGTCCGGAAACGTGATTCCCTTGAAAATTGAGAGGCAGGATTTCTTCTGGGATGACGGGAGGCAGGAAACCCGGGCCCAGTTGGGTGTTTTTGCCGGTTTCGGAACGGACTAACACGAACCTGGCGAGGTGAAATCCAGCAATGGCAGCCCCGAAAAAAATAATGTCGAAGAAGCTGAAGTTCAAAGTAAAAGAGTTTGTAGTGTACCCGGCACACGGTGTTGGCAAGATTGTCGATATCGAGGAACAGGAAATCGCCGGCGCCAAGCTCGAACTGTATGTGATCGATTTCGAAAAAGAGAAAATGCGTTTGCGCGTTCCCACAGCCAAGTGGGAATCGGTCGGCATGCGCAAGCTCTCCGATAAGGACCTTGTCGAGCAGGCGCTGAAGGTGCTCAAGGGTCGTGCGCGGGTTAAGCGGACCATGTGGTCGAGGCGGGCGCAGGAATACGAAGCAAAGATCAATTCCGGCGACCTTATCGCGGTGTCGGAAGTTGTGCGCGACCTGTACCGTTCCGAGCGTCAGCCGGAGCAGTCCTATTCCGAACGGCAACTCTATGAAGCAGCTCTTGACCGGATGGCCCGGGAAATTGCCGCGGTCAAAAAGGTTGATGACGCCACGGCGGTTGCGGAGATCGAGCATGTGCTGGAAAATTCCGCAAGCCGCAGTGCAAAGGCTGCCGATGCCGCAGAGCAGGCGGACGAAGCCGCATAAGCACTTTACAATTTGTGATTGACGCACCAGTTGCCCGGTCAGGCGTTTCGTTTGGCCGGGCGATTTTTTGCCCGACCCGACGTGTTCAGCCGCTTTCTGCCGGTTTCGACGCCAGCAGCATGTAGTTGACATCCAGGTTTCCGGTGCGGTGCCATTGGTCGCGCAGCGGATTGTAAGCCGCGCCGGCCTGGTGCCTGATCTCAAGTCCTGAAGCCTTTAGCCAGTCTCCCAGTTCTTCGGGGGTGATGAATTTCTCCCATTGGTGCGTGCCCTTCGGAAGCCAGCCCAGCACATACTCCGCCCCGATGACCGCAAGGCCGAATGCCTTGAGTGTCCGGTTGATCGTTGCCACGAACATAAGGCCATCCGGCTTGAGCATTCCGGCACATGTTGAAATAAACAGCTGCGGGTCTGCGACGTGTTCGATGACTTCCATATTCAAAATGACGTCAAAGCGTTCGTCTTGCGCGGCGAGTTCTTCAGCGGTGGCGATACGGTAGTCGATGGACAACCCGTGTTCGCCGGCATGGACCATGGCTGTCTTGATGTTCCGTTCCGACGGGTCTGCCCCGACGATCTGCGCGCCAAGCCTTGCCATGGGTTCCGACAGGAGGCCGCCGCCGCAGCCGATGTCGAGGATGCGCAGGCCGTCAAGTGGCCGGCGCGACAATGGATCACGGCGAAAATGGGCCGTCACATGTTCGCGGATGTAGGCCAGCCGAACCGGATTGAACTTGTGCAGGACACCGAATTTTCCCCCGGGATCCCACCATTGGGCTGCGATTGCGGAGAATTTCGAGACTTCCGCTTCGTCGACAGTTGTGCGACCCGTGCTTTCAGCCATGGTTTTGTATTCCTGGGTGTTTGTATTCCTGACATGCCGGCGGAAAGGGCCGGTGGTGCGTTTCATTGTGAGCACAATATTGCATATCGCATTTG
>JANQIR010000014.1 GCA_028282065.1 Aestuariivirgaceae bacterium
GTGCTCTCCAGGCAAATCCGATTGCGAGCCCTAGCACAAGTACAGACAGAGCAATCCCAAGTTCGACGTTTGGTAGGGCAAATCCGCTCATTCCGAGAACGCCTCCCGCCGCCATGATGAGCGGAAATGTGACCGGCAATGTCCAAACATTACGCCCGCCCATCTGCGCGCCCCAGATTCCAACAGCAAGCATGGCAAGGAGGTGATCAATGCCAACAATCGGATGGGTGAAGCCGCTTTGAAATCCGCCAAGCGTACCTGCTTCCAAGTGCGCCGATGCCGATCCCGGCGCAAGGGAGACGAAAGCCGCGATTAACGCGACACGCCACACTCTCCGGCTGTTGGGCAACCTGTTCAGAAATATCATCTTGTCCGCTCCGTTAGAGCCAGCAATCGCTACAAGGTCTCCTTCGGCGATCTGGGCGTGAAGGTTGATGCACCGCCGGATGGCGATTGCAGCCAAGTTGTGAGATCCTGAAACGCAATGGCAGCCGTCACTGCGCCCCTTTAGAGCATTTTTTGTGAAACCCGAGTCACCAAAAATGCTCTATCTCTTTGATATTGAGCATGTTCTTATCCGAAAACCGCACACACTTTTCGCGAACATGCTCTAGCCGAGGCGGCCCGGAAGTCCCCAGCCTGGGCGGCCATCCCAAACACCATCACGCTCGCCATTTGTGGCCTTGCGCCAATAAGGAACACGCGGTGGATCGGCGGTTGCGCCTTCATGACGGCACCGGCCCGCCGCTGCACGACGCACAAATACCGTGGACTTCGATAACGTGGCGCGTGGCGGTAAAACCGGTTTTGCCGGCGATGCTGGAAAGCGCCTGCAGCAGTTCGGGCGCAACGCTCTCCTCAACGGCCCCACAGTCATCGCAAACGGACAGGATAGCGGCGTGCTGATGGTGATCGCACTGGCACGCAGTAAATGCGTTGAGAGATTCGAGGCGATGAACTCGCCCGCGTTCGGTCAGCGCAGCTAGCGCCCGGTAGATTGTCGGCGGTGCAATTTTCGGATTCGCCTCGCGTAACTGCGCCAGAATATCGTAGGCTGACATCGAACCATGACGCTGGTGCAAAATCGCCAACACGTCCGCCTGCACCTTCTCTCCCCGCATTCTCATATGATGGCTCCATCGATCATTCGTTATTTTGTTATATTATACTATAACATAACGCAAGAGGCGTTGGGAATCTCCGGTTGCAGCGCAACAGAGCTGGTCATATGGGGGAGCGAAACACCACAGCAATTGGGGCGAAGGACGACCGCTGCTGTCCAAATGAGAACAATCTCGAGAAAAACCGTTGGGTCTATGTTCTGGCCGGCAATGATGAATGATGCAGCACGATGCGCAACGTTCCCTCAGTGTCTTTTTTGTATCCCCAGCTTTTGTCCACTTTAGTGGCCTGACCATCCCCATCGATCATTGTTACCTGTCCCATCCACATCGCAACCTCGCCCTGGATGAAAGTGGCGGCTGTTTCAGAGTCAACTTTACGCCATCCCTTGAGCCCAAATCCGCTGTCGTGCGGATAATCCAGGTCGTGACCCACAAAATAAGACAGGGCGCCTTTCCGTGTCAGGCGAAACGTCTGTTCTCCATTCGCAAAGGTCGGCTTGAACAATACAGGGCCAAGATTGTAGCCGTAGGCGGCATCCAACAGGCGCTCGGCAACAGTGCGGGCGCCATCAATTCCGTCCGCTTCATAGGCCCTAGAGATCGCAACAAGCGCGTTTCCCCAGGCCGTGCGGGCCTGAGCTAAATCGGCGTCGGTAATCGGCATTGCGTGGGATAGATACTCAAATTTGGATTGACTGATATGTTGTAACATTTCATTGCTTCACGCACCATGGACAAACGGAGTTTTGAGCACAATGACTTACGCTGCAAATGCTGCGGCTATGGCACAGGACCGGAAGTCACGGGGACACCGACCCTCGCGCGCCGATGCCGAGGCGGCCGTTCGCGTTTTGTTAGAATGGAGCGGTGACGATCCGGACCGGGAGGGTCTGGTCGATACACCCGCTCGTGTGGTGCGCGCTTATGAAGAGTTCTTCGAGGGATACAATACAGATCCTGCAGAACAGCTCGCCCGCACATTCGAAGAAACGAGTGACTATGATGACCTTGTCCTGCTGCGTGACGTGCGGTTGGAATCACATTGCGAGCATCACGTCGTGCCGATTATCGGCAAGGCGCATGTGGCCTATCTTCCAGCAAGACGCATCGTCGGAATCAGCAAACTTGCCCGCGTTGTGGAGCTTTATGCGAAACGCCTCCAAACTCAGGAGACCCTGACTTCGCAAATCGCCGATACGATCCAAAGCGTGCTTCAGCCGCGTGGCGTCGCTGTGGTGGTGGAAGCTGCGCACATGTGTATGACCACCCGGGGCATCAGAAAGCCGGGCGTCAGCATGATGACCCGACGGCTGCTTGGCGCGTTCCAGACCGATCTGGAGCTTCGCAGGGATTTTCTGTCTTCCATTTCCATGTCCGGCGCAGGCCCCGGGTGATGGCAAACCTCCTGCAAAGACTGCCCTATTCGTCGGAACCCAAACCAATATACCTGAAGGGCTTTGCATCAACTGGTCTCTTGAGTTTTAGCTTGGGAAGCAAATTGTGGTTATAAGCGTAAATGCCCTCCAGGAGTGTCCTGTCCGTGAGCCCGGCGATCTCGTTAAACCTAGCGACGAATTGAATTTTGTTCCCAGATTTAGAGAGTGCTTCCAGTTCCTCGACTTCCTTACTCGTAAGCCGTTCAATCATACCCCTGACATCTTTATGCAAGCGTGTTTCTTCGGGATCATCATCGAATTCGAAGTTGTGGAGTTTTTCCATGATTGGCCGCACACGATCTGTCCATGCAAATCCGTCATCCATGGTTCTAACAAACCCTAGGACGCTCAATCCTTCAAACAATTCGTGAACGTCCGGGTGCACTCGGAATGAAGCATCCCTTCTTGTTTCAGCTGTGCCGTAATAGATTGCTAGTTCCACGAAAGTTTCGAGCAACGCCGAGAATTCGGGTCCGGTATCAAAACCTCGTACGGCGAATGTCTGCACCTCATCTAGATCACAGACAAACCTGAACTCAAGCGGGGGACTATGTTTGGCCGCAATGCCTAGCCTCCAAAGCACATCCATGGCTTCGCCATGTGGTCTTCCAATCGGGCTGAACGCTCCGTGCTGCAATCCTATTCCGCCTGCGGATTCCTCGCCCCCAACGGCTATTGCCAACCATTGAGCGATCAGTCCGTAGCAAGACTTCACGTTGTAATCAGATTGGTTCAACTGAGGTTCTCCGGTTGAAGGCGACCTGATGCAAAAGCTCACCTAAAAGGGACGGATTCAGTCTAGTTCGCAGATGTCGCTTTTGGGTCAGTCTGTGCTGTCGCGAACCGTCAGTGAACCTGTCTGCAGTGCACTTGGAAGCTGACAGGATGGGTTCAGTCTTCCAGTCGATTGGCCCTTCTGTGCTGGAACCTTGAATATCTGAAGATGCGCTTTGCACACCGATTGCGTAAAGCACAGAGGCCGCCAAAACGGCGGCCTCCCGAAAGAACTGAACTGACCGCAGCGATCAGCGCTTGGAGAACTGGAAGCTACGGCGCGCCTTAGCCCGGCCGTACTTCTTGCGCTCCACAACGCGCGAGTCGCGGGTCAGGAACCCGCCCTTCTTCAGAACACCGCGCAGCTCCGGTTCGTAGTAGGTCAGCGCCTTGGATATGCCGTGCCGGACCGCACCTGCCTGGCCCGACAATCCGCCACCGGAGACCGTGCACACAACATCAAACTGACCGGCCCGATCGGCTGCAACCAAAGGCTGCTGCAAGATCATACGAAGTGCCGGACGGGCAAAATATACCTCAAGCTCGCGGCCGTTCACCGTGATCTTGCCATGACCCGGCTTGACCCAGACACGCGCCACAGCATCCTTTCGCTTGCCGGTCGCATAGGAACGGCCCTGCGCATCGCGCTTCGGCTCCGGCAAAGCCGGCGCCGCCTCAACGGTGCCCATGGCCTCACCGAGATCTTCCAATGTGGTTGTTTCTTCGGCCATGTGTCTTAACCCCTCAATACGTTCTTTTCGTTGCGCGCGGCAACATCAAGCGCCTCAGGCTGCTGTGCCTCGTGAGGATGTTCAGCCCCTGCATAGACCCGCAAATTAGACAGCTGCTTGCGCGACAACGGACCACCGGGCATCATCCGGCGGACGGCTGCCTGCAGAACGCGCTCAGGGAACTGCCCGTCAAGGACCTGCCCCGCCTTGCGTTCCTTGATGCCACCGGGATAACCGGTGTGCCAATGGTAGGTCTTGTCCTTGCGCTTATTGCCGGTAAGGACCACTTTGTCGGCGTTGACAACAATGACATTGTCTCCGCAGTCAATATGGGGCGTGAAGATCGCCTTGTGCTTGCCGCGCAGCCGCGTGGCAATCACTGCCGCCAGACGACCGACGATGAGGCCGTCAGCATCAATCACCACCCATTTCTTCTCGACCTCGGAAGGCCGTGCCGAATAGGTTTTCATTGCAGAGTTCCTGGTTATCCGAAGGGGCCCGAAGCCCACCGCAGCACCCAGGCGGGCGCTTTCATTCAACTGGTGCCGGGACATAGGCGATGATCACCCGGCCGTCAACCCTATTTTGCGCCCATCCCGATTTTATCGAATTATTTAATCCACTTATGCATGAGGTATTATAATACCTCAATGAATTTGAAACTCGTTCAACCACCCATAAAATATGTCGCCGATGAATGCGCAATCAGCTTGTCGGTTGATTCTTCCACGATACGGACATCGAACACACTGAGCGTACGGCCATGCTTGATCATATCGACATGGCAAAGCAGAGCCCCTTCCCCTGCCTTGCGCAGAAAACTGATCTGCAGATTGGTGGTAACCGCCAGCCGTGCGCCTTGCGCGTGGATTGCAAGCAAATGCACATAAATGCCCATGTCGACGAGTTGCATAAGAGCGGGCCCCGATACCGTCCCACCCGGACGCAGATGCGTCTTGCCGGCGACAAACCGTACTGTGGAGCGCTGCTGCGACAAGGCAACAGCCCGATAGCAGTTTCCGTCGCGAAAGGCTTGCGGAAACTCGATTCTGAGATAGTCGAACACCTGTTCGGCCGACCATTTGAGTTTGTGTCTGGACATGGGCGTTCAACGGACCTTGCAGGCTGTTTTCAATCGGCGGCAATTTGGATTAGAATCGGCCGTGTACGGCGCTTGGCGGAGCGGACAGATGGTGCGTTTGGGTGCGTTGATCATCACTGGCTGCTGTGTGACGGGCTTGTTGGCAACAGGCCCGAATAGCCTGCTTGCCGCTAAGGATCAATCGCGGATTGATGGCGGCGGTATCAAGCCGGATGGCAGCTTTCGCATCCCGGACCCGTCGCCCCCTCCTGCTCCCGATCATTCCCCACGTGGAAACGAAGACCAGATTCCATACGAACCGATCGAGCCGGACGACGTTCCACATGTCGACACAATCGAACTCACGATTGAGGTCGCCAAGCGCGCCATCGACGCTTTTGCCAAGGTTAACCGCCGATACGACGACAAGGGCCTGGACCAGTTCGAAACGCTGGAGGAGTTCGTCAAGGAAACCGATGCGGGCAAACAGATGGAATCTGAAATAAAGATGTTCGGTTTCACGGACATTTCACAATGGAATGCAGCTATTTCCACCGTGGTGTTCGCCTATAGCGCACTGGCCTTTGACCAGGAAACGGAGATCAAGCAGCAGATTGACGAAATCCGGAAACAAACCAGCCTGAGTAACGATGAGCGTGACAAGATGGTCCGCAGCTTGGAAGCCATGCTGCCGTCCGACAACAACAAGAAGATCGTGCGTGACTTGATGAATGATCCAGACTATGCCGAAAGGCTGAAACTGCTTTCACAGGACGAGTGAAGCCAATGACTGCGCAACCTGCCGGCTCAACGGCACCGGACAT
>JANQIR010000016.1 GCA_028282065.1 Aestuariivirgaceae bacterium
GTCGCAATGACCATTGGACCGTTCGCTGGTGAGGACATCAAGGCCGGTCGGCTCGTCCAGCCTTTCGAACTGATGGTGCCGCACCGCTACTCGTGGGACTTTGTATGCGCAAAGACCGACCGTCTGAGGCCGAAAATCCGCCAGTTTGAAAGCTGGCTGGCCGGGCAGGTCGCAACGGCGCCTGAAATGCGGCTCTATCGCAATGATGAAGCGCACCAACAAAGAGGAACGGGATGAGTCAGAGTGCCACCCGGCCCACGCCGCCAGAGCGTGGGCCCCGCCGCCGCGGCCGCACTGCCGGAGCAAAACAGGCCCGGCGAATTCAGCAACCGAAAAAGGGCCAGGCCCGCAGATTGTTTCCTCCTCAAACTCTGATCTCCGAAGATGAACTGGAAAGCATTCATCGAACATCGCTGCAGGTTCTGAAGGAAATCGGCATTGAGTTCATGCTCCCCGAGGCCCGCGGCCTTCTGAAGGACGCGGGCGCCGATGTAAGGGGTGAGCGTGTGCATTTTGAACCGGAGCTGATTGAAAAGGCGCTGGCTTCGGCTCCGGCGGAGTTTGACTACCACGCCCGCAATCCTGAAAACACCGTGCGGATCGGTGGTGACTGGATGACCTTTTGTGCCATTTCCAGCCCTCCCAACAGTTCCGATCTGGACAATGGCCGCCGGCCTGGCAATCAGGCGGACTTCCGCAATTTTGTGAAGCTGTCACAGTATTTCAACGCCATTGACGTTGTGGCCGGCTACCCGGTCGAGCCGATAGACCTGCACCCGTCAACCCGGCATCTGGATGCCGTGCGCGATCTGGCAACCCTGACCGACAAACCGCTCTACGGCTATTCGCTGGGCATCGAACGCATTACCGATGCTATAGAAATGGCACGGATAGCTCGCGGCATCACGCATGAGGAATTGGACCGGCAACCGTCGATCCTGTCGATCATTAACACCAATTCACCGTTGAAGCTGGATGTCCCGATGCTGCAGGGCATCATCGAGATGTCATCCCGCAATCAGGTGATCTGCATCACACCGTTTACGTTGGCAGGCGCCATGGCCCCGGTAACGGTGGCTGGTGCCCTCGTTGAGCAGAATGCCGAGGCGCTGGCGGGCATGGCGTTCACTCAGATCGTCCGGCCCGGAGCGCCGGTCATCTATGGTGGCTTCACATCGAACGTGGATATGAAATCCGGCGCACCTGCCTTCGGCACACCTGAATACATGAAATCCACCATCGCCACAGGCCAGCTGGCTCGGCGTTATGGCATTCCCTTCCGTACATCCAACACCTGTGCCGCCAACGCGGTTGATGCCCAGGCGGCCTATGAATCTGTTTTCTCGCTTTGGGCCGTGACCATGGGGGGAGGTAACCTGATAAAGCATGGCGCAGGCTGGATGGAGGGCGGCCTGGTCGCCAGCTTCGAGAAATTCATTCTCGACGTTGACCTGATTCAGATGATCAAGGAATTCCTCAAACCCCTTGAAATGACTCAGGATGCGCTGGGCTTCGATGCGATTCAGGAGGTCGGGCCCGGCGGCCATTTCTTCGGCGCGCAGCACACGTTGGCGCGTTACGAAAGCGCATTCTATTCACCGCTGATTTCCGACTGGCGCAACTTCGAGCAATGGGAAGCGGCGGGCCGGCCGCAGGCCTTCGACAAGGCCAATGCCCTTTGGAAACAGGCGCTGGACGAATATGAGAGGCCACCCATGGATCCGGCCATTCGCGAAGAGCTCGATACGTTTGTTGAACGCCGCAGGGAAGAGGGCGGCGCACCGACGGATTTTTAGAGCATGTTCCCGAAAAGTGTGTGCGGTTTTCGGATAAGAACATGCTCACTATCAAACACCTAGGTTCTGATGCGCTACTCGGACTTTTGTATTTCCACCGAATGCGGATACGGAATGGAGATACCGTTCTTGTCGAATGCTTCTTTGACCTGTTTGGTCAGGGCGAATTTGAGTTCCCAGTAGTCGCCCGCGTCACACCATAGCCTGACGCCCAGATCGACCGATGAATCGCCGAGATTGACAACCCTAACCCATGGTTCGGGATCGCCGTGGACCCTGGAGTCCGCGCCTGCAGTTTTCAAGATGACACCGATTGCCTTGTCCGCGTCGTCGCCATAGTCGATACCGAAAGTGAGGTCGAGCCGGCGCGTGGGATGTGCCGAGTAGTTTGTGATAATGGAACCCCATGCCTTGCCGTTGGGCATGATGACCTGAACGTTGTCCGGCGTGACCAGTTCGGTAATGAACAGATTGAGGTCTTTGACGGTTCCGCTGGTTCCGTCGATGCTGACGAACTGGCCAAGCCTGTAGGGCCTGAAGATCACCAGCATGACCCCGGCTGCGAGATCGCTGAGCGTACCCTGCAAGGCAAGACCGATGGCGAGTGTTGCCGCACCGAGGACGGCGACCAGACTGGTTGCCGCGATTCCGAAAATCTGTAGGACGGCGATAAACACGACAAGCAGCACCAGCCACTTGACCCCGGAGGCTGCAAAGCTCCCTATCGTGTCGTCAATGTTCTCATTGCTCAGCACTTTACGGCGGGTCATGCCGCTCAGCGCGCTCGCGGCAATCCAACCCAAAACGAGAACGATTACGGCCTTTATGGCATTGGCAATCAGGGGGCCGTAGGCTCCAGCCTGTTCTGCGATCGCGTCCATTCACACTCCCTCCCACCCTGGCAAACCGAATTGAATGAGATTAGCGAGACTAGACCCTAATGCAAAAAACAACCGCTGCCCAGTGTGTGGACAGCGGCTGCACATGGATATTCAGTGCCCGCCGACAAGCGGGCGGTGCCGGATCAGCTCAGTTCGATTGCACCGACAGCAGTCTTGCCGCTGCGCGAGTCCACCTGGGTGTCGAACTTCACTTTCTGGCCTTCTCTCAGGCTTGAAATGCCGGCGCGCTCCAGCGCTGTCGCATGCACGAAAACGTCGTTGCCGCCTTCGTCCGGCTGAATAAAGCCGTAGCCACGTTGCTCATTGTAGAATTTCACGGTTCCAGAATTCATGGAATTTTCCTTTGTAGTCAATCAGTTGGTGTGCTTTCATCCGGTTACATTCCAGACTAAACACGGTTCGTCGAATTTGGAGAGAATTCTGAAACGGGATCGCCCTGGATGGTCTTGAGGCGGTGCGGCCCAGTCGTCCGGCCAAATGTCGATACCCGGAGATAGAGCTTATTGCCTGCAACGTCAATGGAATGTGTGGCCGGGACGGTGTCAGAACAATGCGTTTCCGGGCGCTGTATCTAGCGTTATGAATTGCCCATCATCCTCCGGCGGCGCTCCTGGATATGGGCATGGGATTCAGTCGTCCCGTCGTGAAATGATCCGAACCACTGGTCCCAGGGCATTTCCAGCCCGCCATAATTGCACTCGAAATACCGGTGATGCATCTGATGGTGAAACGTTCCCAGCGCCAGTCGGTTCTTGTCTTTGACGACAACGCCTTCAAAGCCCGTATGGGTGGTTGCAGCAGTCAGCGTGAAGTACTGAAGGTGATAGATGATGTGCACCGGATGGCTTGGTATCACCCAATGGATCAGCACCGAGCCCAGATAGAGTACGTGCTCGATGGGATGCATGGACATGCCCGACCAGGGGCCGACATTGGTGTTGCGATGGTGGACCGCATGCGCCATCCGGTAAAGCGGCGGCCAGTGCAGGAAGCGGTGAATCCAGTAGAAATAAAAGGACTCCCACACTGGTACCAGCAAGAACAACGCAATGAACCATACCGGGTTTTGTCCCCACGCCAGGTAGGGCACGTAACCGTTGGCCATGGCCCACATCATGACGGCCTCATATCCGGACCACACCGTGACGCCGCTGGCCAGCGTCCAGAACATGTTGTCACGCACCTGGTTGCCCATGGTGAAGGCACGACCCTTCCTGACAAGCTCGCGTCCGTCGTATTTGCGCTCATCGCCCTGGCGTCCGAACGTATAGAAATAAAGGTGCAACCCACCGGCGACCAGCACCATCAGGGTGAAATTCTTCGCATAAATCTGGGCGATCCAGCCAATGGCAAAGGTCTCGCAACGCTCAAGTGCGGGCTGTAGATAGAACCAGGTCAAAACCGCCAGTCCCACGATGATCAATCGTTCTGATATCAAAAACCAGGAATTCCAGACCCACTTGAAGATCCTGACCGGATCGGGCGGCCACTGGAACAATGGAGACACCTGAAGCGGCACGTCGGGTTTGTAGTTCCACTCCCGCCGCTTCCGGGCTTTAGCAGCCGGCTGAGCTGTGGATGTTTCAATTGCGGCCATGTCGATCATCCTTTTGACCGGGCAATACCGGTTTGTCATGCATCCAGAGAAGATGTCGCAAATTTCAATTCATTTGAAAAACTGAAAATTATGATAGTATTCCTTGGAAAATTCGAGGAATACTCTTCCGCCGTGTCTGCCATGAACGTCACCATCAAGGCACTGAGATACTTCATGACCGCCATCGAGCGCGGCAGCCTGACGCGCGCGGCTGAAGAGCTGAATGTTGTGCCCTCGGCAATATCTTCTGCGATCGATCAATTGGAACGGGAGTTCGCGCTGACCCTCATCACGCGATATCCCTCGCGCGGTATCCAGCCGACGGCCACAGGGCGCATCGTGGCGGAAAAGGCCCGCCATCTTCTGGAGGAGTACAGCAATCTGCTGGTCGCAGGTGGTGAGCTGAAGTCCGCCCTGACCGGCACCTTGCGCATTGGGTACTACGCGCCAGTGGCACCGGCCTTCATGCCGGAGATCGCCGGCCGGCTGCTTGCCGGGCACAATGCCGTCTCCCTGAAGTTTTTCGAGTGTGACAATGAAGGCGCCCAAACCGGCCTCTTGAACGGCGACTACGATGTGATCGTGTTCGTTGCGCGAAACGTCAGGCCGGGCATCACCTATGAGGCCTTGTTGTCGGTCCCGCCCTACGTGTTGACACCGCATGGCCACCCTCTGGCGAAACGGTCAACTGTCTCGCCTGGCGAACTGGCAGACCAGCCGCTGGTCTTGTTGGACATGACCGTCGCCGGTGAAAACCACCAGGCCATTATGGAAGAAGCCGGAATAGCGCCGAGAATCGTAGCCACGGCAACGACACATGAAATGGTCCGCTCGCTGGTGGGAGGCGGCGTGGGATGCGCGATCTTGAATATGAGACCGAGATGCGCTGTCAGCTACGGCGGCGATGCACTGGCGGCGGTCCCGCTGGTGACAGAAGTGCCAGCCCTTCAGCTTGTTCTCGGCTTTCTGCCGGGAAATCCGCGCAAACTGGTGGAAGTGTTCGTTGACGAATGCCGGTCCTATTTTGCCGGGCAGGCCGCCCAGGATCTCATTGTCGTCGCGTCATGATCGCAAAGTGTGTGCGGTTTTCGGATAAGAACATGCTCAATATCAAAGAGATAGAGCATTTTTAGTGACTCGGGTTTCACAAAAAATGCTCTAGCTGAGAGATGGGGGCCGGATCGCCGGCTGTGCTGCAAACCAGCTTTGCAGCGCATTCACCAGGGCCATGGCTGGCCCGTCCTCGCTAACACCGTATCGCACGACTGCATTCCAGGTAATGTCCAGGCCGTCCGGACCGAGCCGGCTCATGGTGAGTTGGCTGTTCTTCACGATGGGTTCCATGGCCCACTGACTGAGGATCGAGATGCCGAACCCCGCTTTTACCAGTTCGACGATTGCCTCGATGGACTCAATACGCATCGAGCGCCGCGGGATAACATGCGAGGGCGACCAGAAACGCTCGCCCTCATATCCTGGAATACTGGCAAAGCTGTAGGTCAGTATCGTTTCATCGACCAGGTCTTCGGCACTGACGTAGCTGTTCTGAGTGATTGGGTTATCGTGCGGCATGACCGCCACGAGTTGGTCATCAAACAGCGGAACCGAACGTATGCCGCCAGGAATGACCGTATCCGGCGTGATCGCCACATCCAGCGTGCCGTTTGCCAGATGGTCATAGGGCCGTTGCACCGCATTGGCGAGAATGTCGACATCGATGTCTGCGTGTTTGTCGCGAAAGGCAGTGAGAAAGTCGGGCAGCCAGTGAAAACTGTTATAGGTCCCGACGGTCAGCCGCACGAGGTGCCGCGCGCCCGCACCTGCGCCGATTGCCAGCGTTTCGGCATGCCATAGGTGCTGCAGAATGAGCCGTGCTTCGCCCGTCAACAGTTCGGCCGCCGGTGTTGCCCGTAACTGCCGGCCATGTTTGCGGAACAAGATGACGTCGAGGCGCCGCTCCGCCTCCCGCACACGATGGCTAAGCGCTGAAGGCGTGACACCGACGAAGTGGGCTGCTTCTGCAAGGCTCTCCGTCTCGTCTATCGCGATCATCATCTCAAGATGGTGGATATCCAGAAGTGGGCGCATATTGATGAATTTCTTTCAGCAAAAAATTGAAAATTTGGAAATTGATTCATCTTTAAACAGGGGGCATATAGAGGATCAAGACACGAACCAGAGGAGGATGCAATGCCTGAAGTGTTCTTCTATGCCGAGAATTGGACGGCTGCCTTCCGCTCGAAGGAGCCTTACAAGGAACAGCCGAAGCCGGTAACGACACCACGCTAACCATCTGTTTTTGATGACACATTTGCTGGCGGCGCTGTCGATTTGAGGCATGCGCCGCCAGTTTCGTTTCAGGGGGATCCAATGATGCGCTGGCCGCGAGGTGCTGACGCTTGAGAACAGGAGACCCTGATGGACACCGCCACCGGGCCGCACAGGCGGCAAAGACACCGCGGCCGCCGGCGGGCGGGTGGCGAGGATGGCCGGGTTCAACCCATTCCACAACTGCCTTTCCGGCAACCCAGGCTCCGGATCAAACCGCTAGAGCTCCTGTCTAGCGACGAACTTGAGCGCATACATCTGGAATCTCTGAGGGTTCTGCAAGACATCGGCATCGAGATACTGCTGCCGGAAGCGCGCGACCTGTTGAAACAGGCAGGCGCCAGCGTTGCAGGTGAAACCGTCAGGATCGGCGCGGAGATCATCACTGAAGCTCTCAAGACGGTTCCCTCGCAGTTCACCTTCCATGCCCGGAACCCGGCGCACAATCTGCAGATCGGCGCCGACTGGATCACCTTCTGCCCCGTAGGCGGACCGCCCAATTGTTCAGACGCAGGCCGGGGCCGGCGGCCCGGCACGTTACGCGACGCTGAAGATTTCATGCGTCTGTCTCAATACTTCAACATTATCCATGTGGCGGCAGGCGCTTCGGTCGATGCGCTCGACATCCATCCATCCATCCGGCATCTGCATCTTGGCCGGTCCAAAGCCCTGCTGACCGACAAGGTTGTGTTCGCCTCCTCAACCGGCCGTGAAAGATTGATGGACGGCATAGAACTGGCAAGGATCGCGCGCGGCATAAGTCACGAACAGCTTGACCGCGAACCGTCTGTCCACACGGTTGTGAACACAAACTCACCGCTGAAAATCGACGGCCCGATGGCCATGGGCATCGTCGAGATGGCGCGCCGCAACCAGCCTGTCATTGTCACGCCCTTTACGCTGTCCGGCGCAATGGCACCGGTGACCATCGCCGGGGCCCTGGTGGAGCAAAACGCCGAGGCGCTTGCCGGTATTGCTCTGGGCCAGCTTGCACGGCCGGGAGCGCCGGCGATCTATGGCGGCTTCACATCGAACGTGGACATGAAATCCGGCGCGCCCGCTTTCGGAACGCCCGAATACATGAAAGCCTGCATTGTTGGCGGTCAGTTGGCGCGCCGCTATGGCCTGCCTTACCGCACATCCAGCACGAACGCAGCCAATTCGGTCGATGCCCAGGCTGCCTATGAGACCGTATTTTCCCTATGGGGTGCGATACTGGGAGGCGGCAACTACATCATCCACTCTGCCGGCTGGCTGGAAGGCGGTCTCGTTGCGTCTTTCGAGAAATTTGCCCTTGATGTCGATCTGCTCCAGATGGTGCGCGAGTTCCTCAATCCGCTTGATATCGGCAAGGACGCTCTCGGCCTCGAAGCAATCCGCGAGGTCGGGCCGGGCGGCCACTTCTTTGGTGCGGCACACACGCTTGAGCGCTACGAGGATGCGTTCTATGCGCCTTTGATTTCAGACTGGCGCAACTTCGAGCAGTGGCAGTCCGATGGCGCGCCGCAGGCCTGGCAGAAGGCCAACGCCGTGTGGAAGCGGGCGCTGGCTGAGTATCGGCGGCCACCGATCGATCCGGCCATCGAGGAAGAAATCGAAGCCTTCGTGGCCCGTAGAATTGAGGAGGGTGGCCAGCCGACGGACTTTTGACGGCCGGCCACCGGCTCCTGCCGCCGTGTCAGCGTCCCTGGCCGTAGCGCGGGGCGAGGTAGTTCCCGCGGCCGCCATATCCATACCCGCGATAGCCGTATCCACGGTGGCGGTAGTATCGCCGGCGATTGTAGCGGCGGCCGTACCGGTACGG